>JANWUW010000043.1 GCA_025057935.1 Thermoflexales bacterium
TTTGCAGTCGCCCAGCATCGCGAAGGCATCAAGGCGGTCGTTATCCCTTAGTTTCACATACGTGATTTCCATTCACCATTGCTTGACATTTCTCTCACCCCCTCGCTATATTTGTGACACTGTTTAACAAACAGCAATGACTGCCGCAGAGAGCTTAACGGTCGGAACTGCAGCTGCCTTACTCCCCCGCGACAAGCTGCTCCACATGCTTTATCAGATGCACCTCATCCGTGCATTTGAGGAAGCAGCTGAACAGCAGTACTTTGCCGGGAAAGTGCACGGCACAATGCACCTTTACATTGGCGAGGAAGCCAGCGCAGTGGGATGCATCGCCGCGCTCGAGCCCCACGATCAGATCACCAGCACCCACCGCGGGCACGGCCATGCTATCGCCAAAGGTCAAGACGTGCGCGAGATGATGGCGGAGCTGCTCGCGAAACGCACAGGGGTGTGCCGCGGCTTGGGCGGCAGCATGCACATGGCGGATGTGGAGCTAGGCAACCTCGGCGCCAACGGCATCGTCGCCGGCGGCATGGGCAGCGCCGTCGGCGCTGCGCTCAGCGCGCATCTGCTCAAAACTGGGCGCGTGGTGATGTGTTTCTTCGGCGACGGTGCGGTGAACAACGGCAACTTCCACGAGACGCTCAACATGGCGTCCATTTGGAAGCTGCCAGTGGTGTTCGTATGCGAGAACAACCAGTACGCCATGAGCATGCCAGCGAAATACGCCATCCCCGTGCGCATCGCCGATCGCGCCGCAGCCTACGCTATGCCCGGCGTGCAAGTGGACGGGATGGACGTGCTGGCAGTGTACGCAGAGGCGAAGAAAGCAGTGGATCGCGCCCGGCGCGGTGAAGGTCCTTCGCTGATCGAAGTGCTCACCTATCGCTACAAAGGGCACTCGCGCAGCGACAAGCAAGTGTATCGCTCCAAAGAAGAGGTCAAGGAGTGGCAGGCGCGCGATCCCATCCTGCGTTTCGAGCGTTACCTGATCGAGCACAACATCCTCACACGCGAAGAGGCAGACAGCATTCGCGCCTGCGCCTACGCTGCGGTTGAAGAAGCCGTTGCCTTCGCCGACGCCTCGCCAGAGCCAGATCCGACTGCCTTGCTGGACGAGGTGTACTACGAAGAGCCGGCAAACTCTATGGATCGGGCGCTGCGCGGGCTGACGTTGCAAGCGCCGCAGCCCTTCGGAGACCGCCCGTTGCCCACCTGGTTTACACGCACCTTTAAGCAACACGCTGGCAGCGAACCACCGCCCGGCACGCGCGAGCTAACCGGCAGCGAAGCCCTGCGCGAAGCCATGGCGCAAGCGATGGAAGCTGCGCCAAACGTGGTGCTGATTGGCGAGGACATTGGCAAATACGGCGGCGCGTTCGGCGTCACGCTTGGGCTTTACGATCGCTTTGGGCCTGAGCGCGTGCGCGACACGCCCATCAGCGAGAACGCCATCGCCGGCGTCGCCTTCGGCGCGGGCATGACAGGGCTTGTGCCGATCGCTGAGTTCCAGTTCCAGGACTTTGTGACGCTGGCGATGGAGCAGATTGTGCTCCAAGCAGCGAAGGTGCGTTACATGTTTGGCGGCCGCACCATTTGCCAGATGGTGGTGCGCTTGCCAGCGGGCAGCGGCACTGGTGCTGCCGCTCAGCACAGCGAAAGCCTTGAATCATGGTTCGTGAACGTGCCCGGCTTGAAGGTAGTGATGCCCAGCACCCCCTACGACATGAAAGGGTTGCTGCTCGCTGCCATCTCCGACCAAAACCCGATCATCTTCGTGGAGCCGAAGCTGGCGTACAAGCTGAAGGGTCCAGTCCCCGAGCAGCCCTACATCGTGCCGATTGGCAAAGCGGCAATTCGGCGCGAAGGGCGACATCTCACCCTCGTCAGCGCTGGCATGACGGCTGTACGCGCTATGGAAGCTGCGGAGCAGCTCGCCGCTGAAGGCATTGACTGCGAAGTGATCGACCTGCGCACGCTCAAGCCCTACGACTTGCACACCATCGTCCAATCGGTGAAGAAGACTGGGCGCTTGCTCATCGCGCACGAGGCGCCGCTGCTCGGCGGCTACGGGGCAGAGATCGCGGCTGCAGTGGCTCAGAGCGAAGCCTTTGCCTACCTCGAGGCACCGATCATCCGCCTCGGCGGCGCCGACACGCCCATCCCCTACAACCGCACCATGGAGCGCGCAGCAACACCCCAAACTGAGAACATCGCCGAGTACGCCCGCAAGCTGGCGCGGCTCCAACTCTAACCCGTACGCGGAGAAGCCGCTATGCCGATCCCGATCATCATGCCCAAATTCGAGATGGCGCAGGAGAGCGGCACCATTGTGCGCTGGCTGAAACAAGTGGGCGAGACAGTGACCAAAGGGGAAGCAGTGCTGGAGGTGGAGACCGACAAGATCACAATGGAGGTCGAATCCCCTGCGGATGGCGTGTTGACGCAGATCCTCGCCGACGTCGGCGCCACTGTGCCGATCGGTCAGCCGATCGCCTATCTTGCTGCACCAGGCGAGCTAGCCACGGCAGCGCCTCCCTCCACAACGCCAACCGTGCAATCGCAAGGGACAGTGAGT
This sequence comes from Thermoflexales bacterium, assembly GCA_025057935.1. Classification (GTDB taxonomy): domain Bacteria; phylum Chloroflexota; class Anaerolineae; order J036; family Brachytrichaceae; genus DRWP01. Next base: position 2,579 of record JANWUW010000043.1, read on the forward strand.
GAGGGCGAGGTGCGTGCCACGCCTATCGCGCGCAAGCTCGCTGCCGAACACGGCATTGACCTCAAGCAAGTCGTCGGCACTGGGCGCGACGGACAAATCACCCGCCAAGACGTTGAGGCGTTCATTGCCCGCTTGCGAGTGCAGTCTCAACCGCTCAGCGTAGAGAAGGTGGCGGCTGTTCCAGCGGCGCGCCGGCTAGCGCGCGAGCTTGAAGTGGATTTGCGCAGTGTGCAGGGCAGCGGGCCGGGCGGCCGCATTCAGTCCGCGGACGTGGAGCGCGCCGCCGCGCAGCGCCGTGAGAGCGGCATGCAGGCGATCGCCGCGGTCACACCACCAGCGACGCCTGAGCCGCAACCTGCGCCTCAGCCAGCGCGCGCAACGCCTGCTGTGCGCCGCGTGGTGCCGCTGGTGGGCATGCGGCGCACCATTGCGCAGCGCCTGACGCAAAGCATGCGCGAGGCGCCGCAGTTCAACGTCAGCGTGGACGTGAACATGAGCCGTGCGCTGTCGCTTGTGGACGACTGGCGCACGACACAACAAGAGGGTAAACCCAAAGTCACGCTCACGGCGCTGCTGGTGAAGGTGTGCGCGTGGGCGCTACAGCGGCATCCAGCGTTAAACGCTGGCTTCGAGAACGACGCCATCGTGGAGTGGAGTGACATTAACATCGGCGTCGCAGTGGCGATGGACGAGGGGCTGATTGTGCCGGTGATTCATCACGCTGATCGCCTCAACCTGCTCGAAATCGCTGCGCGCCTCAACGACATCGCTGCGCGCGGGCGCGCAGGACAACTGCAGCTTGCGGACGTGCAAGGCGGCACGTTCACCATCTCAAACCTTGGTATGTTCGCCGTGGATCGATTCACGGCAATCGTCAACCCACCCCAAGCGGCGATCCTTGCCGTTGGTCGCGCGACCAAACGCATGATTGTGGACGATCGCGATCAGCCACTGGTCGCGCCCGTAGCTACGCTCACCGTAAGCGCCGATCACCGCATCGTGGACGGAGCGCAGGTGGGGCGCTTCTTAAGCGATCTTAAGCAAGCTCTCGAACACCCAGGATTGCTGCTGTGACAAGGAGGATACTCGCATGGGCGTGATCCACCGACAACTCAACGCTACTGGCACGTGGGACTACGCCACGGTCAGGGCGCATGTGTATGAAGGCGGCGCTGCGCCGGGCGCCGTGCGGCGTATCTTGATTGGGCGCGACGAGGGCGCGCAGGACTTCATCATTCGCTACTTCGTCATTCCGCCAGGCGGGCACTCTTCCTATGAGAGCCACGCACACCCTCACGGCGTGATCATCGTTCAGGGCGGCGGGCAAGTGCTGCTCGGCGACACGTGGCACCCTATCGGCGTCGGCGACGCGATCTTCATCGCGCCACACGAGATTCACCAGTTCAAAGCGCCGCCTGACCAACCTCTTGGTTTCATCTGCGTCATCCCGCCGAAGAAAGAACCGCCTCCCCAGCCTCAAGGTCAAGCTTAAGTTACACTCTGCGTCATCATCGCAAGCAGCTCAGGAGCATGTCATGGCACTGCTGGGCATTGACCTTGGCACCACAGCCGTTAAAGCGCTGTTGATCAATGAGCGCGGCGAAACGCTCGCCAGCGCGACTGTCGAATACCCGCTCTACACGCCTAAGCCGCTGTGGAGCGAGCAGGACCCAGCG
>JANWUW010000068.1 GCA_025057935.1 Thermoflexales bacterium
GCGACATGAACTTGCGCCAGAGCGGCGCATTGCGCCGGTATGTGCCGCGCGAGCCAATCACCACGTCGTAGCCTTGCGCATACCAAGGCAGCAACCGCTCAACCTCGTGAATGGGCGTCGCTTGGTCCATGTCGGTGAACAAGGCGATCGCGCCGCGCGCGGCGCGCAACCCTGTGGCGACGGTGAACGCTTTGCCGCGATGCGGGTTGCGGATCACGCGGAAGCCGCGCTGTTCGGCAGCAAACGCCTCGGCAAGCGCTGCTGTCTCGTCCACGCTGCCGTCATCCACGATGATCACTTCATACTCGTAGGGTTGCGCGCTCAAGTAGCGTGCGACTGACTCCAAGGCGCCAGCGCGGATGTTGGCGGTTTCGTTGTAAGCGGGGATGACGACGGAGAGATACGGCGGCATTCAGAGAAGATCACTCTGCGGCGACCAAGCGCGCGAAGCGCCGCTTGCCCACTTGTAATACAGCAGGCGCAGGTGGGCGCTCGAAAGGATCAGTCACAGTGCGCCCGTCGAGGGTGACGCCGCCGCCGGCGATCAAGCGGCGCGCCTCGCTGCGCGAGGAGGCGAAGCCAAGCGCCATGATCGCGTCCACGATGGTCATGCTCTCTTTGAGTTGCAGCGTGACCATGTCTTCTGGGATGCTGCGCTGTTGAAACACAGCGACGAAGTGCGCTTCGGCGCGTTGCGCGGCTTCTTCGCCGTGGAAGATGCTCACAATCTCGCGCGCCAGCTCCATTTTTACGTCGCGCGGGTTGACGCCTGCCTCGAGGCGACGCTGCACGTCGGCGATCATCGCTGGCGTGTAGCGCGTGGCGAGCTTGAAGTACGTGAGCAGCGCGCCGTCGGGTATGGACATGACCTTGCCGTACATGTCCTCGGGCGGCGCGGTGATCGGAATGTGGTTGCCGAGCGATTTGGACATCTTCACCACGCCGTCGGTGCCAGGCAAGATGTCCATGATGATCCCGATCTGTGGGCGCTGCCCCATTGCCTCTTGTAGCTTGCGCCCGGCAGTGATGATGTTAAACAACTGATCGCTGCCGCCCACTTGGACATCCGCTTGCAGGGCGACGGCGTCGTAGGCTTGCATCAGCGCGTAGAACGTCTCGTGCAGGTAGACCGCCTCGCCGCGCTCAAGGCGCTTGGCGAAATTCTCGCGCGATAGGAACTGTTGCACCGTGAAGTTTTGCGCGAGGCGGATCACGTCGAGAAACGACAGCTTGCTCAACCACTCAGCGTTGTAGCGGATGCGCGTTTTCTCGGGGTCGAGGATTTTGAATGCCTGCTCTGCGTATGTGCGCGCGTTTTCGGCGACTTGCTCTTCGGTGAGCATTGGGCGCAGCTTGTCTTTGTCCGATGGATCGCCAAGCAAGCTGGTGTAGTTTCCAATCAAGAACGTCACTTCGTGGCCAAGCTCTTGGAACTGGCGCAACTTGCGCATGGGGATGGTGTGCCCAAGGTGCAAGTCGCTGGTGCGCGGGTCGAAGCCGCAATACACGCGCAAGGGGCGGCCTTCTTTCAAGCGCTCGCGCAGCTCCTCCGCCATGCGCCGCGCTAAAGTTTCATCGCCGTAGTTGGTGCCTTGCATCAGCAGCGCGACTTGCTCGTCGAGGGAGAGCGATGAGAGAGGCGCTGACATCGCGGCTGATTATACGGAGGCAATGGGTGAGCAAGCACGCATGGAGCCGACCCGGTGCGCAGCTTGCAGCCAGCTTCTCGCCTTCCCCGGCTTGAGCTGAGGTCAGCTTGCAGCGGACCTGTCGCCGAGACTTTGGCAGCGTTGTGCGGCAGTTGCCCTTAATGCGGCGCATGCGTTAAGATGCGCGCGTCATGATCCTCGCGGAGCGCCTTGGCAAGCGCTATGGCTTGCGACCTGTGCTGCGTGGCGTCTCGCTGCAGGTGGCGCGCGGTGAGTTCGTTGCCGTGCTCGGCGCAAACGGCGCCGGCAAGACCACGCTGCTGCGCATCCTCGCAACGCTCACGCGCCCAGATGCCGGTGCGTTGTGGATTGGCGGAGTGGATGCGCTGCGACATCCTGAGCGCGTGCGTCAGCAGATTGGCTTGGTCTCTCATCACTCGTTGGTCTACGGCGAGCTGACGGCTGCGGAGAACCTGCGTTTCTACGGTTGGCTCTATGGTTTGCGGGGCGACGCGCTGGAGCGGCGCATAGAGGAAGCACTGCGGCAGATGGACTTGTGGTCGCGGCGCCACGACCGCGCGCGAACGTTCTCGCGCGGCATGACGCAGCGCCTCACCATCGCGCGCGCCCTTTTGCATGATCCCGCTGTGCTTCTGCTCGATGAGCCGTTCACGGGGCTTGACCAAGGCGCGGCGGCAACGCTCTCGTCATTGCTGCGCGAAGCAGCGCTGGAAGGCCGCGCCGTGATCATGACCACGCACGAGATCCATCGCGGTCTAGAGGGCGTCACGCGCGCGCTAATCTTGCGCGATGGGCAAATCGTCCACGAGCAGCGCGATGATCTCGCCCCGCAACTCCTCGCTGCCTTGCTGCACGACCATGCAAACGCTTGAATCGCCTTCGTGGGCGCGCCAAGTGTGGGCGCTGCTCTGGAAAGACCTCGTGCTCGAGTTTCGCACGCGCGAGTCCATCACGGCGATGGTCGCGTTTGCGGTGATGGCGATGGTGATGTTCAATTTCGCGCTGCGCCTGCGCGTGGATGCGTTCCGCCCCCTAGCGCCGGGCATTCTGTGGGTGACGCTCGTGTTTGCGGGCACGCTTGGGCTTTCGCGATCGTTCTCCAACGAGCAGGTGAATCAGTGCCTCGATGGGCTGTTGCTCGCGCCGTACGACCACAGCTTGGTTTTCATCGGCAAGGCGCTGGTTAATTTCGCGTTCATGCTGCTCACAGCTGCGCTGGTGATACCGCTTGGCGCGATCCTGCTCGACGAGCGCCTGGCGCAGCCTGGCGTGTGGTTGGTGACTGCGCTCGGCGCCATGGGCTACGCGGGCGCAGGCACGTTGATCGCCGCCATGGCAGCTAACACGCGCGCGCGCGAGGTCTTTCTCCCCATTCTGCTTTTCCCGCTTGCGCTGCCGCTGCTGGTCGCTGCGGTGATCGCAACTGCAGGGTTTGTGGATCGCGCGCCGCTGAGCGAGTTTGGGGCGTGGGTGGGAATGATCGTTGCGTTCATTGTGCTGTTTTGGGCGGCAGGCACACTGCTGTTCGAGTATCTTGTGGAGAGTTGAGCATGACGACCTTCGCGCAAGCGTTGCTCTCGCACTACCGGGAGGTGCCTCAGCGCGTGGCTGTGTTCTTGCAGCGTGCGCATCATGCCGATCTGCCGATCACCTATGAGCGTTTGGTGCGCGGTGCGGCTGGCGTCGCGCAACTGCTGCGCGAGCACGACGTGCGCGTAGGCGAGGTGGTGGTGATCATCCTGCAGCACGGCGAGCCGTTGGTGTATGCCTTTTGGGGTGCTGTGCTGCACGGCGCGATCCCTTCCATCTTGCCGCCGCTCACTGAAAAGTTGTTGCCCGAGCGGTATCGCAAAGACCTCGCCGCCCTAATGCGCGTGACGCAGCCTGCGGCGATCCTCACGTACTCCGCCTTTGCTGATGAAGTGCGCGCTGCCATTGCGGCTGCGTCGTCGAGCGCGCGTTGTATTGTGGTAGATGAGCCGCGCTTTGCAGAGATCGACACGCGCGTGCTCGGCGGCTTGTCGCGCGCTGAAAGCGATATCGTGCTGCTTCAGCATTCCTCAGGCACAACGGGCTTGCAAAAAGGCGTTGCCCTTGCGCATCGCGCGGTGTTCAACCAACTCGACGCTTACGCGCCCACTCTCGCGCTAAACACCGACGACGTGATTGTGAGCTGGCTGCCGCTTTACCACGACATGGGGCTGATCGCCGCGTTCGTGATGCCGATCCTGCGGCGCGTGCCGTTGGTGCTGATGTCGCCTTTCGATTGGGTGCGCGCGCCGGCGCGGCTGCTGCACGCCATCACTCGCTACCGAGGCACGCTGTGCTGGCTGCCGAACTTTGCCTATACCTTCATGGCGACGCGCGTGCGCGACCGCGAGCTTGAAGGCGTGGATTTGTCCTCGCTCAAAGCCGTGATCAACTGCTCCGAGCCGATCTACCAACGCAGTCATGAGCTGTTCGTGCAGCGCTTCGCGCCCTACGGCTTTCGGCGTGAGATGCTCGCGGCGAGCTATGCCATGGCGGAAAACACGTTTGCCGTCACTCAAACCGAGCTAGGTCAGCCGCCCATGTTGAATCTGCAGGGTGGGGTGGGGAACGCCGGGCAAGTCTCATCAGGCAAGCCGCTGCCCAACGTGGAGTTGCGCGTGCTCGACGCGCAGCGCCGCGATTTGCCCGAAGGGGAAATTGGCGAGATCGCCATCAAGAGTGACTGCATGCTGAGCGAGTACTACCGTCGCCCTGACGCCACGGCGGAGGCGTTCCACGAGGGCTTCTACCTCACTGGCGATCTCGGCTACGTGCATCGGGGCGAAGTGTTTGTGACGGGTCGCAAAAAGGACTTGATCATCGTCGGCGGCAAGAACGTGTATCCGCAAGACCTCGAGCAGCTCGCTAGCGAAGTGCCAGGTGTGCACCCCGGGCGTGTAGCGGCGTTCGGTGTGTTTAACGAAGCGCTGGGCACAGAGGATGTGGTGATCGTGGCGGAGACGGACATCGAGGACGAGGAAGCGCGCGCGCATCTTGCCGAAGCCGTGCGCGAACATCTCACGCGCAATTCGGATGTAGCCGTGCGTGTTGTGCAACTGGTTCCGCCGCGCTGGCTGATCAAGACGAGTAGCGGCAAAGTGGCGCGCAGCGCAAACCGCGAAAAATATCTGCGCGCTTTTGCTGGCGTGCCCGAGTGATTTGGCCGCTGTGCGCGTGAGCGTGATCACGAAGTCGCCAGCGCTGCGCGCGGGGTTGAGCGCGTGGCTGCAAGAGGCAGGCTTCGAAGTGACCAGTTCGCTCGAGAGCGCGTCGTTGGGCACAATCGAGCAAGCTGCGGACGTAGTGATCGTGGACGCAGCGACGGCATCGCTGCAGCGCTATGCCTCACGCGCGCCAGCAGTGGTGTTGATCACGACAGAAGCGCAAGATGTTCGAACCTTGCGCGCCCTGCGCAGCCGCGGCTGGGCGGCGATAGAGCCTACTTGCACGCGCGATGAGTTCATCGCAGCAGTGGGCGCTGCCTCGGCTGGGCTGGTTGCGCTCGCTGCAGCCTTTGCTGCGGAGGCAATACCGCCGCGCCTGACGAACAAGCGAGCCGTGCCCGTCCTCACGAGGCGAGAGCGCGCTGTGCTAGATCGCATGGCGCGCGGGCTGCTCAGCAAGCAAATTGCCCAAGAGCTAGGCATCGCCGAGTCCACGGTGAAGTTCCATCTCTCCTCGATCTACGCCAAGCTGGGCGCGAACAATCGCGCTGAAGCCATCCTGCGCGCCGTGCAGCTCGGATTGCTGAGCATTTGAGACTGAGCATCGTCCTCGACGAACGTCGAGGGTCGGTTCACACGAACGCAGAGCGCGCATCCGCGTTCGTCCGCGTACTCTCGAGTGCGAGGTGCGAAGCGATGACCAGCGGAATGACCATAGATGCGCTCTCGGCGCAGATGGCGGATGCGGTCGAGCAGGTTGGGCGATCGCTTGTCACTGTTTACGGGCGTGCGCGGCAGCCGGCTACCGGCATGATGTTTGCTGACGAGCTGGTTCTCACTGCCGATCACGTGCTGGAGCGTGAAGAGGGGTTGAGCGTCCGCAGCGGTGACGGCGCGAGGTATGCGGCGAGCATTGTTGGGCGCGATCCATTCGTTGATCTCGCAGTGCTGCGCGTGGCGGGCTTGCGCTTGCCGCTGGTGCGCGCAGCAGACGGCGCGCGCGTGGGTCAATTTGTCCTCGCCGTGGCGCGCCCGAATGAGCAAGGCGTGATGGCGAGCCTTGGCGTGGTGAGCAAGATTGCTGGACCGCTGCGCCTGACGCGCGGCACGTTAGAGCGCGTGATCCAAACCGATGCGCTGCCGTATCCTGGCTTTAGCGGCGGCGCGCTCATTGACACCAGCAGCGGCGTGATAGGTCTGTTCACAAGCGGCTTGGTGCGCGGCTTGTCACTTGCCATCCCAATGGATATTGCATTGCGCCTTGCTGAGGCGCTCGTGCGCCACGGCCGCTTGCAGCGCGGTTACCTTGGCGTGGTCACGCAGTCGGTCAAGCTGCCAGCGAGCCAGCGCTTCGGCGGGCGCGAGCGCGCCCTGTTGGTAGTGCGCGTGGAAGAGGACAGCCCTGCAGAACGCGGCGGATTGTTGGTCGGCGACCTCATTCTCACCGCAGCAGGGCAAGCGATTCAAAGTGCTGAAGACTTGGTCGCGCAGCTTTCCGCAGATCGCATCGGTCAGCCGCTCACGATCGAAGTGCTCCGCGGCGGAGTGGTGCAAGCGGTCAGCGTCGTGGTTGGAACGCGCTAGCAGAACGCGATGATGCGCAACACGATGGCAGCAGCCGCGCCCTGGCTTGCGACGGCACAACGCGGCGTGGTTCAAGTGCGGGTTGGGATGCGCGGCATTGGTGCTGGTGTGGTTTGGCGCTGTGATGGCGATCTAGCGCTCGTCGTCACTAACGCCCACGTAGTAGGTAGCGCAATGCCCCGCTCGATCGAGATCGCCTTTGCTTCTGGCGAAGTGTTCCGCGCTGTCCACGTGGCGCGGCATCCCTCGCTCGACCTCGCCGCGGTTCGGGTGTTTGCGCCGAGCGCTGCGTTCATCCCCGCAACGCTTGGCGACTCCGACCGCGTGCGCGTCGGCGAGATCATCTTCGCCATTGGTCATCCCTTCGGCGATGCGAATGCTGTCACGGCTGGCGTGATCAGCCGCATCGCTGAAGAGCGAGGCGGGGCGTTGCGGCGTGCGCATGTGCTGTTCTCAGACGTGCGCTTGGCGCCGGGGAACAGCGGTGGACCTTGGATCAACGCCAAAGGCGAGGTGATTGGCATCTCGACGCTGGTGCTGGGCGGCGACCTGAGCGCCGCGATCCCGATCAACCTCGTGCGCGCTTGGCTGCAGGGCGCTTAAGTTGCCGATCTTGCAAAGGCAGGCTTGAGCGCAGGATAAAGCTCGCGGAAGCGCGCGTAAGCTTCGTCGTACTGGCGGCGCACGGCGGGATCGTCGCTTGGCGACGTGCGTGCTGTGACGCGGATCACGGCGTCGCAGGCTTCGCGCGCGTCGCGCCAAATGCCGATGCCAACGCCAGCCAGTAGCGCGACGCCAAACGCCCCGCCCTCGGTTGAATTGACCAGCGTGATGTCGGCTTGGAAAATGTCGGCGAGCATCTGGCGCCAGATGGCGCTGCGTGCGCCGCCGCCGGCTGCGCGCACTTCGTTCACGTGCAGCCCAAGTTCGCGCATCAGCTCGATCGAATCGCGCAAGCCGAAGCTGATGCCCTCGACCACTGCGCGCGCAAGGTGCGCCTGAGTGTGTCGCAGCGTGAGCCCTACGAAAGCGCCGCGTGCAAGCGGGTCGCGGTGAGGCGTGCGCTCGCCGGTAAGGTAGGGCAGGAAGGTTAACCCTTCTGCGCCGATCGGCACGCTGGCAGCGCTGCGGAGCAAGACATCATAGGGATCCGCAGTGCCGTCTTGCTTTGTCACAAGCTCGGGGTGACCTGCCGCAATCACATCGCGGTGCCAGCGCAGGCTGCCGCCTGCAGAGAGCATCACGCCCATGAAGAACCACGTGTTCGGCACAGCGTGGCAAAAGACCTCGATGGCGGTGTCGCGGATCGGCGGGTAATGCTCGACAGAAGCGAAGACCACGCCCGAGGTGCCAAGTGTGACGTTGACGATGCCCTCGCGCACAGAGCCAAGTCCCACTGCAGCAGCGGGTTGGTCGCCGCTGCCGCCGACGATGGGAGTGCCGGCGGCGAGCCCGGTCTCCTCGGCTGCAGCAGCGCTCACGGTTGCTGTGGGTTCGTGCGATTCAGCGCACAACGGCAACCACTCGCACGGGATCTCCAGCAGGCGCAGCATCTCGTCGGACCAAGTGCGGTGTTTCACGTCGAGCAGCGCCATGCCAGTGGCGTCGCCCACTTCGGTGGCGAACACGCCGCTCAGCTTGTAGCGGATGTAGTCCTTGGGCAGCAAGACGTGCGCGATGCGCGCGTAGATCTCGGGCTCATGCTCGCGCACCCAGAGGATCTTGGGCGCAGTGTAGCTTGTGGTGGGTGGGTTGGTGACCAGCTCGCGCAGGCGCGCCATGCCGCCAGCGCGCTGCACCATTTCCTCGCACTGCGCCGCTGTGCGCTGGTCGTTCCACAAAATGGCTCGGCGCAGCACGTTGCCCTCGCGGTCGAGCAGCGTCAAGCCGTGCATTTGCCCGCTCAACCCGATGCCGCGCACGTCCTTGCCGCTGAGATTTGCTTTTGCCAAGACTTGGCGGATAGCCTCGACGGTGCTGCGCCACCAATCCGCTGGGTCCTGCTCGCTCCACAGCGGCTTAGGCGTGTAGAGCGGGTATTCGACAGTCGCGCTGGCGAGCGTTTCGCCGCGCTCATTGATCAACAGCGCTTTAACGGCTGTGGTGCCAAGGTCAATGCCCAGCAGTGCCAT
>JANWUW010000102.1 GCA_025057935.1 Thermoflexales bacterium
GCCGAAGCTGGGCATCGGTGATCGGTTCATCGCCTTGGTCCATGTTGCGCACGCCGCGCCGCACGTTGGCGATGCACGTGCGATGCTGCCACTGGAACAGACCGAGTGCGCCGCTGAGGAAGAAAGGCAAGGTGGCGATCCCTGCCCACCAAGGCGCGTTTGACCCAATCAAATACCCAGCCACTGCAAGCGCAGCAACCACGCCCACAACGCCAGCCGCGAGCCGCTTCTGCCGCTCGCGTGGTCCGATGTTCGCACACAAAAACTCTTGTTGCACTGTCACGCTCCTCTCCAGTCTAAGTCTAACGTTGACAAGCGCAGTGTAACGAGCGGGCGTGGAGAGATAAGCAGCAGGTGAGGATAGGATGCTAGAATCCTCGTGCTTTGAAACGGTTTACGCATCAGCCGCATCAGGCTGAAGTGAGGAATGAGCCATGACAACAACCAACGGCGCTTCTTCCGATGAGCTGTATGAGATCACCATCATCGGTGCAGGTCCAGCAGGGCTATTCGGCGCCTTCTACGCTGGCTTGCGCGAGATGAAGGTCAAGGTCATTGACGCGCTAGACGAGCTAGGCGGTCAGCTCGCCACCCTTTACCCTGAGAAGTTCATCTACGACGTGCCGGGCTACCCTAAGGTGCTCGCTCAAGACTTGGTGAAGCACCTGGTGGAACAAGCCTCGATGTTCAAGCCGACCTTTGTGCTCGGTGAGCGCGTCGAGACCTTGGAAAAGCAGCCCGATGGCACTTTCAAACTCGGCACCAACAAGGGCACCACTCACCACTCGCGCGTCGTGCTCATCTGCGCTGGCGTCGGCGCGTTCCAGCCTAAAAAGCTGCCGCAGCCCGAGCTAGCACAGTACGAGGGCAAAGGTCTGTACTACATCGTCAAGGAGAAAGCTATCTTCCGCGGCAAGCGCATCCTCATCGTCGGCGGCGGCGACTCAGCCGTAGACTGGGCGCTCAACCTAAAGGACTACGCCAAGCACGTGACGCTGATCCATCGTCGCGACCAATTCCGCGCCCACGCCGCCTCGGTCACCGAACTGCTTAACTCGCCCGTAGAAGTGAAGCTCTTCTACGAGCTGAAGACCGTGCGCGGCAACGGCAAGGTCGAGGAAGCGGTGATCTTCGACAACCGCACTAAGGAGGAGACGGTGCTGCCTGTGGATGCGGTGATCCTCACCTTGGGTTACAGCGTGGACTTGGGCCCCATTAAGAACTGGGGACTGGAGATGGAAGGATCGCGCTACATCCGCGTGAACAGCCGCATGGAGACCAGCATCCCCGGCGTGTATGCTGCTGGCGACATCTGCGCCGAGCCGGGCGTGGAGCCGATGAACCTCATCGTGGAGGGCTTCGCCCAAGCGGCGCGCGCGGTGAACTTTGCGTATCAGTATTTGCACCCCGGCGCACGCGCCTTCCCGGGTCACAGCTCCGAGAAGAAGCTTTGAAGCCGCTGCGGGCGCAGCGAGCACGCTTGCGCCAGTTGACACGCCTGTTAAAAAACGCTTAACCTGCAACCCCTACACTGCGTTGCGTAGGAGCTCAGGGCAATGCCGACGCTGGTTCGGGTCACCGCAAGACAGCAAGCCGAAGCTACACAGGTTGCCGAGCGCGAAGCTGTGCTCGAGGTGCGCAACCTCAATGTGTACTACGGCGACTTCAAAGCCATCCACGAGGTTTCGCTGCCGATCTACCGCAACCAGATCACTGCGCTGATCGGTCCTTCAGGCTGCGGCAAGAGCACGTTGCTGCGCGCGCTCAACCGCATGAACGACATCATCCCCGGCGCGCGCGTGGAGGGCGAGGTCATCTTCCACGGCATCAACCTCTATGACCCGCGCGTTGACCCAGTGGTGGTGCGTCGGCGCATCGGCATGGTGTTCCAGAAACCCACGCCCTTTCCCAAAAGCATCTACGAGAATGTAGCGTTCGGGTTGCGCATCAACGGCTGGCGCGGCACGAAATCACAACTCGACGACCGCGTCGAGAAAGCGCTGCGCGACGCCGCACTCTGGGATGAGGTGAAAGACAAGCTCAAACAGCCGGGCACAGCCCTCTCGGGCGGTCAGCAGCAACGCTTGTGCATCGCGCGCGCCATCGCCATCGAGCCAGAGGTGATCCTGATGGACGAGCCGTGCTCCGCGCTCGACCCCATCGCCACGCTCAAGATCGAAGATCTGATGGTGGAGCTGAAAAAGAACTACACCATCGTGATCGTCACGCACAACATGCAACAAGCCGCGCGCGTGAGCGACTATACCGCCATGATGTTGATGCGCCCCGACCGTTCCGGCGAGGTGATTGAGTTCGATCGCACCGAGACGATCTTCACCAACCCCAAGGACAAGCGCACCGAGGATTACGTGAGCGGGCGCTTTGGCTAGCACTAGCGCCACATCGCAACGCCGAAGCCCGCGACCACCAACAGAGTCGCGGGCTTTTTGCTTCGCGGCTGGAACGAATCAGGGCTGCAGCGCGTCTTCATATCATGAGGTTTGACTCTATGCGCCCTCTCCTAGCGTCTGTCTTCAGCAGCGCGCTGCTCCTGCTAAGCGCCTGCGCCGCGCCCAGCAGCGCCCCCTTGCCACCACAGGCACCACCCGAAGCGGCGTTTGCTGCGCCCACTCCCGTCCCGCCCGACGCAGCAGTGCGAGGCTTTGCGGCATCACCAACAGCGCCCAGCGCCGAGCGCTTGGTGATCCGCAGTGCCGATATCGGCATTGTCGTCACAGACACGCTGACGGCGCTGGCAGCGCTCACGCGCCTTGCCGAAGAAATGGGCGGTTACGTGGTCTCGTCTTCCACTTACCAAGCCGGGCAAGGCGCGCTGCAGGCGAACATCCAGTTCCGCGTAGAAGCGCGACGCTTCGACGAAGCGCTCAGCCGCATCCGCACCCTAGCTGTTGAGGTGCAACGCGAAGCGATCACTGGGCAGGACGTGACAGCGGAGTACCGTGACCTCGAAGCTCAATTGCGCAACTTGGAAAACACTGAGGCGCAGTTGCGCAGGCTTCAAAGCGAGGCAGCTACCACGCAGGACGTGCTCGCAGTGTATCGCGAGCTGACCACTGTGCGCGGCGAGATTGATCGCATTAAAGGTCAAATGCAATATCTCGCGCAGTCGGCAGCGCTCTCCAGTATCACCGTCAGCCTCACGCCCGACGAATTGGCGCAGCCAATTCGGGTCGCTGGTTGGCGACCAGAGGGCGTTGCGCGCGACGCAGTGCAAGCTCTGATTGTCGTGCTCCAAGCGCTGGCAACACTCGCCATCTGGACTGTGATCGTGATCGCGCCTGTGTTCGCGCTCCTCGCCCTGCCCATTCTTGCCATCGCGGTCGTAATGCGGCGCTGGCAGCGACGGCGCCGCGCGACCATGCAGCAGCGAATGCAAGGATGAGCGTCGCTTGGTCGTCTATCGTCGAGACGCTTGTCCGCGCAGCGCTCGACGCCGTGGTGCCAGAAGCCGCTGTGCGTCGGCACGTGCGCTGCGAGGGCGAGATGCTCGTGGTAGGTGAACAACGCTACGCCTTGCACGACTTCGACGACGTGCGACTGGTCGCAGCGGGCAAGGCGGCGGTGCCGATGGCGCGCGCCATTGTTGCGTTGCTCGGCAACCGGCTTTCACACGTGGTTGTGGTGACCAAACACGGACACGGCGCACCCGTGAGCTGGGAAGGCGGCACTGCGCACGTGATCGAAGCCGGCCACCCTATCCCCGACGAGCACAGCATGCGCGCCGGCGAAGCAGTGATTGACGCTTTGCAGGGCTGCACCTCGCACACGTTGGTGATCGCCTGCGTAAGCGGAGGTGCCTCGGCGCTGCTTGTTGCGCCTCAGCCAGGGATCACGCTGCGCACCTTGCAGGCAGTGAACGAGGCGTTGCTGCGCAGCGGCGCAAACATCCGCGAGATAAACGCTGTGCGCGCGCGGCTCGATCGGTTGAAAGGCGGCGGTTTGGTGGCGCTGGCGCAACCCGCCACCGTGGTCGCGCTCATCCTCAGCGACGTAGTTGGCGACCCGCTCGACGTGATCGCCAGCGGGCTCACCTACCATCCAGCAGCGCACAACGTGCTGGTGGGCAACAACGCCCAAGCCTGCATTGCTGCCGCCAACGCCGCCCGTGCGCTCGGCTTCGCAGCGGAAGTCGTGACCACGCAGCTCACTGGCGAAGCGCGCGAGGTCGGGCGCGCGATCGCTGAAGCCATCTGCGCTGCGCCCGCGCGCACAGCGCTGATTTACGGTGGTGAGACGACCGTGACCTTGCGCGGCGACGGCAAAGGTGGGCGCAATCAGGAGTTGGCGTTAGCCGCAGGGCAAGTGTTTGCAGCGCTGCGCAGCCGAGACGATGTGTGTTTGTGCGCGCTGGGCACCGACGGCACAGACGGCCCTACAGATGCGGCTGGTGCATGGGTCACGCCTGCAGTGATGTGGGCAGCGCGCGCGCTTGGGCTAGACGCTGACGCGCACCTCGCACGCAACGACAGCTATACCTTCTTCGAGCGCGCTGGCGCGCTGATCCGCACAGGGCCTACTGGCACAAACGTGGCAGACGTCGTCATTGCGCTGCGCGCGTAAAGGTGAGCTTCACTCGCGCGTAAGCGCATACACCGCAATGCGCGCGCGCAACGAAGGCCAGATATGCACTCGATGCCCATCCGAGAGAAACACGCGCTGCTGCACGCGCGCGCCCAACGCCTGGCAGAATGCCTCAAATGCTGAAAGGGTGATGGCGCGCTCGCGCGGTTCGCCGGCGATCAAAGGTGCGCCAAATCCTTTGCCGCGCAGCATGTCCCAGCGCACGCGCCAGTAGCCCGCGTTGCGGAAGCTGATGATCGCGGTGCGCCCCACGCGCAGCATCTCCTGCACCACAGGCGCAGGGCGATTGAGATATGCGATGGTCTCGCTGAGGATCACGAAATCGAACACGCCGTCGGGGAAATCGGCTAAGCCTTCTTCGATGTTGCCTTGGCGCACGGAAAGCCCTCGCGCAACGCATGCGCGCACGGCAGCTTCGCTGATCTCCACGCCGCGCGCGTAGACGCCCTTCTGCGCCACTAGCTGCGCCAACAGCTCACCGTCGCCACAGCCGAGGTCGAGCACGCGTGCGCCCGGCGTCACCAACTCGACGATCGCGCTGAAATCATAACGGGGTTTTCTCACTCGGCTCATGGTGCGAAACAGGGGACGCCGCGCGTCTCAACAGCGTCCCCTGTGGATTATCGACGAAAGCGCAGAGGCGCTACAGCAGCGCAATCACGCGCGTCGGTCCGCCTGTAGCGCCGACGATCTTCGGTCCGCCGACGATCACCGTCGCGCCGCGCGCGGGCACTTTGCCCAAGTTCGCCACGCACTCAATGCCCCAGCGGTTGGTGGGCAGCCAACGATAGTGCACGTCGAAGGTTTTCGAAGGTCCGTGGTCGAGGCTGAGCGTGTCCACGAACAAACCCTTCACTTGGCGATTCGCTAGCAAGAACTCAACCGCCTCGAGGCTGAAGCCGGGGAAGTGCATCACGCCCTTGTCGTCGGCGTTGCGGAACTTGGGCGTGTTAACGTGCGCATCCCAGCCGCTGTACATCGCCACGATGGCGCCGAAGGGAATGCGACCGTATCGCCGCTCATAACGGCGAATGTCGTCCTCAGTGACCAATGCATCGGGGTCTTTGCTCGCTTTTTCGCGAATGTCAATCACCACCAACGGGCCGACGAGGTTCTCGACCGGAATTTGATCGGCGGTCTGCTGATCGGAGAAGTGGAACGGCGCATCCATGTGGGTGCCAGTGTGCTCGTTGATCACCCACTCTTTCAGGTTGTAGCCGTTGTCCTTCAGGTTAAAGATGGTTTTGATGGTCAACTGCTGCGCGCCGCCAAAGGTGGGAAAGTTCGGTGGCAGCGGGTGGGTGAGATCAACCACCTTGCTGATGCGCAGCGTTGTGGGGCGGAACAATTCTTCGCGCGCATCCACTGGCGTGGCGAGGAAGGACGCAGTTGCCACAGCAGCGCCAGCCGCGGTGCCCCTCAGGAACTGACGGCGGCTCAACGACTCAGCGATTTGCTTCTGAAGCTCTGGGACACACATCGCTCAAAACCTCCAGGTCGTGATCTTGGAGCGCCGTTAAGCATAGCGCATCGCGGCAGCTCGGCAAGCAAGCTCACGCTGCCACAGCGGGCACGCGACCGTCTAGCTCAGGCACAGTTGCAGCCTTATCGCGCTCGAGCACGCGCCGCAGGAATTGCCCCGTGTAGCTGTGCGGCACTTGCGCCACTTCTTCAGGCGTGCCCTCTGCAACAATGTAGCCGCCGCGCTCGCCACCCTCCGGACCAAGATCGATCACCCAGTCGGCTACTTTGATGATGTCGAGGTGATGCTCAATCACCACAACGGTGTTGCCGTCGTCAACGAGGCGATTGAGCACTTGGATCAGTCGGTGCACGTCAGCGTGATGAAGCCCAACCGATGGCTCATCGAGCACGTAGATCGTGCGCCCCGTGGGACGCTTGCTCAGCTCGCGGCTGAGCTTCACGCGCTGCGCCTCGCCGCCACTCAGCGTGGTCGCCGGCTGACCAAGGCGAATGTAGCCAAGCCCCACTTCTTCCAGCGTCTGCAGCTTGCGCGCGATCGCTGGGATTTCTTTGAAGAACTCCAACGCCTCGGTCACGGTCATGTCGAGCACCTCGGCGATGTTTTTACCTTTGTAGCGCACTTGAAGCGTCTCGCGGTTGAAGCGCGTGCCGTGGCACACATCGCACGTCACGTAGATGTCGGGCATGAACTGCATCTGGATCTGCAGCACGCCCTGCCCCTCGCACGCTTCACAGCGCCCTCCCTTGACGTTGAACGAGAAGCGCCCGCTCTTGTAGCCACGCAACTTGCTCTCAGGCAGGCTAGCGAACAGCTCCCGCAGCGGCGTCCACAAGCCAGTGTAGGTGGCGGGGTTGCTGCGCGGCGTGCGTCCAATCGGCTGCTGATCGATGTTGATCACGCGGTCGAGATGCTCCAACCCGAGGATGTCGTCCATGTCGCCAGGGTGTTCGAGCGCGCCATTCAAGCGGTTTGCTAGCGCCTTGTAGAGGCACTCGATGATCAGCGACGATTTGCCGCTGCCGCTCACGCCAGTGACCACCACGAACTTGCCAAGCGGGATGCGCACGTCAATGTTCTTCAAGTTGTTCTCGCGCGCGCCCTTGATGATGAGGTATTTGCCATTGCCAGCGCGGCGTTTTGCCGGCACAGGGACGCGCATGCGCCCGCTGAGGTAGGCGCCAGTGATCGAAGTTGGATGTTGCGTGATCTGCTCTGGCGTGCCTACAGCAACCACTTGCCCGCCATGCTCGCCGGCGCCTGGACCCATGTCAATGATCCAATCGGCAGCGCGCATGGTGTCATCGTCGTGCTCCACTACCAACACCGTGTTGCCGAGGTCACGCAGGCGCAACAGCGTGTTGATCAGGCGCTGCTGGTCGCGCTGATGCAAGCCAATGCTTGGCTCGTCGAGCACGTAGAGCACACCAGTAAGCTGTGATCCAACTTGCGTCGCAAGGCGGATGCGTTGCGCCTCGCCGCCGCTTAGCGTCATCGCGCTGCGGCTGAGAGTGAGGTAATCCAGCCCCACATCCACGAGGAACTGCAGGCGGGCGCGAATCTCGCGCACAATAGGGCGCGCGATCTGCTTGTCGCGCGCGCTGAGCGCGTGGTTGTGCTCGTCGTCTACGCCGAGCGAGTCCACCCACGCCAACGCTTCACGGATGCTCAAGTCGGTGACCTCAGCGATGTTCTTGCCGCCCACGCGCACGCACAGCACGTCTTCTTTGAGCCGCTTGCCGTTGCACGCCTCGCAAGTTTGATACGTCATCACCGACTCGATGGCTTGCTTGACGTGCTCGCCGGGGTTTTCTTGATAGCGGCGGTAGAGGTTAGGGATCACGCCCTCAAAGGGGATCTCGTAACGTCGGCGCTCGCCGTAGCGGTTCACGTAGTTCACGCGCACGCGCTCATCGCCGCTGCCGTAGAGGATGAGGTCGCGCTGTGCAGGCGTCAACGTGCGCCAAGGCACATCCATGGGGATGTCGTAAGCCTTGCACACAGCGCGCAGCATTTGCCAACCCCAGCTTTCCTCGTTCTCGCTGTTCCAGCCGATGGCATTGATCGCGCCCTCCTCCAAGGAGAGATCAGGATTCGGCACTACGAGCGCCGGGTCAATTACGCGCTTGCTCCCCAAGCCCTGGCACGCTGGGCACGCGCCGAGCGGCGAGTTGAACGAGAACAGCTTCGGCTCGAGGTCAGGGTAACTCTTGCCCGTGGCGGGGTCAACGCGCTTCTCGCTGAAGAGCACATCGCGCCATTGATCGCTGCCGGGGTCTTGGACCATGGCGATCATGAACCCGTCGCCTAATTTCAGCGCTGTCTCGACGGAATCGTTGAGGCGCGAGAGAAACGCGCGTCGCTCCTCCTCGTCCTGAGCTTCGCTCGGCACGACGAGGCGATCCACAACTGCCTCGATGGTGTGCAGCTTGTAGCGCTCGAGCTTGATCTCCTCGTCCAGCATGCGGATCTCGCCGTCCACGCGCACGCGACTGAAGCCCTGCTTGCGCAAGTCTTCAAAGACTTGTTGGTGGTGTCCCTTCTTGTCTTTGATCAGCGGCGCCAGCACCTGCACGCGCGTGCCGGGCGGCATCGCAGCGATC
This sequence comes from Thermoflexales bacterium, assembly GCA_025057935.1. Taxonomy (GTDB): domain Bacteria; phylum Chloroflexota; class Anaerolineae; order J036; family Brachytrichaceae; genus DRWP01. The sequence continues at coordinate 8,689 of JANWUW010000102.1, forward strand.
TGGTCCACAATTTGCTGCGCGCTTTGCGACACCAATGGCTGCCCCGTGACCGGCGAGTAGTACACGCCGACGCGCGCGAAGAGCAGGCGAAGGTAGTCGTAAATCTCCGTGACTGTGCCCACAGTGGATCGCGGGTTGTGGCTGCTGCCCTTCTGGTCAATCGAGACCGCGGGCGACAAGCCATCAATCTGGTCCACATCGGGTTTTTCCATCTGGCCGAGGAACTGGCGCGCATAGGCGGAGAGGCTCTCGATGTATCGCCGCTGCCCCTCGGCAAAGATGGTGTCGAAAGCAAGGGAGGATTTTCCGCTGCCGCTCAACCCGGTGATCACCACGAGCTTGCCGCGCGGGATCTCGACGTTGATGTTCTTGAGGTTGTGCACGCGCGCGCCGCGCACGACGATCTTGTCCTGAGCCATGGCTCTGACCCTCGGGGCAAGAGAAACTATACCTGCCCGTGCTGCATCAGCCAGCGCGCCTAAGCCAAGCACAAGATGAGCTGCCCAAAGAGCCAGTGAGGTCCTCAGGTTTCGCAGGTTTGCAGGGCGCTGCCCGAGAGGAGTAAAGCAGGACGATGAGCATGCGCAAGGCGCGCATTCAGCGGCTTCATGAGGCGCTCACGGAATCTGGAAAGTCTGCAACATCAAGCTGTTCCCAGCGGCGTCGTTCTGTGGGTCATCAATCGCGCGGCGTACACCAGTTTGTCGGTCGTACACGCCGACGCGCACTTGGTAAACGCCCGGCGGCAGATCGGGCGGCAAATTGACCCAGTGTGGGTCGCTCACCACCTCGCCGTAGACCCAGCGATTGAACGGATAGTTGCCGTAAACAGGCTGCTTATCGGCAACGAGCACTACTGCGCCAGTGGCTTGGTCAACGATGTGCAGCAGAACTGTGTCGTCGGGCAATGGCTCGGCTTGCGACTGCCAGTGGAGCATCACGAATAGCTCGCGCGCGCTTGCATCGTAGCGCACTTCGCCGCCGAGCAGGCGCAAGCCGTGCTCGAAGCGCGCGTTGCGCAGCGGCAGGTTCGGCGGCGGCGCGAATTGTCGAGGCGCAGGATACGCGGCGTAGATGAGCGTGTTCGTCACGCCGTCGCGCTCGTGGAGCGCAGCTTCGAGCACAAGCCGCTTGTGTTGCTGAAGCGCCGCGCGCTCGAAGCGCTCCCAGCGCCTCGGGAAAGCAGTGTATTCGGGGGCGTGAAACAGGTAAACGTTGTTCGGCTCGCGCATAAGCGCTGTAGCGAGCCGGTCAAACTCCTCTGTGGGCAGGAGAGTGTAGCCGAACGCCTCGCGCGGGCGCACTCGATTCGCAGTGAGAAACTCAATGCTGCGCCGAAAGCCCCAATCCATGGCGACGACTGTCTTGTCGGCAAATCGCTGTTCCAACAAGTCGGCGAGAGCATATATCGCATCCGACCAGAATCCACGCCCGCCCGTCTCAGCGAAGAAGCGGTGCGTTGCGATGTTGATCGCCAAGTGATTCAGCAAAACACCAGCGAGAAGGAAGCGCAAGCCGAAGCGCCCACTTTCGCTTCGCAGGCGAGTTGTCCATTCGAGCGCAGCGCCTGCAACAAGCAGCCATGCAAACGGCAGCATCGTGAACAAGTACGTTGCGCCGATGCTGCTTGTGCTGACCGTGCTCTGCGGAAGCATGGTCAACGGCGTCAGCACGAGCACAACACGGGCAAGCGACGTGGGTCGCCGCACCCAGCGCCCGATTCCATACAGCAGGGCAGCGACAAACAACCCAGCCCCGATTGGCACGCCAGCCGGCGCTAGGAAGTGAATCGTGTCGCCGCCCATGACTCTGAGGAACTCGACAAGCACGACGCGCAGGTTGTTGAGGAAATCCAGATTGTTGTGGCCGTAAACGCGCGTTTGCACTGCATTCGCCGCGATGAAGCGGATCGTCTCGCCGTTGGGGAGGTTGTAAACAATGAGGGGCGCAGCCCCCAAGACGAAACCTAACGGCGCAAGCAGCCACGTTCCCCCGAGCGCGCAGAGACGTGCCTCTAAGTGCGATCGCCTGCGCCAAAGCGCGACCAGCCCGACAAGCACCGTCGGCGCAAGCCACCAGATGAACAAAATCTTCGTCATCAAGCCTAGCCCGAATAGGAATGCAGCGACGACCAGCGCCCAAGTGCTCCCCTTGCGCCACCAGTGCGTCAGCGCTAGCCACATGAACAACGCGATCGGCAGCAACGGCACAGTCCAGTTTGCACCAGCGCGACTCCACCACACAAACGGTGGCGAGGTGGCGCACAGCAAAACGGCGAGCGCTGCGACACGCCCATCAAACCAACTGCGCGCTAATAACCACACCCCCACTAACGCCAGCGCGCCGACCGTCAACTGGCTCACCCGCAACGCTTCGACCGAGATGCCCAGCACAGCCAACCCAACTAAGCTGGTGTAGATCGTCGTCGGCCCAATGTGATGCAACATCATGAGCGGCAAGCGCCTGCCAAATACGGTAAGGTTTCGCGCAGCGCTCGGCTCAGCACCCTGCAAGACCTCTATCGCAGGCACAGCGTCCGCCGCTTCGTCATACTGCAGCCCAGGGAGATGGAGATTGAACAAACCCACAGCGAAGTAAAGCGCCAATCCGGTGGCGAGGAGTAGCGCGCTGCAAGCAGAGCAGTTGCGAAGATGAATTAGCCGCTTATTGCGGCTCGGAGCGATTGCAGTCATAGGCGCGGAGGCGCTTGTTGACCACCTTGGCGATTATCAGCCCACTCCAACGCAACCGCTGCGCGCGCCCCGGCTATCAGCACAGCGCGGTTGGAACGGCAGTGCGCCCCTCTGCTCAAAGCGCCAGCTCTCTACACAGTGCCGGCAGTGCTTCGTTCGAGTGTGACTCACGAGAAGCGTTTGACAACCAGCCCCAACTTCGCTATGATCGCTGTAGCAAGCCAAATGGCGAACCACGGGTTCTTCTACTTCTGGTTTAGCTACTTTGCCGACGGCAAAGCGAGCTTGCCGCCCCGCGGGTTCGCCCCAGCCAGCGTATGACGCAGGCTAGTGCAGGCAAGGTGAAGAAGCGCGGAGCCGGCAAGCTCCGCGCTTTAAGTTTTTATCAATGGAGTGATGCGCGCCATGAAACGCTACCCGGTCGACGACGTTCGCATTCGCGAGATTAAAGAGCTTGCGCCGCCTATGCACCTCATGCGCGAGTTCGCCACCACCCCGGAGATCGAGCGGCTGGTGTACGAAACGCGCCGCGCTGTGCACCGCATTATCCACGGAGAGGACGACCGCGTGTTCGTTGTGGTCGGGCCCTGCAGCGTGCACGACGTGGACGCAGCGTTTGAGTACGCCACGCGGTTACGCGCCGTGCGCGAGCGCACGCGCGACGCGCTGGAGATCATCATGCGCGTGTACTTTGAGAAGCCGCGCACCACGCTCGGCTGGAAAGGGCTGATCAACGATCCGGATCTCGACAGCTCATTTCGCATCAACAAGGGGCTGCGCCTCGCGCGCAAGTTGCTGCTGGATGTGAACTCCGTCGGCGTGCCTGCTGCGACGGAATACCTCGACACCATCGCCCCGCAATACTTCGCCGACCTCATCTCGTGGGCAGCGATCGGGGCGCGCACCACCGAGTCGCAAGTGCATCGCGAGCTTGCCAGCGGGCTCTCGTGTCCCGTCGGCTTCAAGAACGGCACCGACGGCAACGTGAAGATCGCCGTGGACGCGGTGATCGCCGCGCGACATCCGCATCACTTCCTCTCAGTGACCAAGGGCGGCATCAGCGCGATCGTGCATACCGCCGGCAACACGGATTGCCATGTGGTGCTGCGCGGCGGCAAGACGCCAAACTACGACAACACCAGCGTGCGCGCCGTCGCCGAGATGCTGCGACGCCACCACTTGCCCCCGCGTGTGATGGTGGACTGCTCGCACGGCAACAGCGGCAAAGATCACGAGCGCCAGCTCATCGTCGCTGAGGACGTGGCACAGCAGATCGCTGACGGCGAAGTGGCGATCATGGGCGTGATGCTCGAATCCAACTTGGTCGCTGGGCGTCAGGACTTGTGCGCTGGCTGCACGCTCGAGTATGGCAAGAGCATCACCGACGCCTGCATCGGTTGGGAGGACACAGAGCGCGTGCTCGAGCGATTGGCGGACGCAGTGCGCACACGTCGCGCCCTGCACGCCGCGCAACACAACGGACACACGCCTGCGTTCACAACACTCACCAACCCTCTCGCGTAGTGGACATGTCTATGGAGGTTAATAGCATGGTGATCGTGATGAAAGCTGGCGCAACCGCTGCCGAGATCGCCAGCGTGATCAAGCACGTCGAATCACTCGGCTTCCGCGCGCACCTCTCCGAAGGCGAAGAGCGCACCATCATCGGCATGGTGGGCGATGAGCGACCCATTGACCCGAGCAGCCTCGAAGTGCTCAGCGGCGTCGAGCGCGTGCTGCCCATCCTGCGCCCCTTTAAGCTTGCCAGCCGCGACTTCAAAAAGCAGAACACGGTCATCCACTTGCGCGTGAAGCAGCGCACCATCACCATTGGCAACAGCGAGATCGCCATGATGGCAGGTCCTTGCGCTGTGGAGAGCCGCGAGCAAATCCTCGAAACCGCGCGCCTGGTCAGAGAAGCCGGCGCGACGATCTTGCGCGGCGGCGCTTTTAAGCCGCGCACGTCGCCCTACTCGTTCCAAGGGCACGGCGAGATCGCGCTGGAATGGCTCGCCGAAGCGCGCGAGGCATACGGGCTTGCGATCGTCACCGAAGTGATGTCGCCAGAGCAAGTGCCGCTCGTGGCGAAGTACGCCGACATTCTCCAAGTCGGCGCGCGCAACATGCAAAACTTTGCGCTGCTGCACGCAGTGGGCGAGGCGCGCAAGCCCGTGCTGCTCAAGCGCGGCTTGAGCGCGACGATGGAGGAGCTGCTCATGGCTGCCGAGTACATCCTCTCGCACGGCAACTACGAAGTGATGTTGTGCGAGCGGGGCATTCGCACCTTCGAGAAGTACACGCGCAACACGCTGGACATTAACGCAGTGCCAGTGCTCAAGCAGCTTTCGCACTTGCCGGTGATCGTTGACCCTTCGCACGGCACGGGCAAGTGGGAGTATGTGATCCCAGTTTCGCGCGCTGCCATCGCTGCAGGCGCTGACGGGCTAATCGTTGAAGTGCACCCGAACCCCGCAGAGGCATGGAGTGACGGCGCGCAGTCGTTGACCCCACAGAACTACCGCGTGTTAGTGGAGCAAGTGCGCCGCGTGGCTGCAGCCGTTGATCGCGCGCTCTAGCGCCGACGCCCTCGATTACACTCCACGCGATGATCGTTTGCATCGTTGGGCTCGGCCTAATGGGCGCTTCGTTCGCTTCGGCGCTGCGCGAGAGCGGATTCGATGGGCGCATCGTTGGCGTCTCGCGCAGCGCCGAAACGCTGCACAAAGCCACCACGCGCGGATTAGTGGACAGCGCAGCTGATCACCTCAGCGTCGCGGCTGAAGCGGATGTGATCGTGCTCTGCACGCCCGTGCGCACGATTGTGGCGCAGATCGAGCAGCTCGCCTCGCTGGCGCGCTCAGGCACTGTGATCACCGATATGGGCAGCACCAAGGCGGCGATCGTGCGCGCGATGAACGCGCTGCCGCCTCACCTGCGCGCGGTCGGCTCACATCCCATGTGCGGCAAGGAGACCAGCGGCATTGACGCCGCCGACCCAGCATTGTTTCGCGGCGCGCTCTGGCTGCTCACGCGCACGCAACGCACCGACGACGTAGCACTTGCAACAGTGCGCACATTGGCAGAGCGCGTCGGCGCAGTTCCGCGCGAGCTGAGCGCCGAGCAGCACGATGCATTGCTCGCCTTCGCTAGCCACTTACCCTACGCAGTCGCCGTGGGATTAGTGACCGCTATGGATCAGTTCAGCCTTAGCACGCCAGAGGCTTGGTCAGTCACTGCAGGCGGCTTCCGCGACACCTCGCGCGTCGCTGCAAGCGACGTGACGATGTGGCTCGACATTTTGCTCACCAACACCGATGCAGTGCTCGCCGCAGTGCGCGACTTTCAATTCGCCCTCGACCAGCTCACCGCCCTGCTTGAGCGACGCGACGAGGACGGGCTGCGCGCATACCTCACGGCTGCTGCTCAAGCGCGCCGCGCGCATTTCGCATGAACCAGGTCATCCGCTCCGCCAAAGCGCTGCGCGGCGTGCTGCGCGTGCCGAGCGATCGCAGCATCACCGTGCGCGCTGCGCTGATCGCCGCCATCGCTGAAGGCACGAGCCGCATCCGCGCACCTCTGGACAGCGACGACACGCAAGCAGCGCTGAACTGCCTGAGCGCGCTCGGCGTGAACATTGAGCCGCTCAGCAGCGCCTGCGACACGCTCGGGCTGCAAGTGCGTGGGCAAGGGCTGCGTGGGCTGCGCGCGCCGAGCACCGCGCTGTTCTGCAACGCCTCGGGCACAACCATGCGCCTCATGGCAGGGCTGATGGCGGGGCAGGCGTTCGACAGCGTGTTGGATGGCAACGAGCAACTGCGCCGCCGCCCCATGCGCCGCGTCACTGAACCGTTGCGCCACATGGGCGCGCAGATTGAGGACACCGACGGTCACGCGCCGCTGCGCGTACGTGCTGCGTTGCACCCGCTGCGCGGTTTGGACTACGCCTTGCCCATCGCCAGCGCGCAGGTAAAAAGCGCGCTGCTGCTCGCAGGGCTTTACGCCGACTCTGCTGTGATCGTGCGCGAGCCAGCGCCGACGCGCGATCACACTGAGCGCTTGCTGCGCGCCGTCGGCGTCGCGCTCGACGTGAACGCAGAAGGCGAGGCGACTGTGATCAAGCTCACGCCACCCAGCGAACCCTTACGCGCGCTTGACGTGCTCGTGCCGGCGGACTTTTCCTCCGCTGCCTTCTTCATTGTCGCAGCTTGCTTAGTGCCGAGCGCTGAGCTGCGCCTTGTGGAAGTGGGCATGAACCCAACGCGCACTGGCTTGCTCAACGCTCTACGTGCGATGGGCGCGCAGATACAAGTCGAGAACGTGCGCGAGGAAGGCGGCGAGCCAGTCGGCGACATTGTTGTGAAGGGCAGCGCGCTGCGCGGCATCGAAGTTAGCGGCGCCTTAGTGCCGCGCATGATCGACGAGTTTCCCATCTTCGCCGTCGCCGCCACGCAGGCGCATGGCGTGACGGTGGTGCGCAACGCTGAGGAGTTGCGCGTGAAGGAGAGCAATCGCCTTGAGGGCTTCGTTGCAGAGCTACGCAAGCTCGGCGCGCGCATCGAGACCACTCCCGATGGCTTCATCGCTGAAGGTCCCACACCACTCAGCGGCGCAGTCGTGAGCGCGCTAGACGATCATCGTGTAGCGATGGCACTCGCGATTGCGGCGCTGCTCGCGCATGGCGAGACCACCATCCTCGGCGCCGACTGCGTGCGCAAGACCTACCCAACGTTCTTTCGCGACCTCGCGCAGATTGTTGAGGCGTGAAAGCATGCTGCCCGTGAAGCAAGAGCGCCCCACGGGCAGCGTGCTCACGAGAAGGCAGCGTTTCTCAGCGCAAGTGCGCCTCTAGGAACCACAGCCACTTGTCCAAGCCGCGCGAGACCTCGATCAGCAGATCGGCAGTATCTTGATCGCCGGCATTGGTCGCCACGTCAATGTCGGCGCGCACATGCTTCGCCGCAAGCGCGTAACGGTCGGCAAGCGCAGCGACGCTTGCGAGAGCGTCGTAGTGCCCGCTAGGATACTCAGGCAGGCGCGAGGAAGCTGCTGCCATGCGCACCGTGCCACATGCCTCGCCGCCAAGCTGCACGGCGCGCTCCGCCACATCGTCAATGTAGCCCTCAAGCGCCTCGGCAAGCTCATCGTAAAGCTTGTGCAGCGCAGCAAATTCAGCGCCGCGCACGTTCCAGTGCGCATGTTTAGTCTGCGTGTAGAGGTCGGTGAGATCAGCCAAGTGACGGTTCAGCAACTCGACCATCTGCTCGCGCGTCGCCTGCGGGAGATCGTTGCGAGTCGCGTTCATGTCTACCTCCGCGTTCGATCTTAGGCGCTGCCCATAAGCAGCGCATGAGAAGCGCTCACTCCACGTAGCGGTCGCCGATCTCCAGCGCGCGGTCTATCACCTGCAATCCCTCCATCAGCTCCTCTTTGGTGATGCACAGCGGCGGGTTGACGAAGAAGTTGTTCCAGCGGAAGAAGGTGAACACGCCGTTGTCCAGCAAGTACTTCCTGATCTCGTTCATCACTTTCATCTGCTCGGGCTTGGCGTTGAAGGGCGCCATCGGCTCGCGCGTCTCTGGGTTCTTCACCAGCTCGAAGATACTAAACAAGCCGATGTGACGCACCTCGCCAACGCAAGGGTGTTTCGCTTTCAGCTTGTCCTCCTCCTCAGCGAGGAACTTGCCCATCTCAGCAGCGCGCTCAATGAGGTTATCTTCTTGATACACCTGAATGCACGCGAGCGCGGCTGCGCAACTGAGAGCATGCCCGCCGTAGGTCAACCCTGACCACAGCACGTGATCGTCAAAGTATTCTGCGATCTCCTCGGAGACGATGCAATTGCCGAGCGGCGCGTAGCTGCTGGTCAGCCCTTTCGCCATGGTCATGATGTCGGGCGCGATCTCATAGTGCTCGCAGGCAAACCACTTGCCGGTGCGCCCGAAGCCGCACATCACCTCATCAAGGATGAGGAAGATGCCGTATTTGTCGCAAAGCTGGCGCAAGCCTTGGTAGTACTCCTTCGGCGGGATGATGATGCCGTTGGTGCCGGTGATCGTCTCCATGATGATTGCAGCGATGGTGTGCGGTCCCTCGAACTGGATCACATCCTCGACGTGGTTGAGGCAGTTCAAGTTGCAAGCTTCTTCGTGCTGGCACCAGCGGCAGCGGTAATGGTAAGGGTCGTGCACGCGCACCACGCCAGAGATCGCTGGCTCGGCTGCCCAGCGGCGCGGGTCGCCTGTCAACGTCGCTGAGCCGAGCGTGGCGCCGTGGTAGGAGCGGTAGCGCGCGATGATCTTGTGCTTGCCGCTCACCATGCGCGCGATCTTGATCGCGTTCTCATTCGCCTCGCTTCCACCCAGCGTGAAGAAGGATTTCTTCAGGTTGCCCGGCGTGATCTGCGCCAACACCTCGCCGAGCCGCCCGCGGATCTCCGTCGCTGCATACGGATTGGCGTAGGGCAACTTGCACGCCTGCTCGTAGATCGCGCGGATCACGCGCTCATCCCCGTGACCAATGTTGACGCTCATGAGTTGCGAGTTGAAATCGAGGTAGCGCTTGCCGTCGGTCGTCCAGAAGTAAACGCCCTTAGCGCGCTCGATGGGCATCGGCAAGAAATTCCCCTGGGCTGTCCATTCGAACAGGGTGTACTCTTTGTTCAGGCGAATGACTTCCTCAGCAGTCAGGCTCATGGGGGCTTCCTCTCCTTTTGTGCAAGGATTGTAGCGTTTCCTGCTGCTGCGGCAGGCGTTGCGCTATGATTCACGCTGCACCATGAACCGACGTGAAATCCAGCTTTTGCAGCAAATCACTGGTAACCCTTGCGTCACCATTACGCTGCCGACGCATCGCACCTCGCCGGACAACAAGCAAGACCCCATCCGCTTGAAGAATCTGGTCCACGAGGCAACCGAGCGCCTCGTGCGTGATTACGGCAAGCGGGAGGTCGAGCCGCTGTTGCACAGGCTGGAGCAGGTCGCTAGCGAGATCGACCACGAGCACAACCTAGACGGGTTAGCGATCTTCGCCACGCGCGATTTCGCGCGTTTCTACCGCCTCCCTTTCAGAGTGCATGAGCGCGTGGTGATCGATCAGACCTTTGCGACGCGCGACTTGGTGTATGCGCTCAACCGCACTGCCCACTACTGGGCGCTGGCGCTCGCCGAAAAACCCACGCGCTTGTTTGAGGGCACGAACGACACGCTGGTCGAGGTCAACGAGGGCGGCTTCCCGCTCACGCCGAGCGACCCGAGCCAACGCACGCTCGCGCGCTTGCAAGGCAGCAGCCCGCGCATCGGCGAAAAACCTGACCTCGAGGCGCGTTTGGTGCAGGAGGTGGACGACGCCTTTGCCCTGTTTCATCAGCGCGAGCCGTTGCCTGTTGTGGTGATCGGCGTTGAGCGGCTGATCGGGCTGTTCCGCAAGTACTCGCGCTTTGCCGACGATGTAGTGCTCGAGATCCGCGGAAACCACGACACCACTCCTCCCCATGAGCTGGGCAAGCTGATCGGGCCGCGCATCGAGCACGCGATCCTCGAGCGCAACCTGAAGGCGCTTGAGCGGCTCGAGGCAGCCATTGGCGCGCGGCGCAGCGCCTCCACGCTGGGTGAAGTGTGGCGCTATGCCCACGAGGGACGCGGCGACACGCTGTTCGTCGAGCAGAGCTACCACGCGCCCGCGCGCATTGATGCCGAGGGCTACCACCTCATCCCTGCTGAGGATGCCACCGCGCCCGACGTGCTGGACGATGCTGTTGACGACGTGATCGAGACTGTACTTAAGCACAACGGGCGCGTGATCTTCGTGCCTGACGGCTCGCTGAGCCAACACGGACGCATCGCGCTGATCCTGCGCTACTGACATGCAGAGGGGAGCAATGTGGCCCCCTCCATCGCCACACAGGCAGTGCGCGCTCAGCAGCTACACATCTAATCTAACGGCTCCTCGCCGTCGTCCTCGCCAGGTTCTGGGCGCGTCGGCGTGGCGAATTTCTCGGCTGCACCGCTGGCGATCGCAGTGCGGATCTGCTTCTCGATAGCCTCAGCAACCTCTGGATGCTCGCGCAGGAATGCTTTGGCGTTCTCGCGCCCCTGCCCAATGCGGTTGCCCTCATACAGGAAGAATGTGCCGCGCTTCTCGATCAAGTTCATACCGATCGCGACATCGAGCAAATCGCCGAGCGTGCTGATGCCCTCGTTGTAGAGGATTTCAAATTGACACTCGCGAAAGGGTGGGGCGACCTTGTTTTTGGTGACGCGCACGCGCGTCAAGCTGCCGATCACTTCGCCGCCGCTCTTGATGGCATTCACACGGCGCACGTCGAGCCGCAACGAGGCGTAAAACTTCAGCGCCATGCCGCCGGTGGTGGTCTCGGGGTTGCCAAACATCACACCGATCTTCTGGCGCAACTGATTGGTGAAGATCACCGCGGTGTTGGTCTGCTTGATCACGCCTGCGAGGCGGCGCAGCGCTTTGCTCATCAGCCGCGCCTGCACGCCGGGCTGCAGATCGGTGATCTCGCCCTCGATCTCTGCCTTGGGCACGAGCGCAGCCACCGAGTCAATCACCACCACATCAATGGCGTTGGAGCGGATAAGCTGTTCGGCGATGTCGAAAGCTTGCTCGCCGGTGTCGGGCTGGGAGATCAGCAACTCTTCGATGTTGACGCCGCAGCGCGCAGCGTAGGCAGGGTCGAGCGCGTGCTCCATGTCAATGTAGGCTGCCATGCCCCCGCGTTTTTGCGCTTGCGCCACGACGTGCAAACAGATCGTGGTCTTGCCCGACGACTCAGGGCCGTAGATCTCAGTGATGCGACCGCGCGGGATGCCGCCGACGCCGATGGCGATGTCCAACGCCAAGCTGCCGGTGGGGATCACGTCCACTTGCAAGCGCGAGGCTTCGCCCAGGCGCATCACCGCGCCCTCACCATGCGCCTTGATGATGGACGCTAGCGCGATGTCGAGCGCCTTCTTCTTGTTACCGTCTGCGGGTGGCATGCGTTGCTGACCTCCAGGCTTTGAACAAGCGTTCTACATGCTACACGAAGCTGCGCCAAGCGCGCAAGCAAGCAATCATGATTGTACGCCGTCGAGCTGCAAGAGCTGCGCGCGCTCTGGACCTGTGCTAAGCAACCGCACCGGAACACCGGCGAGTTGTGCTACACGCTGCACGAAAGCGCGCGCGTTTGCGGGCAGCGCTTCCCAAGCGCGCACTCCGCGAATGTCTTCATCCCAGCCGGGCATCGTCTCGTAGATCGGCTCGCAAGCGTTCAAGATGGACGTGTCCTGCGGAAAGTCCTCTAGGGTTCGACCGCGATAGCGATACGCTACGCACACATTGACAGTGGACAAACCGCTGAGCACATCCAGTTTGGTCAGCGCCAGCTCAGTCACACCGTTGATCCAGACGGCGTAGCGCAGCGCCACAGCGTCCAACCAGCCCACACGCCGCGGACGACCCGTTGTCGCGCCGTATTCGTCCCATGGGTTCGCGCCAGTGCCGCGCAGCCGCAACGCCAAGTCGCCGTGCACTTCCGTGACGAACGGCCCGCTGCCCACGCGCGTGGTGAACGCCTTCGCCACCCCAATCACGCGCGTGATCGCCTGAGGCGGCACGCCTAAGCCGATCATCACGCCGCCGATGGTGGGATTGGAGGCGGTGACGAAAGGATACGTTCCGTGGTCGATGTCGAGCAGCGCGGCTTGGGCGCCCTCCGCGAGCACGTGCTTGCCTGCGCGCAGCGCTTCGCGCAGCACCTGCGTTGTGTCGTCAAGGTAAGCGCGCAGGTGTGTCGCCGCCTCGGCATAAGCCGACGCTGACGCCTCGACGTCCAGAGGAGGGCGGTTGAATTCGTGCACGAGCAGGCGGTTTACGCGCTCGGTATGAGCGCGCACGGCGTCGGCGAATGCCTTGGGGTCCTCCATGACGCCGGCGCGCACACCGAGGCGCGCGGCTTTGTCGCTGTAAGCAGGACCTATGCCGCGCTGCGTGGTGCCGATGCCGCCTTGAGCCTCGCGCGCTGCATCCAAGGCAAGGTGACCAGGCAAAATCACATGCGCCGCGCGGCTGATGCGCAGGCGTCGGGGCGAGACCTCGATCCCAGCCGCGCGTATCTCCTCAATCTCCTTGCGCAGGTTCAGGGGATTCACCACCGTCCCGTTGCCGATCACGTTGAGGCAGCGCTCGTGAAAGATGCCAGAGGGCACGAGGTGCAGCCGAACCACGGCGCGCCCAATGGTGATCGAGTGACCCGCATTGTCTCCGCCGTTGTAACGTGCGACGAGATCAGCCTCGGCTGCGAGCGCATCTGTGATGCGCCCTTTGCCTTCGTCGCCCCACTGCACGCCAAGCAAGACTGTGATGGGCATAGGCTTTCATCCTCGATGGTGTGCGTTGCGCGGGTATCATACCCTTTCGGTTCATGCTCGACGACGCGGCGCTTCTCGAACGCGTGCGCGGCGGCGTCTTCGGTCAAGCGCTCGGCGATGCGTTTTGCACGCCGGCGCTGGAGACGCCGGAGCGCACGCGCGCTCGCTTTGGGCGCATCACAACCTTCCTCGCGCCGCCAGCAGATCACCCCGTGCACGCTGGGCTGCGTGCGGGGCAATTCACCGACGACACGGAGCAAGCGCTCTACCTCGCGCGCGCGATCGTCGAACACGAAGGGGCGCTCAATGCCGAGATCGCTGCGCGCGCGATCATGGCGTGGTACGACGCAGTGGACGGCGACCACTGCGCCTTCATCGGACCAAGCACGCGCCGCGCTGTGCAGCGCATGCGCGCTGGTGAGCCGCTGTCCCAGACCGGCTTAGGCGGTGACACTAACGGCGCAGCAATGCGCGCATCCGTCGTGGGCTTGATCCATCCTAGCGACGTTGAAGCCGCAGCGCGCGAAGCTGCGCTGAGCGCGCTGCCGACGCACAACACGCGCCAAGCCTGTGCAGCCGCCGCCGCTGTGGCTGGCGCTGTGGCACAGGCGCTCGCGCCCGAGGCTGATCTTTCGCACGTTGTGCAAGCTGCTATTGAGTCCGCGCGCATCGGCGAGCAATACGGCGCGGCGTGGTTCGGAGCCTCGGTGCCCCATCGCATCGCCCTCGCGGTGCGCCTTGTCGCAGAACAAGCTGCGAGCGGAGAAGCAGCCCAACTTCAAGCGCTCGCCGACGTGGTCGGCAACTCCATGCTCGCTAGCGAGTCCGTGCCTGCCGCTTTCGGCATCGTTGTGTTAGCAGGGGGCGAGCCTTATCATGCAGCAGTGCTCGCCGCAGCACTCTCTGGCGACGCCGACACCATCGGCGCGATCGCATGCGCGATCTGCGGTGCCTTGCGTGGGTTCACCGCTATCCCCAGCGCGCTCGCCGAGCAACTGCGGCGGGCAAACCCAACCTACGACCTCGACGCTACAGCGCACGCTCTGTTTGCCATCGCGCGCCGCCGCTTCCGAAGTTGAGCAATCTTTGGACATTCGGCGCATCGCGGCTTGGGTAAGATTCACGCATTGGAGGTGAACAATGTCCAACAAAACGATTCGCCCTTCAAGTCTTATCCTCGCGCTGAGCTTGGCGCTGGCAGCCTGTGCAGTGCCTCAAGCCACGCCCGCGCCGCAACAGCCTGCGCCGCAGCAGCCGGCAGAGCAACCCCCAGCCGCCCAACCAACGCCACAGCCTCCCGCAGAGCAGCCAACGCAGCCGCCCCAAGCAGCCAACGTGCTCGTGGTAGGTTTGCCCAAAGCCGACACGCGCACCCTCGATCCGCACCGGCAATATGAGATCACCCCACCGCAGATTATGCGCGCCACTTACGAGACGCTGGTGACGTTGCCCGATAAAGGCAAAACGATCGACCGCGTGGAGCCGCTGCTTGCCGAATCCTTCGAGGTCTCCGAGGATGCGCTGGTATACACCTTCAAGCTGCGCAGCGACGTGAAGTTCGCCAGCGGCAACCCGCTCACCGCTGAGGACGTGGTGTTCTCGTTCAAGCGGCTGGGGAACTTGCAGGACAACCCTGCTTGGTTGTTCAATGATCACGTCGCCTCGATCGAAGCCGCCGACGAGCGCACAGTGAAGATCACGCTGAAAGAGCCCAATGCTGCCTTCTTGGCGATGTTGGTCTCGCCGAACTTCGCCGTGGTGGACTCCAAGGTCGTGCGCGAAAAAGGCGGCACCGACGCGGATAACGCCAAGGAAGCTGACAAAGCCACCGACTGGCTCGACAGCAACTCCGCTGGCACTGGTCCCTACATCTTGAAAGAGTGGAAGCGCGGCGAGCAAGTGGTGCTGGAGCGCAACCCCAACTACTGGCGCGGCAACGTCCCCTTCGACCGCATCATCTTCCGCGAGATCCCCGATGACGCAGCGCGCCAGCAAGCGCTCGAGCGTGGCGACATTGACATTGCCGTCGGGCTCGATGTGGATGCCATTAAGCGCCTGCAAGGCAACGCCGACTTTCAGATCATTGTGGGCAACACACTCGATATGACCTATCTGGCGCTGACCACAAACGCTGAGCTTTCCAAGCCGCTGGCAGATAAGCGCGTACGCCAAGCGATCAAGTTCGCCATTGACTACGACGGCATCATCAACGGCTTGCTCGGCGGCACCGCGCTGCAACTGCCGACGATCATCCCGCTAGGTCTGCTCGGCACTGACCCAGCACTGGCACCTAAGCGCGACGTGGAGAAAGCAAAAGCGCTGCTGAAGGAAGCCGGCTACGAGAACGGCTTCGAGCTTACGATGGTCTATCCCGGCGAGCGCAAGCTGAGCAATGTGATCCTCGCGGACACGCTGGTGGCGAAGCTACAAGAGGATCTCGCTGAGGTGGGCATCAAGCTCAACCTTGAGCCGCGCGACGCCACTACTTGGCGCGCCGACTACCGTGGCGGCAAGCTCGCGGCGACCGTTGCTGACTGGACGCCAGACTTCCTCGACCCACACGGCTGGGCACCGGCATTCGCTGTCGAAGGTGCCTCTGCTGCTAAGCGCGTGTACTACGTGAACAAGGAGGCGGAGAAACTCGCGCTCGACGCAGCGAAGACCACCGATGCCGCCAAGCGCGCCGAGATGTATCGCAAGGTGCAGGAGATCATTCTCGATGACGCAGTGTTCATCGGCTTGATCCAGCCCAAGGTGCAAATCGTCGCCTCGGCGAAGCTGAAGGACGTGATCTACAACCCGGTATACTTCCTCGACTACTATTTCATGTCGCGCTGACCGCTCCGAGCGCATCTCAGCGAGGAAGCCCTGCCCTGCATGTAAGGGCAGGGCTTTTGTGTTTCGTGAGAGCTTCTTAAGCGAAGGGTATTCCGCGAAGCGCGCTCGTTACCATTCGCGCACCATGATCAGCGCGCTTCGCCCGCTGTTCTTCCGCGCTGCGCCGGCGCTTCGCGCCGCGCCTCGCGTCTACGCCGCTGAACCACAGTGCGCCAATCCTTACACGCATGGCAACTGCCATTTGATCGAGCTGCGCAACGTGGTGAAGGTGTACGAGACGCCCGCGGGGCGCTACCACGCGCTCAAGGGCATCAACTTGTGTGTGGACACGCACGAGTTCGTAGCCATCATCGGCAAGAGCGGCAGCGGCAAATCCACGCTGATCAACATGATCACCGGCATCGATCGTCCCACTGCTGGTGAGATCTACGTCGGCGACACCGCAGTGCACCGCCTCAGTGAAGGCGAGATGGCTGTGTGGCGCGGCAAGCATGTAGGGGTGATCTTTCAGTTCTTTCAGCTTTTGCCGACGCTCACGTTGGTAGAGAACGTGATGTTGCCGATGGACTTCTGCAACACCTTCCCCCGCCGCGAGCGCTACGAGCGCGCCATGCAACTGCTCGAGCACGTCGGCATGGCTGATCACGCGCACAAGCTCCCAAGCGCAGTCTCTGGCGGGCAGCAACAGCGCGTGGCGATCGCGCGCGCCTTAGCAAACGACCCGCCCATCATCGTTGCCGACGAGCCAACAGGCAACCTCGACTCAAAGACGGCAAACGCGATCTTCGATCTCTTCACGCGCCTCGTCGAAGAAGGCAAGACAATCGTAATGGTCACCCATGATCAAGACTTGGCGCGGCGCGTCACACGCGCAGTCACCGTCGCAGACGGTGAGATCAAAGACGAAGTGCGGCGCGCTTAACTCCCTTGACCCCTATGACCCCTACGGGATTCGAACCCGTGTTTGAGCCTTGAGAGGGCTCTGTCCTGGACCACTAGACGAAGGGGCCGCCTGCAACGCGAACAATGTTACCACAAGTTGCGCGCGCACTTTTGAATTCCTTGTCCGTGCAAGGATAATGGCGCTCCTGCTTTGCTCGCCTCGTGATGCGTTCACGCAAGACGCGAATCTTGTATAATCACAGTTGCGACTGGGCCAGTGGCGCAGTTGGGAGCGCGTCTCAATGGCATTGAGAAGGTCAGGGGTTCGAGTCCCCTCTGGTCCACTCCAGCAGAACAACACGACAGCGACGACCGGAAGTAGTAAGCCATCCCTGCAGCGAGTCAGGAGAACGGTGCGAGCCTGGCACGGCGCCCACGGGGAGCGCGTTAGGCTGAACTCGTCCGCGAGCGTGAACGACACGGGTGCGCCCGTTATCGCGCAGCAACGAGGCTGCCACTGCATGGCGGCAAATCAGGGTGGTACCACGGGGCCCACTCGTCCCTGAGCGGATGAGTGGGCTTTTTGGTTGCAAGGTGAGATCGCCTATGGACCGTTACAACCCACAAGAGATCGAACCAAAATGGCAAGCGCGTTGGGAAGCGGATCAGCTCTATCGCACCGCGCCAGCGTGCGACAAGCCCAAATACTACGTGCTTGACTTTTACCCCTACCCCTCTGGCGAGGGCATGTCAGTGGGTCATGCGCGCAACTATGTGCCAACCGACGTGATTGCGCGCTACTACCGCATGAAGGGCTACAACGTCCTTCATCCCATGGGCTTCGACGCTTTCGGCTTGCCCACTGAGAATGCCGCTATTAAGCTCAAGGTGGATCCCCATGAGCTGAACGAGCGCTACTCCGCGAACTACGTGCGCCAGTTCAAGCTCATGGGCTTGAGCTATGACTGGTCACGTCTGATCAACAGCGCGCATCCGGAGTATTACCGCTGGACGCAGTGGATCTTCTTGCAGCTCTTCAACGCCTGGTACGACCCGCGCAAGGACAAAGCATGCCCTATCGCCGAGCTGGAAGCCGAGCTTGCCGAGCGCGGCTCTAAGGCGATCTTCGACTACATTGACGAGCACCCCGAGCACGTGGGTATTGTCACCAAAGGCACGCCTGTCATCACTGCTGAGCAGTGGCGCGCCATGAGCCGCCGCCAGCAAAACGATTACCTCAACAACTTCCGCCTCGCCTTTCAGGCTGAGAGCGTAGTGAACTGGGACCCTGTGGATAAGGTGGTGGTCGCCGACGAAGAAGTGATCGATGGGCGTGCATGGCGCAGCGGCGCGTTGGTGATCAAGCGCACGCTCAAGCAGTGGTTCTTCCGCATCACTGCCTACGCAGAGCGGTTGATCAACGACCTCGACACCGTGGACTGGCCGGAGCGCATTGTCACCATGCAGCGCAACTGGATCGGCAAGTCTGAAGGCGCTGAGGTGATCTTCCGCGTCGCTGGCAGCGGTCAGCCGATCCCCATCTTCACCACGCGCCCAGATACCTTGTGGGGTGCAACATTCATGGTGCTCTCGCCTGAGCACCCGCTCGTGCCCGAAATCACCACGCCAGAGCAACGCGACGCAGTCGAGCGCTACATCGCCTTCGCCAAAGGAGAAACCGAGGAACAGCGCACTGCCGAGAACAAGGAGAAAACTGGCGTCTTCACAGGCGCCTATGCCATTAACCCCGTCAACGGGGAGCACATCCCGATCTGGATCGCCGACTACGTGCTGATGAGCTATGGCACAGGCGCGATCATGGCGGTGCCAGCACACGACCAGCGCGACTTCGAGTTCGCGCGCAAGTTTGGCTTGCCGATCCGCGTCGTCATTCAGCCGCCTGACCGCGTCCTCGACCCTGCGACCATGGAGCGCGCCTACGAGGACAAGCTTGGCACGATGGTGAACAGCGGACCGCTGACGGGGCAAACCAGCGGCGAGGATGGCAAAGCCGCCATCCGCGCGGCGATCGAGTATTGCCGACAGCAAGGCATTGGCAAGCGCCGCGTGAACTACAAGATTCGCCCCTGGCTAATCAGCCGCCAACGCTACTGGGGCACCCCCATCCCCATCGTGCACACCGAGGACGGACCAGTACCCCTCCGCGAGGATGAGCTGCCGCTGCTGCTGCCGCGCGTGCAATCCTACGAGCCAGGACCAAACGGCGAATCACCACTGGAGAGCATCCCCGAGTTCGTCAACGCGCCCAACGGGCGACGCGAGACCGACACGATGGCGACGTGGGCATGCTCGTCGTGGTATTACATCCGCTTTGCTGACCCTCACAATGACAAAGCCATCGGCGACCCCAGGGAGATCGATTACTGGCTGCCCGTAGACCTCTACGTGGGCGGTGCAGAACACGCCGTGCTCCACTTGCTGTATTCGCGGATGTGGACCAAGGTGCTCTACGACCTCGGCGTGGTCAAGTTCAATGAGCCGTTTAAAGCACTGCGCAACCAAGGTTTGATCCTCGCACCAGAGAAGAAGGTTGACCCCCGCACTGGGCGCGAGTACTACGAAAAGATGAGCAAGTCAAAAGGCAATGTGATCACGCCCGACGAGGTGATCGCCGAGCACGGCGCTGACGCGTTGCGCGGCTACGAATTGTTCATCAGCGACTTTGAGCAAACCGTGCCGTGGAACACGCAGGGCGTGCCTGGTGTGCGCCGCTGGCTGGATCGCATCTGGCGCATCGTGCTTTATCCCGAAGTAGACAAAGGCGCGCCCACGCACATGACGGCGCGCGAGTTGCGCCGCATAGCCCACCAAACCATTTTGCGCTACGAGCGCGACCTCCATGCCTTCTCGTTCAACACCATTGTCGCCGCAATGATGGAGTTCACCAACGCGCTTTACAAAGCGCGCGACGCCGGCTTGCACGGCACACCAGAGTGGGACGAGGCTGTGGACATCTTGCTGCGCTTGCTCGCGCCGATCGCGCCGCACATCGCAGAGGAGTTGTGGCATCGTTTGGGCAAGCCTTACAGCATCACCATGCAGCCCTGGCCTCAAGCCGACCTCGAAGCCGCCAAAGAAGAGGAGATCACCATCGTCGTGCAAGTGAACGGCAAGGTGCGCGACCGTCTTGTGGTGCCCGCCGACGCCGATGAGGAAACCATCAAGGCGCGCGCGCTCGAGTCGCCCTCCGTGAAGAAGTTCCTCAACGGCGGGCAGCCGAAGCAAGTGCACTACGTGAAAGGGCGGTTGATTAACTTCGTGGTCTGAAGCGCAAGCGTAGGAGCGGGATCGCCCTTCTGCTCCTACGCTTGCTGAAGCAGCCGCGCGCGCAAGCGGATGATGCTGCCGGCAGGGTCAACACCCATTGGGCACACTGCAGTGCACTGATACGACGAGCGACACCCCCATACGCCATCTTGCGTATCCACTAGGGCGCGCACGCGGTCGCGATCAGCCCCACGCGGTTCTTCCAACAGCCGTTCGGCTGCAGCCAGCGCTGCCGGCCCAAGGAACCTGCCGTTCCGCATTGCAGGGCAGGCAGAGACGCACAATCCGCATTCGATGCAGTTCTCAAAGCGCAAGAGGGGCATCGGCACGCCCTCCGGGCGCGTCTCATCTTCGCGGATGAGCGGCATACCAATCGCCTGCATGCGCTCATAAAACGGCGAGAAATCCACCACGAGGTCGGCAATCTGTGGGAAGTGATCGAGCGGTTCAAGAGTGATTGGGCGGCTGAGGTCGTACTCGCTCAACGGCGTGATGCACGGCAAGCACTCGCGCCCGTTGATGCGCAAGCCACACGAACCGCACGAGGCGTGATGGCAGGCGTGGCGCCATACTAGGCGCGAATCAGGCTGGGCAAACACGCGCTCGATAGCATCAATCACATAGCTCCCCTCAGGCACAGAGACGGTGTGCAGCGTGTAGTTGCCCGCGGTGCGGCGAATGCGCAGCGTAACGGTGATCATCGGGTCACTCTGAGACATACGTTGGCGATTGTAGGCAACGCCGCGAAGCAACTCGTCGAGCTCAGGCTTCGTCCAGCAACAGCGCTGCGCCCAAACCGCGCGGACCAAGGTGTGCGCCAATGGTCGGCGTGACAAGCTGCACCCACTGCATCTCAATTGGCACTTGCGCCTGCCACTGCGCTTGGAGCATCGCTAAGTCCTCATCCGACCGCGGACCTGTGTAGAGCACTGCTAGGCGCGCAACGCGCAGATGCTGCTTCACCAGCGCGACCAACCGCTCCACGCCGCGCGACTTGAGGCGCACACGCTCGAGCAGATGCACTTCTCCGTCTTTCACGGCGATGAGCGGCTTGATCTGGAGCATCTCGCCCAACCCTGCTGTGAGCGCGCCGACGCGCCCGCTCTTGTGCAAATACTTCAGCGTATCGAGCAGCGCATACACGCGCGTATGACTGCGAAGCACAGTGAGGCGTGTCAAAATCTCAGCCGCGCTAGCCCCCCGAGCTGCCATTTCCGCCGCCTCAACCACCAGCCAACCTGTGCCCATCGAGATGGATTGCGAATCGAAGACGTGCACATGCACCGCATCGCCTACCATCTCGGCAGCAAGGCGCGCGCTGTTGTACATGCCACTCAAGCGCTGCGAGAGGTGAATCGAGATCACCTCCGGCGCGCCTGCTTTGCGATATAGCTCCGCGAACGTCTCCGGCGAGGCGGCTGCGGTCTTTGGGAATGTGCGGAACGACGGGAGATCGATGTAAAACTGCTCGCGGCTGAAACGCACATCGTCAAGGAAAGTTTGCCCGTCCACTTCGATGATCGCCGGCGCGATGCCGATGCCGTATCGCTGCACGACCTCGAGCGGGACATCACAGGTGGAATCCGAGACAATAGCGCAGCGCATGATCAACAGTACTGCCCAGCAGCATAACGCAACGCGTCCACTTTGCGCGCTGATCAGCTCAGGGCGCGCGCATTTTCAACGAGCCAGCGTTGTCGGTGCTGCTTTTCGGCGGCGCTCGCGCGCAGGACCGCCAGCGGGCTGTACCCTTCCACGGCAAACGAAGCCGAGACCGCGCCGCAGATCGCCGCCTGAAGTACATCATCGTCACGGGCAAGCGCAGCGGCAAAGCCGCCGCAGAAAGCATCGCCTGCGCCGGTCACATCCACAACAGTGGTCGGCACGGCGGGCAATTGCCACGCACGTTTGTGCCGATGGTCGTACGCAACCGCGCCCGCGCTGCCCAGCTTGATCACCACTAGGCGCGGTCCACGCTCAGCGAACCAGCGCGCACAGCGCAGCACGTCCCCGGGTGGATTCGCTCCGAAGAACGTCTGCACCTCCTGCCAACTTGGCAAGAAGGCGTCTGCCTCAGCAAGCACCTCTTCCACAAAGCTGCGCAGCGCTGGGCGCATGGCGCGCTCGCCGGGGTCAACGCTGATCAGCGCGATGCCTGCGGCGCGCGCGGCTTTGGGCAGGTGTTGCTGCGTGCGAATGCTGATCGGCGCGATGTGCAGCACGTGTGGCACCAGCTCTGCAACGGCGAGGTAGTGCTCGAGATCTTCTGGGCGCACCGCAAGCGGCTCGTAGTGGTGCGGGTCATCTTGCCCCGGCGTGGAGTGCACGTAGCCCTGCAGCGCTTCGGGGAGCGGCAAACCCCAGCGCGCGAAGTGCGCATCCGGGTTAGTGTCGTCGCGCGTGTTATCGTCGAGATAGGCGTAGAACGTGCGGTGGTCGCAGGCGTAGGGAAGCCGACGCACGCCGCGCACATCGAACCCCCGCGCAGCGAGTGTCGCCAGCCACGCAGCGGGATAGTTGGCGCCAGCGCGCGCAAGCACGCCGACCGACTCTGACCACAAACGCGCCCCGCATGCCGCGTAGAGGGCGTTGCCGCCCATCTCGCCGAGGTGCGGCTCGCCGCGCGCGGTGATCAGGTAATCCACGCGCAAGCCGCCGCAGCACAGCACCTCAGCCACGGCGCGCAGGCTGAATCAACCGGCGAGGGCAACGATCTCGCGCACGCGCTCCACGTCCCACTCCACCGGCACACCATTGCGTGGCGGCAAGCCGCGGCGCACAAACGCCGCGTGCACGATGAAGTGATCGGCGCGGTTCGCAAAGTACTTCATCGCCTGCACAGAGACACCACCGCCGAGGATGAGCGGCACAGGCAACTTAAGCGGGCGCACTTCGTCGAACATGCGGATCGACTGCTCGGGGGTCCGGCCGGTGAGGATGATGGCGTCGGCGCGCCCGAACTCCACCGCTTGGCGACACATCTCCGGCAGCGGGATGTCGCCGAGCGGCGCGCCAAGGCGATCGTACACGTCTGCCAGAATCTTGATGTGCTCAGCGTTGAGGTGGTGCCGCGTGCGAATCGCATCGTAGGCGCAGCCCTGCACGATGCCCTCCGCTTTCACCATGGCGCCGACGTACACCTTGATGCGCACAAACTGCGCGTCAATGGCGTGCGCGATCTCCAGAGGCGCCTTGCCGTCGTTCTGCATCAAGCAAACGCCCAGCGCCACATCTGGAAAGGCGCGGCGCAGCTCTCGCCCCACGGCGATCATGTGCGAGATGGTGTGCTCATTGACGTGCGGCGCTACGGGGGTGTCGTTCACGTCCTGGAAGTAGAACGCGCGCACGCCACCGTCGTAGGCAATCTGCGCGTGAATCAGGGCGTGCTCGATGATCTTGCTCAGTGGCTGTGCGTCAGGGCGGAACGACTCGCGCGATGGGAGGAGGTGAATAGCGGCAATCACGCGCGGCAGCTTGACGGCTTCCGTTGTCATGTGCGATCCTCTTCTCGGGTGATGCAGGATTGCATGCAGATTGTAGCTTGTGGCATGAAGCTTTGCGCCTGTTGGCTGCTCTGCCACGCCCTGCCCTCCCGCCGCCCTCGCTATACTTCTCCCCTGCCCATGAAGTATCTCACCACCGTCGGCGACCGAACTTTCGTCATTGACATCAACCGCGACGACACAGCTGTGCTCGATGGTGTATTGCGACACGTGGACCTGCGCGCCATTGACGACGGCGGCTCCTACTCGCTGCTGCTCGACAACCGATCGTATGACGTGCTCGTGGAGCGCGCAGGGGAAAGCGAGTATCGCGTGCTGATCAACGGCGTGCTCTACACCGTGCAGGTCGTAGACGAACGCGCAAAGCGGCTCGCCGAGGCAGCGGGAGCATTCTCGCCCACGAGCGGAGAGTTCGTGCTGAAATCGCCCATGCCCGGCTTAGTGGTCGCCGTGCCTGTGAGCGAAGGTCAGCGGGTGAACAAGGGTCAAGTGCTGGTGATCCTCGAGTCCATGAAGATGCAAAACGAGCTCAAGTCGCCCCGCGAAGGCATCGTCAGCGCTGTGAAAGTGCAAGCCGGGCAAAGCGTTGAGCAAAATCAGGTGATGGTCATCGTGTCTTGAGGCATTTCCTCCCGTAGCATTGACGCAAGTACATGCAACCACGCCTGAGGCGTTGGCAGCAGCGCTCGGCGTGCACCCTCTCGTCGCTGCAGTGCTCATCGCGCGCGGCTGCACTACCCCTGAGCAGGCGCGCGCCTTCCTCGACCCAGCTCACTACGTGCCCATAAGCCCCTTCGCTTTGCCAGATATGGATCGCGCTGTCGCCGTGCTGCGCGAAGCGATCGCGAACCGAGCGACGATTTGCGTGTGGGGCGACTTCGACGTAGATGGACAAACCGCGACCAGCGTGCTGCTGCTCGGCTTGCGCGCTCTCGGCGGTGATGTGTTCTTCTACCTTCCCAGCCGTCAGCAGCACGGTCATGGCTTGAACGAGGAAGGACTGCGCGCGGTCCGCGCCAGAGGAGCAGCAGTGCTGCTCACGTGCGACTGCGGTGTGAGCGACTTCGAGGCGGTGCGACTCGCCAAGCAGCTCGGGCTGCGCGTCGTGATCACTGATCACCATGATCCCGTGCGCGAGGACGGCGCGCTACGTTTGCCCGATGCAGAGGCAGTGGTGAATCCAAAGCGCCTGCCCTCAGACCATCCGCTGATTCACCTGCCCGGCGTAGGCGTGGCGTACAAACTCGTTGAAGCGCTGCTGGGCGCTAAGGAGGCAGCGCCGCTGCTGGATTTGGTCGCGCTGGGCATCGTCGCGGATGTCGCTTGGCAACAGGGCGAGACGCGCTACCTGTTGCAACGCGGGCTCGAACAACTGCGCCGCACACAGCGCGTGGGCTTGCAGGCGCTGGCGCGCAGCGCAGGCGTGACGCTCAGCAACGCCAACGAGGACGTCATCGGCTTTCAGCTTGGACCACGGCTGAACGCAGCAGGACGACTCAGCACCGCAGATCGCGCCGTGACGTTGCTCACTACGCAAGACGAGGTCGAGGCTGAGGCGATTGCCAGCGAGTTGGAGCTGCTCAACCTTCAGCGGCGTCAATTGCAAAGCGTCATTGAGGAAGAAGCGCTGGCGATGCTGCAGCGCGACGCGGCACTTGCGCAGGCGCCTGTCATCGTGCTGAGCTCGCCAAATTGGCACGTCGGCTTGATCGGCATTGCGGCATCGGCGCTGGTGAGTCGCCTCGGTAAACCAGTGATCCTGATCAGCACGCCGCCCGGGCAGATTGGGCGCGGCTCGGCGCGCAGCGTGGAGGGCGTGGACATTCACGCAGCAATCGCTGCACAGGCGCACCTTCTGGAGGAAAGCGGCGGACACCCCATGGCAGCAGGCTTCAGCATCCGCAGCGAGAACATCGCTGCATTTCGCCAGGCGATCTGCGCCTATGTAGCAAGCCAAGGCAGCACACCTGCGCCGCAGGCCCATGTTTTCACCGTCGCGTGGCGCGATGTCAACTTGGCGCTCGCGGATCAACTCGAGCAACTAGCGCCGTTCGGCGCCGGCAACCCGCGCCCCCTGCTGCGCACAGACGGCTTGCGCCTAGTCCGCGCCGAGCCGCTTGGCGCTGACGGCAAGCACCGCGCTCTGTTTCTACAAGATGCGCAGGGCACGATCAACCGCGCGCTGTGGTGGCGCAGCAGCGAGATGCCCCTGCCTGAGCCTGAGCACGTGATCACGCTGCTGTTCACGCTGCGCCGCGAGCGGTTCAACGAACGCACGTATGCCCAGATTGTGGTACATGCGTTGACATTCGACGGCGAGCAGCGCTTCGGCGAGCCAACGCCTGCGCTCAACGCCCAATTCCTCATCACTGATCTGCGCGCTGCCCCCGATCGCCTTGCGGCGTTGCACACGCTGCTCGATGCTCACGGCGCATCTGCCGTGCAGGTGTGCAGCGTCATGGAGCGCCCGCACGATCTGCCATCAGCGCTGGCTTGGCACTCGCGTGCCCAACTCACGCAGCGCCCGCTGCTCGTGGTATGGGACGCACCGCCTGGGCCGCGCGAGTTTGCTGAGATGCTGCGCCGCGCCGAGCCGCAACACGTGGCGCTGCTGTGCACAGCGAACGAGACAGCAGACGAAGCGCAGAGCGTGATCACGCAAGTGCTGGGCATGATCAAGGTCGCCCAGCGCCGAGGCGACGCGCTCGACGACCCAGACGTGATCGCACGCATGGCTGCGCGCATCAATCAGCGCGAGGACACAGTGCGTGCTGTGATCCGCTGGCACCTCGGTGAAGCAAAGCAACGCGAAGTGCTGCGCTACTTGCTCGCCGAGACGCGCGCCTACCGCCGCTACGTGTGTGAAGCGCCGGCTGAAGACGTGCTGCGTCTGCCGTGATCGCGGGCGGACGCGCCTCAGTGGCTTTCTCAGTGGCTTTCCCCGTCGGGCAAATCAAACACTAGCCCGCTCTCCAAGCACTTCGCCTTGCCCTTGCCAGCTTCGACCACAAGCCCGCTGGAGCCGTCAGGGCAGGGGATGGGCAACGGCTTGTTCCACGTCACAAAGTCGCACTGCGGGTAGTTAGTGCAGCCATAGAAGACGCGTCCCTTGCCTTTACGCGCACGACGCTCCACCAGAGCGCCTCCGCACTTCGGGCATTTCACGCCCGGCAGCGGCACGGGCGACACATAGCGGCAATTTGGGAAGTTGGTGCACCCGATGAACGTGCCGAAGCGTCCGCGTTTGTAAGCAAGCGGCGCGCCGCATTGTGGGCAACGCTCGCCTGTCAGCTCCACCTTACGCTCTGCTTTGGTGATGGCATGCGCTGCGTGCTCGACAGCGTGGCGAAACGGCTCGTAAAACGCGCGCAACACGGGGCGCCAGTCGCGCACACCGCTCTCGATCTCGTCCAGCTCCTCCTCCATCTTGGCAGTGAACCCCACGTCCACATACTCCGGGAAGTACTTCACGAGCAAGTCGTTCGCCAGAAAGCCCAACTCAGTGGGCACAAGGTGTTTGCCTTCGCGGCGCACGTAGTTGCGCGCCTGAATGGTGGTCATGATCGTCGCGTAGGTGCTCGGGCGTCCGATGCCGTGCTCCTCCAGCGCCTTCACCAAGCTCGCCTCGGTGTACCGTGGCGGCGGCTGGGTGAAATGTTGCTCTGGCACAAACTGCACCAGCAAGAGCGGCTCACGTGCGTTTAGAGGCGGCAGGCGATGACCCTCCTCTTCTTCCTCGCCAACCTCGCCTTCATCGCGCCCCTCCTCATACACGCGCAAGAAGCCAGGGAACTTGAGCACCGAGCCGCTCGCGCGGAACCAATAGCCCGGGATGAGCGGTGGCTCGGCGTCGCTGGCAAGCACAGGCACGCGCGATGGATCAACAGGCTGCGCTTCGATGTCCACCACCACAGTGTCGAAGACCGCGTTCGCCATTTGCGAAGCGACGAAACGCTTCCAGATCAAGTCATACAGGCGGTACTGATCGCGGTCGAGGTATGCCTTGATGGACTCTGGCGTGCGGAACACTGAGGTGGGCCGGATCGCCTCATGCGCTTCTTGGGCGTTCTTAGCGCGTGTGGTGTATTGCGGTGGCGCGGGCGGCAGGTAGGCGTCGCCGAAGCGCTCGCTGATGAACGCGCGTGCTTCCTGCTGCGCGCTAGCAGCGACATTGACGCTATCGGTGCGCATGTAGGTGATCAAGCCGACGTTGCCTTCGCCGACGTCAATGCCTTCGTAGAGCTGCTGCGCCACCGCCATCGTGCGGCGCGTGTTGAAGCCGAGCTTTCGGCTGGCTTCTTGCTGCAATGTGCTGGTGATGAAGGGCGGCGCAGGGCGTCGGCTGCGGTCCTTGCGCTCGACGCGCACCACAACAAACTGCGCACCCTGCAGCGCGTCCATGATCTGCTGCGCGTCCGCCTGGCTTTTGAGCTCCGGGTCGCGCCCGCCAATTTTGTGCAAGCGCGCCCGAAACACGCGCGGCTCGCCAGCAAACCCCTCTTGCTTAGCAAGGTCGACCTCAAGCGTCCAGTACTCCTCGGGGACAAACGCTTGAATCTCGCGCTCGCGCTCAACGACAAGGCGCACTGCCACCGACTGCACACGCCCAGCGCTCAATCCGCGCAAGCTCAGCTTGTCGCTGAGCAGTGGACTCAACTTGTAGCCGACTAGGCGATCAAGGATGCGCCGAGCTTGCTGGGCGTTGACGGCGCGCAGGTCAATGCCGCGCGGATGAGCGAAAGCGTGCTCAATCGCCTTTTGCGTGATCTCGTGGAACTCCACGCGATGCACGGGCTTGCCCTCGATCTCCGGCTTGAGCACATGGGTCAGATGCCACGAGATTGCTTCCCCTTCGCGATCAGGGTCAGTCGCGAGCCAAACCGAGGGTGCCTGCCGCGCAAGCTGCTTCAGCATCTTCACTGTGTCTTTCTTGGCGGCAGGGATCACGTAGTGCGGCTCGAAATCGTGCTCAATGTCCACTCCGAGGCGATTCTTAGGCAGATCGCGGATGTGACCGATGGAGGCTTGAACATGGAAGCGATTGCCGAGGAACTTGCCAATGGTCTTTGCCTTTGTAGGCGACTCGACAATGACCAGCGGCTTGCCATCTGCCTTGCCGTTAGCCTGGGTCATCTCGCCATTCGAGCCGCCATCACCATCGCTGCCCTTGGCGAGCGTGGCGCGCGATGAGGCGCGCCTCACGGACGCAGGCTGCGAGAGCGCGTCATGCTCGGGTGTGCGCCCGATCTTGTAGACCTTGTCGTTGCCGCAATTTGCGCACGTCCCCTGAACTGCCGGCGTGCCGTTGGCAAGGAAGACCGGCTTCGGGTTCAGCAAGGCGTGTTTGCCGCGACACTTGATGCAATAGGCTTCCATAGGCAGGTGTTGCTTAGGCACGCATTGCTGCTCCTCAGCGCAGGGCTGCCAGCTCGCACATGAGCGCTTCGGCGAAGCGCGCAGTGCTGAATTGCTCCGCGTGCCTGCGAATCTCGGCGGGCGCGAATCTTACCCGATCCGCGCGTTGCACTGCCTCCGCGAGCGCCGCAGGCGTTTGCTCAGCGAACAGCACGCCGCTTATGCCGTCGACTACCGTGTCTAACGCGCCACCAGCAGCGTAGGCAACCACTGGCTTGCCATATGCCATGGCACGCACAGGCGCGATGCCGAAGTCTTCTTCGCCGGGGAAAACGAAGGCGCGGCAAGTGCGCAACAAGCGGTGCAGCTCCGCCTCATCCACGCGCCCCAGAAAGCGCACCCACCCTGACGCATGCTGCGCCGCAAGCCGCTCCAAGCGCGCGCGATCGCGACCCTCGCCCGCGATGAACAAAGGGCGTCGCAGTTGCCCAAACGCGAGCACTGCGAGATCAATGCGCTTGTAAGGCAGCAGCCGCGAGGCAATGAGGTAGAAGCCTTCGTCCGCGTTCTCTTCAGGCGACCACGGTGGCATGTCCACTGGCGGGTGGATCACCGCAGCATCGCGACGGTAAAAGCGCGCGATGCGTGCCTGGACGGCGCGCGAAATGGCGATCAGGCGCGTGACCCGTTGCGCAGCTTGTGTCTCCCAGCGCCGCAGATAAGCGTTGAGCGCAGCAAGGATTGCGCGACTGCCGGGCGGCAGGCGTTCGCGCTGCGCGTAATGCTCGAAGGTGTAAGTGAAGCGCGTAGGAGTTAAGCAGTAACACACATGGCGCGCTTGTGGGTTGGCGCTGCGCACACCGATGCAAAACGCGCTTTTGTTGCTCAGGATTAAGTCGTACTCGGCTGGCAAGCGGTAATGCGCCCACACCCACGCGAACAGCGGCATGTAGGGCTGGTGATAGCGATGGATGCCCGGCAGGCGGTCAAGCCAAGTGGAGTGGATCTCCCACGCTTGCCACGACGCAGGCATGCGCGCGCGATCGTAGATGCTGGTGAAGATTGGTGCCTGAGAGAAGAGCTGCTTGAGCACGCGCAAAACATCTTCTGCGCCGCCAAGCTGGTTGAGCCAATCATGCACAAGGGCAAGAGGCACGCCGAGATTGTAGCCATGAGGTCACAGCGCAGCACTCAAGGCGCTCTCCCAGCCCGCTTCGTTGCCGTCTTGCACCACTACAACTCCGCGACGCTGCGGCAAATCCTTCACCATGTTTTCATCGAGTCGCTCTCCAGCAACCACGGGCACAACGCGCATCCCCACCGCGCGGCGCAACAATGCTGCGCGCTGCGCCACGCGCTCCACATCGCGCTCGTCAATCGTCGCCGAGACCTCCACAGCTAACAACACGTCGCCGCCTCCCTGATCTTTCGGCAACTGCCCCTTCACGAGGAGGTCGAGCGCGAGCAGATAGCGCAGTTCGTCGCGCGTCAAATTCGCTTCCAATTCGTCCCACAGCTCATTGAACGAGATCACACGCGGCCTGCGCACAAGGCCACCGAAGTAGGCGTAAGCCTTGTCGCGATACTCCATCTCCAACCACTTTCCACGCAGCTTTGCCAAATCCTGCGTGTGCCTCTCTAGCACGCTCTGCATGCGTTCCATCTGCTGCGCGAGCTGATCAACGCGCACGGCAAGTTGATCCACACGCGCCGCAAGCTGATCCACGCGCGCCGTGAGCTGGTTCAACCGCTCAGTCAGCTCGTCCACTCGCGCCGTGAGCTGGTTCAGCCGCTCGGTCAGCTCGTCCACGCGCGCCGTGAGCTGGTTCAGCCGCTCAGTCAGCTCGTCCACTCGCGCCGTGAGCTGGTTCAGCCGCTCAGTCAGCTCGTCCACGCGCGCCGTGAGCTGGTTCAGCCGCTCAGTCAGCTCGTCCACTCGCGCCGCGAGCTGGTTCAGCCGCTCAGTCAG
>JANWUW010000049.1 GCA_025057935.1 Thermoflexales bacterium
GTGCAGGCAGCGGTTTTCGGCGTCGCTGGTCCCGTGATCGGCGGCACAGCCCAGGTGACCAATCTGCCCTGGAATATCCGCGAGGAGGTGTTAATGGAGACGCTCGGCGTGCCGCGCGTGCGTCTGGTGAACGACCTTGAGGCAATGGCGACCGCAGTGCCGCTGCTGCGAGAGGAAGACGTCGTGCCGCTCAACGACGTGACGCCAACGCCCTGCGGTCCAATTGGGGTAATCGCACCAGGCACAGGCCTGGGCGAGGCATTTCTGGTGTGCGTGGATGGTCGTTACCATCCCTTCCCCTCGGAGGGCGGGCATGCAGATTTCGCGCCTGGGAATGAGCTGGAGAGTGAATTGCTGCGCTACCTACAGCGCAAGTTCGGGCGTGCCAGCTATGAGCGCGTGTGCTCTGGCAGCGGCATCCCGAACGTGTATGCCTTCTTGCGCGACTGTGCTTACTACCGCGAGTCGCCCTACGTCGCTGAGCAGCTCAATGCAGCCGCTGATCCGACGCCGGTGATCGTGGCTAACGCGCTTTGCGATCCGCCCGATCCGCTCTGCGCCAAGGTGTTGGAGATCTTCACTTCAGTGCTGGCGGCCAAGGCGGGCAACCTTGCGCTGACAATCATCGCCACTGGCGGCATCTACTTTGGCGGGGGATTGCCGCCGCGCATCTTGCCTCTCCTGCAGCGCGAGTCGTTCATGAACATCTTCCGCTACAAGGGGCGCCTCTCCTCGCTGATGATGCGCATCCCAGCGAAGGTGATCGTGAACACGCGCGCCGGCTTGATCGGCGCGGCGCACCTTGCGTTTGCGCTTGCTGAAGCGGCGGGGGTATAGTGACGCATCATGCTACAACAACCGCTCAATCGCTACATTGACCACACGCTGCTCAAGCCTGACGCGACGCGCGCGCAAATCCTGCAGCTCTGCGAGGAAGCGCGGCGATATCAGTTTGCCTCCGTCTGCGTGAACGCAAGCTGGGTGAAGCTCTGCGTCGAGCAACTCGCTGGCAGCGGCGTGAACGTGTGCGTCACGGTAGGCTTTCCGCTCGGCGCGACCACTACGTTGGTCAAGATGTTCGAGGCAGAGCAAGCTTTCGACGCTGGCGCGATCGAAGCCGACATGGTGATCAACATCGGAGCGCTGAAAAGCGGCTTGCTTGACTTCGTGCGCGACGACATTGCTGGCGTGGCGCGCGTGTGTCATCAGAAGAAAGGCGGCGTGCTCAAGGTGATCCTCGAGACGGCGCTCCTCACTGACGAGGAGAAGCGCATAGCGTGCCGATTGGCGCAGGAAGCCGGCGCTGATTTCGTGAAGACATGCACTGGCTTCAATGGCGGCGCAGCTACAGTGGAAGACGTGCGTCTCATGCGGGCAGTGGTCGGTCCGACGATGGGTGTGAAAGCTGCGGGTGGCATTCGCACCTACGAGAGCGCGCTGGCGATGATCGCGGCTGGAGCCAACCGCATCGGCACCTCTGCCGGTGTGGCGATCATGCTTGGCGCGCCTGTGGGCGAACAGCAGAGCTACTGAGCGGTCTCGGCGCGCAGCTTCCGCCGCGCTATGCGTGCCACCCAGCTTGCGACGCGGTCGGCAATTGCCGCCACAACCTCGTCTGGAACGCCGTTGGGCGTTTTCGACTTCAAGCGATAGTCGCACGGCTCATTCACGTAGTCGCACACCTGCCAGAGGTTGTGTTGATCGAGCGCGATCTCAGTGGAGAAAAGGTTTAAGCCGCACAACCCAGCGATTTGCTGTGTCATGCCGCGCAGCACGCTGAGCTGGTAGCGCTGCTCTTCCTCTGGCGTGACTACTTCGTGAACGTGTGTGCGGTCGTCAGCCCAGCACAGGAACGTGCTGCCGCAGGCGTAGAACACGCGAAACCAGGCTCGTCGTTTGCGTGCGCCGAGCGTTTTTGGCTCCACCCAGGCTTGCAAGATGGTGGCGTCGTCGGGCCACTCCTTGCGGCGCTCGAGCACTTCCGCCCAGCGCGTGAGCGGTTGCAGCACGCCGCTGCCGCCGCCGTGGGCTGGCTTCGCGCTGAAGCGCTCGCCCAGCGGTGTGAGGTCTGGAGGGTTGAGGAAGGGCTGTTGCTCATAGGGAGGCAAAACGATCAGATATGGTGCGCGCAAGCCATGCGCGATCACCGTCATGTGCATCGCCACTTTGTTCCAGGCGCGCTCCACAAGCTCATACTCGTTCACTCGGTGCGGGATGTGGCGCTGCACAACGGGCACGTGGTGCATGTACTCGTCGCCCCAATCCCAGACGCGGTCGAGCACAGCACGCGCGCGCAGCTCGCCGCGCTCTAGCCAGCGTGGCAGCATCTCCAGTCGATCGAGGTCGCACACGAACGTGCGCACATTGCGCCGTGCGCACGCTTGGATTAGAAGCTGCACGAAGTCCGCGTCGTACTCCCACCCCCAGATGATCAGCAAGTCGTATTCGCCGATGCGCATCGTGCTGATCGCCTCGGAGCTGCTAGCAAGGGAGCACAACCAACTCGCGCGAGGACGTTGTCAGGCTTTCGCAGCCATGATCGGTGACCGCCACGTCGTCCTCGATGCGCACGCCGCCTTTGCCTGGCAGGTAGATGCCTGGCTCGATGGTGAACACCATGCCCGGCTGCAGCGGTGTGATGTTGCCTTCGACGATGTAGGGCGCTTCGTGGCCTTCGAGCCCTAAGCCGTGGCCTGTGCGATGGGTAAAGTATCGCCCGAACCCAGCCGCCTCGATGACCTCGCGCGCAGCGCGATCGACAGCCTCCGCAGGCAAGCCGGGCTTAACGATGGCGCGCGCTGCGGCGTTTGCCGCCTTCACTGCTTCGTAGGCGGCGCGCAGCTCAGCGGTCGGCTCGCCCAGCGCCACTGTGCGCGTGATGTCGCTGGCGTAGCCCTGTACGCACACGCCGAAGTCGAGCAGCAGTAGGTCGCCGCACTGCAGCACACGCGCGCCTGCTTCGGCATGTGGGTTGGCGGCAGTGGGGCCGCTCTGCACAAGCGGCGCGAACGGCATACCATCGCTTTCAGCGTCAAGGATCAAGCCCAGCAGCTTGCGCGCCACTTGTTTCTCGGTCAGCCCCAGGCGCAGCTCGGGCAGCAGCGCTTCCAGCACTTGGTCGGCGCGGCGCGCTGCTTCGCGCAGCAACGCGATCTCGTGAGCGTCTTTGATCTGGCGCAGCGCGGCGAAGGGGGCTTCAGTGGCGGCCAGCTCGGCGTGCGGCAAGGCGCGCGTGAGCAGCGACCATTCCAGCGCGCGCAGGCGCGTTGGCTCGACGACAATGCGCGCGTGCGCGCCGCCTAACACGTGCGCCGCATCGTGGAACGCTGTGCTGTAGGGTTGACCGTCGCGGTAGCTGTAAATGCGCCACGCAAATGCTGGCGTCGCTGCTTCGACTTTGCCGACCTCGAACGACGGCGCGATGAGCAGCGGGCGCTCATCCTCAACGGCAACCAGCACGACGATGGGGCGTTCGCTGAGGTGCATGGACAAGCCGAAGAAGTACATCAAGTTCGGGCCGGGCACGAGCGCAGCATGCGTGAAGCCCTCTTCGTGCAAGCGCTGCCTCAAGCGCGCAACGCGTGTGGCGAACATGGAGCAAGAAGTATAGGGAACTTTTGGGAAGAGAAAGCGCCTCTGCTCAGCGACCTGCCTCCGGCAGCGCCACTTCGCCAGCTGCGAACGCAGTGTTCGGGCATGAGTCGTAGTTCTCGCCAAGGACAACGCGCGCGACCGCTGGGCTGCTTGGATCAGCTTGCCCGATCACATCGTGGTCTTCGACGTTGAAGATGGTTTTGAGGCGCGGGATTGGCGATCCCTTGCTGGTGGTGAGGTAGTTGATGATCTGGGTGCGCGGGAAGCGCTCATCGAGCGTGCCCAAGCTGATAACGTTGAAGCCCTCCCAGATGAGCCGCTCTGCGGCAACCAGTTCCATGTCGGCGCGGCCTGTGGCGTTGTACACCTCGACAGGGGGGCGCATTTGCGCCTGGTTGCTCGCCGGCGGGGCTAAAGCCTCGGCGATGAAGGAGAGGGTCTTCTCGGTGGGCAACAAGACAGACGCGCCGTCTGCACGTCGGTAGGATCGCACGATGGGCCACGTGAGCACGCGGCTCTTCACCTCGGCATCGTCGAGCCGACGCGCGATGTCTATCAGCGGCAGAAGGTCGTGTGGGCTGAGGCTTGTCTCAATGTGCTCGCGCAAATCGGCGTAAAGGCTGAGCGCGTTTTGCAGCCAGTTGCCTTCGCGCACTTTGCGCAGCGCTGCGCGGATCACCTTTTGCTGACGGCGCGCGCGATCGAAGTCAGTGGTGCTCCAGCGCGATCGCGCATACCACAGCGCTTGTTTGCCGCTCAGTTTCACTTTGCCGGGGTAGAGATCGAGATCGCTTTTGCCAGTAGGCGAGTCTTTGTCGGGGAAGGTGTCGTGCAGCTCGCACTCGACCAGCACCTCGACGCCGCCGAGCGTGTCAATCGCTTTGACGAAGCCGCTAAAGTTCACGCGCACGTAATGGTCAATGCGGATGCCGAAGTTTTTGCGCAGCACCAAGCTGAGATAGGCAGCGCCGCCGCCCGGGTAGCCCTCGATGTTGCCCATCTCGAAGACCGTGTTGATGCGGTCGGCGCGCCCGTCGGGGAAGCGCACTTGAAGGTCGCGCGGTAGGGAGAGCAAGCTCACTGCCGGGCGGTTGGGGTAGATGCTGGCGATGATGATGGTGTCAGTGCGCGCGAGGCGCGCGTTTGCCGCTGCGTCAATGCCGAGCAGCAAGAAGTTAATCGTGCCAGGCTCTTGCTGGAGCAAAGGCGCGTCCCCAGCGCCGATCGCGCTCTCCTCCACTTGGAGTATGGGAGAGGGAGCAATCGTTGGATCGGGAGTAAGAGAGGCGGAGGGCGGTGTCAGCAATGGCGCTTCCGAACGCGTCTCGAGAGCTGGCAGCGCTGCAGCATTTGATGCTGTGTCGCTTGGCTGCAGCGTGGGAGCAGGCAAGGGAGTGACTTCAGCTTGGGAAGGCGGCTGATTCTGCGTCCAGCCAACGCCCAACGTGATCGCCGAAAGCGCAAGAGCGACGACGAACGCCTCAGCCGCTCGGACGAAGCTGTGCTCCATGTCCCGACGCGAATTAAACCCGATTTGCAGGGCAAACGCAAGGGGACGGAAGCGCACAGTAGGCGCGCAAGATTCGCTCTGGGGCGTGCGCCCCGAACTGCAGCGACGAAATGTGCTACATTCAGCGCGCAACGCTTTTCGGATCAGGAGTGAATCACCATGCCGTCACGCAAGATTGATCTGCGCGGTCGAGACTTTATTAGCGATCTTGATTTCTCCATCGAAGAGGTCGAGGCGGTGCTCGACCTTGCAGCGCGCCTGAAGAAGGAGTATCGCAGCGGCAAGCCGCACAGCAAGGAGTTCATGCTGCGCGATAAGACGCTCGCGCTGCTGTTCTTCTTCACTAGCACGCGCACCCGAGGCTCGTTTGAGGCTGGCATGGCACAGCTCGGCGGGCACGCCGCCTTCATTGATAGCGACACCACGCAGATCGCCCACGGCGACACAGCGAAAGAGATTGGACAGATCTTCGGCCGCTACTTCAACGGCATCGCCATTCGGCAGTGCGATTGGGGCTTCGGCAATCGCTACATCAATGAGGTCGCGCAACACAGCCCTGTGCCGGTGCTCAACATGCAGTGCGACGTGTATCACCCCTTCCAAATCCTCGCTGACCTGATGACGTTGCGCGAGTACAAGGGCAAAGACCTGCGCGGCAAGAAGATCGCCGTGAGCTGGGCTTATGCTGCGAGCTACCAGAAGCCGATCAGCGTGCCGCAGTCGCTGATCATTCAGCTCACGCGTTTTGGCATGGATGTGGTGCTGGCGCACCCGCCCGAATACAGGCTCATGCCCGAGATCGTGCAGATTGCCGAAGAAAACGCCAAAGCCAGCGGCGGCTCGTTTGCCATCACCCACGACATGGATGAGGCGTTCAAGGACGCGGACGCCGTGTATCCCAAGTCTTGGGGCGCGTTGCTCACCACCACTGATCCCAACGAGAGTGCCGAAATTGGCAAGCGCTACAAGGATTGGATTTGCGATGAGCGCCGCATGAGCTTGGCGAAGCCAGACGCGATCTACATGCACTGCTTGCCTGCCGACCGTGGCTTGGAGGTCACCGATGCAGTGATTGATGGACCGCAGTCCGTGGTGTACGAGCAAGCGGAGAATCGCTTGCACGTGCAAAAGGCCGTGATGATCATGACGCTCGGCGACTACGTGTACACCCCCGCGCGGGCGAAGTCTGCGAAGCGCAAGGCTAAGCCGGCAGC
This sequence comes from Thermoflexales bacterium, assembly GCA_025057935.1. Classification (GTDB taxonomy): domain Bacteria; phylum Chloroflexota; class Anaerolineae; order J036; family Brachytrichaceae; genus DRWP01. The sequence goes on from JANWUW010000049.1 coordinate 6,319, forward strand.
TCGCGCGTCGGCGCGCGCACGGCGATGAAACCGTTGGGCGTTGCAAAAGGATTGCTTGGGGTCACAGGGGTTGCGGCGCTGGCGGTGCTAGCCGCGCCGCAACTCGTGTATCCCTTCGGTCATGACCAAGGCATTTACGCCGCATGCGGCGACGTGATCCGCAAGGGCGGCGTCCCAATCCGCGACTGCTTCGAGAGCAAGGGTCCAGGCGTGATGGTGCTCTATGCGCTAGCGCTCTCGATCCACCACAGCACGGTTGCCGTGCACGCGTTCACGCTAGCGTGGCAAGCGTTGACGGCAGTGCTCGTCGGGCTTACTGCGCGGGCGCTGTTTGCACCTGCGGCAGCATTGCCGGCTGCTGTTGCCTACTGGCTGATCTACGCCGGCATCAACTACTGGTCCATGAACCAGGCTGAGACGTTTTCCAACTTGTTCCTGACGCTCAGCCTGCTTCTGAGCTGGCTCGCGGCACAGCGCGATCGGCGTGCGCTGGCGTTTCTGAGTGGCGTAAGCGCTGGCATCTTGCTGTGGTTCAAATATGTGTTCGGGCTGCTCCTCGCAGCCGTTGGCTTGGGGCTGCTAGTGCAGCGTTGGCTGCGTGCGCCACAATTGCGTGCTGTGCTCAGCCTCGGCGCGGTGTTTGCTGCAGGCGCACTGAGCATCAACGCGTTGGTGCTGGGCTACTTTGCCCTCGTGGGTGGAATCCCCGCGTTGGTGGAGCAGCTCGAGGTGTTCTTGGAGCTGTTCCCGCTCGGCCCGCCGCGCACGCCGCCGGAGATCGCGCAAATGCTTTGGCGCTTCGTGGACAACGGCGCAGATCTCACCGCGGATTACAAGCCCACCGTTGTTCAGTGGATCTTCTTCGGTGGTGGCTTTCCGCTGCTGTTCTTGGTGAGCGGGGTCGGCGTGTTGAAATGGGCGCGTCCCTTGCTCGGCGAGGGCAGCGCGCGTTACGTGTATCTGCTAGCTTTGTTCATCGCTGGGTTGGCGGTGGTGGTGATTCAAGCCAAGTACGTGCAATATCACTTCACCATCTTGCATCCCACGTTGGCGATCGCGTTCGGCGGAGGCGCGGCTGCTGCGTGGCATTGGCTGCGTGGCGCAGCGCTGCCTGCGCGCGCATTTGGCGCTCTAGCGTCGCTCGGCGCGGCGGCAGCAGTGGCGTTGCTCGGGCTGCGCATGGTGCCCTGGGTGATGGACACATATAGCAACGTCGTTGTGCAGCGCAAGTCGCTGCGCGAGATGCACCTTGAGAGCCGCGTGGCGATCCAGCTTTACCTCGCCGACTACATTGTGCAGCACACGCAACCCGACGACGCGATCAGCTTGTTCGCCGATGCGCCGTGGGTGTATATGCTCACGCAACGCTCCAACGCCACGCGCTTCCCATTCGCGGATGTGTGGGCGCCAGCACATGGCTCGCGCACTAACGCGCGCTTCGCACAGCAGTTCTTCGAGGCAATTCAGCGCAACCGCCCCAAGTACTTCATCCTCACCGAGGACAACTACCCCTGGCTTGGCGTGCGCCATATCGAAAACTACAAGCGCATCACGCCGCTCTACGCGTTTGTTGAAGCAAATTATCAGTATGAGGTGAACATTGGTCCGTTCATCGTCTTTCGCAGGCGAGACTAACAAGGCAGCGTCACAATGCCCTCGTAACGCTCGTCGAGCAGTGGGAGCACGAAGCGTGTGCTGCTTTCATACACCACCACGCTGCAGCGCAGCGCGCCGCTGTAACCCTCTAGCGGCAGAGGGTGGGGATCGCTCACGCGCGCGCCGCGAATCCACTTGAGCGTCGGCAGGGCGCCTAGCGCGGGCACGCCGTCATGGATGCGGTAGATGCCCTCGCTTTCAGCGCGCACCGAGACAACGTAGTCGCTGGTCAAGTTGCGCGCAGCGAGCCACTCGACGCTCACGACGAGCCGCTGCGGTGTGCGCCGGGCGCTCGATCCGATCAGCACGATCTGATTGCCAAAGGGCACGAAGCGCTCGCCTTGCCAGAAGCGCGGAAGGCGTCGTCCTTCGAGCCATATCTCCGAAGCGGGTGCAAGGTCGAAGGGGATCGAAGCGAAAGCAGGCGCGTCGGTTGTGGGCGTCGCTGGTACAAGGCGCGGCGGCGCGAGGGGGCGTCCTTGTGCATCGCGCACGACCACTTCATGCGCCTGTTCGCCAAGCCGCCAATGCGTCCACAGGCGCAGTTGATTGCTTAAGCCTGTGTCGTAGTCCACGCCGACCAAAGTGGGCGCATCTGGTCCGAGTTTCAACTCTAGCGAGCGTTGCGTGGGGAGCGGCTCGCGCTGAGGCACGACTTCGACAACAGCCACAGGCTCAAAGTCGCGTCCGTTGTCGCTGCGGTATGCCTCGAAGCCGCGAGCGGTCTGGCGATACACGCCCAGCAGCACTGCGTAGCGACCCGGCATCAGGTCGAGCGGCACGCCCAGCACAAGACGTTTCGCTGCGTAGCCTGCATGCGTCGGCGTCAAGCGCGTGTCGGCATTTGAAGCCAAGCGCCCATCAGGGCGCATGAGGCGCACAGTGAGCGCGTCTTCAGCATCCGCGCGTGGATCTAGCGCGCGCCAACTCACGTCCACGAGCAGGGCTGCGCCGGCTTCGATGCGCGTGCTGGGGTTGCTCAGCAACGCGCGCACTTCCCAGCGCTCGCCGAAGCCGATGCTTAGCCCAAAGGTCGTGGAGAAGGGCTGAGCGCTCACCTGCCAGCCAGAGATGTGCGGCAGCGGACGCGTGAAGAGCTTTGCGCGCGTGAGCTCCTCCTCGAAAAAGCTGGTGATGAAGGTGGGACGACTCGCTGCGAACGCAGCCGCGCGTTGGACGAACGTCTCGGCGTAGGGCTGCGCGCCGCTGGGCGGCACATACTCCACAAGGACATCTGGGCGCACGCCTTCGATGCGTTGGAGCGCCCACAGCGGCGTGACTTCGTGCCACTGCGCAAGAATGACGCTCGCTGGCGGAACGGCGCGCAGCAGCGTCTCAGCGCGCTGATGCATGCTGCGGTCTTGGGCGATAGCGAGGTAGTGGGGCAGCCGCGCAAATCCCTCTCCCCACGCGACCACAAGGAGCAAGCCGCAGGCGATCCAGCCCACGAGGCGCATCCAGGCTTGCTGCCGGCTCATGAGCGATCCCCAGCCAATCCCGAACACAGCGCTGAGCGTCACCCAAGCTGGCATGGCGTATTCCACAGTTTGCGGCGCGCGGTAAGTGAGGGTGACAAAGGCGTGCACGAGCAGGGCAAGCGTCCACGTGCTGGCGAGCGCCAAATGTTGCAGCAGCGCGAGGAAGATCCCGAGGAGCGCTGCCCAGCTCAGCCCCTCGCCAAATTGGAAGCGCATCAAGCCAGGCGCGAGCGCTAGCCGATCGGGGAGCGCATCGGGCGTGGCGAAGGCGAACATGTCGCCAGCGAAGCCGCGCGCCAAGATGTGATTGATCAAGCCTTGTGCTGTGCTGAGCGCTCCCGTCGCGAAAGGGACGCCCGGGCGGTCCCGCAGCGGCAAGTAGATCCACACTGCCTGAGTGAGCAGCAGCGCGATCGCAGCAGTGGCAAACGCGCGCGCGTTGAGCGCGCGGCTGCGCAGCAGACCGGCGAGAAGAAAGCCGCCGATCACGAGCCCGCTGAATGCCAGCGATGGGTGGTGCCCGACGCCGAGCCCAAACACGATCGCGAACCCCACCCACTGAGACGCATGAGGTTGCGTCGCTGCACGTGCCGAGAGCCAGAGCATGAGAGCAGCGAACAACGCTGTCAGGCTGCGAATGTTTGTGGTAGTGGCTTGCGCCCAAAATGTGGTGCTTAGCGCAAGCAGCGAAGCAGCCAACGTGCCGCCAAGCAAGCTGGCGATCCATGCGTTGTTGCGCTGGGCGATCACGCGCTGCACAGCGCTGCCCACGAATACGACAGTGAACGCTGACGCGAGCGCGGAGAGAAACGAAGTGCGTGCGTAGAGAGAACCCAGCGGTGCCTGTGCGAAAATCCAAGCGAGTATGCTGAACAGAGGGTAGCCCGGCGGGTGTGCGATGCCAAGCGCATGAGCGACGATTTGAAACTCACCGCTATCTGCGGGCTGCACCTCACGTTGCAAAGTAGCAGTGTAAAGCGCGAGGGGAGCTGCGAAGAGCACAGCGCGCCACATCGCTAACCAGCGCTGCTGGCGACGTGCCTGCGCCTCAGGCCACATGACGCTGCTGCGCAATGCGACGGAACACCGCGAGCGTCTCGAGGGCAGTGCGCTGCCAAGTGAACTGCGCAGCGCGCAGCAAAGCGCGCTGGCGCAGGCGTTCGTTGAGCTCGTCTTCGATGCAAGTCGCAATCAAGGCGCCAGCCATGCTGCGCGCGTCGAGCGGATCGACAAGCATGCCTGCATTGCCGACCACCTCCGGGATGCTGGTGGCGTTGCTGCCCACCACAGGTGTTCCACAAGCCATTGCCTCCAGCACTGGCAAGCCGAAGCCCTCGTACGTCGAGGGATACAGAAACGCGCGCGCGCCAGCGTAAAGCGCCGGCTTGTCCTCCTCAGCAACGTGACCAATGTAGCGCACATACTCGCTGACCTCCAACGCTTCTGCCATCTGCGCCAGCGTCATGCGCTGTCCGCTGTTGGTGACGACTGGCGTGTGCGGCTCAGCGTTGAGCACGAGCGGGAATTCCTCGCCAATGGACTCGCCGCACCAAACGTATACCTGGAGCAACGTCTCGATGTTCTTTCGCGCGTCATAGCCGCCGAGGTAGAGCACGTATGACTCTGGCAGCGCATAGCGCGCTGCAGCGCGTTGGCGGTCTGCCGCTTCGATGTTCGGCGTGTAGCTGCTGTCCGCCGCCAGCGGCACGACGTGGACGCGCCGCGCCTCCACTGGCAGCAGGCGCAGGATGTCCTGCTTGCTGAATTCAGAATCGGTGAGGACAGCCGCGGCGTTTGCGGCAGCCGCGCGCACGAGGCTAGCGTAAGCGCGCTGCAACGCGCCGCCGCGATAGGCGGGCAGCGCGAGCGGGATCACATCGTGAATGGTCACAACTAACGGCACGTCGCATTGCAGAGGCGGTCCCCAGTAGGGCACGAACGCAATATCGGCGTTCATGCGCCGCGCAGCGCGTGGGAACTCCACTTGCTCGAAGTGCAACTTCGCCCAATCGCCTGAACGACGCGGCATCACTACCTCGAGCGTCACATCAGGGGCAAGCGATGCGATCGCTTCGAGCAGGCGAGCAGTGTATTGCCCGCTGCCTGTTGCCCTCAATTCGGGCGTTTGCAAGAACCAACCGTTGACCGCGACGCGCATAGGCGCAATGCAGCGCAGCGGATCGCCGTTGCCGCTACAATCGCGGCTGATTATGCCCGATTCAATCGCGCCCGATGAAGCCTTGCAAAGCCTTGGCGCGCGCCTGCGCTACGCCCGTGAGATGCGCGGCTACACGCTCGCGCAGTGCGCGCAACGCAGCGGCATTGCCCTGCGACGCCTGCGCAGCTACGAAGCCGACGAAGCCGATCCCTCGCTGCCAGAGTTGGAAGCGCTCGCCTACATCCTGAATGTTTCCGTGCAGGCGCTGGCGGGCGAGTCGCCGCTGCAGTTTGCGCAGGCAGCAGCCGCCGAAAACCTCGCGCAGTGGAAGGCGCTGCGCCATCAGCTCATTGGGGCGCGCCTGAAGCAAGCGCGGCTGGCGCGCAACGAGTCCATCAAGCAAGCAGCGCAAGCTGCAGGGCTGAAGCCCGCTCAGCTCAGTCGCTTCGAGTCAGGGCAACCTGTGCCTCTGCCAGTGCTTCAGCAACTTGCAGCGCACTACGGGCTGAGGCTGACGCAGTTGCTTGACCTCGGTGTGGGGCAAATTGGTGAAGCGCAACTGCAAACTTGGCAATGCGAGCAGTTCGCGCAGCTCGAACCAAGCTTGCGCGCGTTCGTGGCGCAGTCAGGCGCGGCGCCGTTCCTAGAGGTTGCGCGTCGGCTCAGCATGTTGCCTGCCGCATCGCTCGGCGCGTTTGTGCACGCGCTCGCTCAGCTCGCCTCGCTCGCGGGCAGTGCTTCGAGCGAGGCAGATCGCTGAGCACACAATGCAGTTACCCTGCGCAAGCTCTCCTGGCTCGTAGCCTGGCAATGTTGCATGCAAAGCGTCACTTATAATTGAGAAAGATTTTCGATAACGGGTGAAACAGCCATGAAACGCGCTTGGCTAGCTTGGTTCGCAGTTGCGGCGTTGGTGTCGGCGTGCGCGAGCGCGCCAACCACACCTGCGCCCACAGCAGCGGAAGCAACCGCTCTCCCCACGCCCTCGCCAGCGCCAACGGCGCAGAACGTTGAGCCAACCGCAACAGCGAAGACGACGCCCGAAGTCAGCAAGCGCTTGAAGGCAGTCGCCACTTTCAGCGTCATTGCTGATTGGCTGCGAAACGTCGCTGGCGATCGTGTGGAGGTTTTCACGCTTGCAGGCGCCGAGGTCGAGCCGCACGACTACGAGCCAGCGCCTCAGGATTCGGTGCGACTAGCCGAGGCTGACCTCGTGTTCGAGATTGGCGCCGGCTTTGAGACCTGGCTTGATCGCCTCTTCACGGCTTCGGGGTCGCGCGCGCAGCGAGTGGTGCTCAGCGAGGGCTTGACGCTGCGCCCATTTGCCCACGAGCACGAACACGAAGGAGGCGAACACAAAGAGGGCGACCATGAGCACAAGGAAGGCGAGCATGGACATGGGGAACTCGACCCGCATGTTTGGCAGAATCCGCTCAATGTGGTCAGAATAGTTGAGCGCATGGCGGAAGCGCTGAAGGCAGCCGACCCTGCCGGTGCGGAGACATACGCGCGCAACGCAGCGCGCTATGCCGAGCAACTTCGCGCGCTTGACGCGGAAATTGAGCAGCTCGTCGCGCGAATCCCCGAAGAGCGGCGCAAGATCGCCACATCGCACGAGGCGCTGGGCTACTTTGCCGATCGATACGGCTTCGAGATCATCCGCGTCTTCGTGGCGCCTTCTGAGGCGAATCAGCCTTCTGCGCAGTCAATTGCTGAGGTTGTCGCTCGGCTGCGCGAGGAGAAAGTGACCGTGATCTTTGGCGAGAGCGTTGGTGATGCGCCTGCGTTAGAATCTATCGCGCGCGAGGTCGGCGCAAAGATCGGCCCGCCTCTGTTCACGGATGCGCTCTTCGCGGCGGGCAAGCCGGGAAGCACATATCTCGACGCGATGCGCTACAACGCGCGCACCTTGGTTGACGCACTCCAGTGATCGCGTTTCCATACGCAAAATCCTGCAAGCCCAGCCCTGATGCGCCGTTCGCTGTGGAAGGATATGGGTTATGCGCGCGTTACGCGGGCAGCGGGCACTTGGCGCTGGATAACGTGACAGTGCGTGTGCGCTGGGGGACGTGCTTTGCGCTTGTAGGGCCGAACGGCGCAGGCAAGTCAACGCTGCTCAAGGTGATCGCCGGCTTGCTTCCCTTGCAAGCCGGCGATCTGCGCGTGCTGGGGCACGCAGCAGGAGCATGCCGTGCGGAAGTAGCCTACCTCGCGCAGCGCTCCGAGATCGACTGGTCTTTCCCCGTCTCAGTGCGGCGCTTAGTGGTCAGCGGTCGCTATCCGCGCCTTGGGTGGCTGCGCTTGCCCTCGCGCGAGGACTGGCGCGCTGCAGATAAGGCGTTGGAGCAGGTTGGCCTGCGCGAGCTCGCCGAGCGTCAGATCAGCGAGCTTTCTGGCGGGCAGCAGCAGCGCGCCTTGTTGGCGCGCGCGCTCGCGCAAGAGGCGTCGCTGCTGTTGCTTGACGAGCCGCTGAACGCCGTGGATGCAGTTACGCAGGCGATCATCGGAGAGGTGCTCCACAACCTTGCACGGCGCGGCAAGACGGTGATCGTCGCCACGCATGACCTCGATCGCGTGCAGCGCGAGTTCGACGATGCCGTTTTCCTCTCAGACGGGCGCGTGGCGGCGTCCGGCGTGCAGCAGGTGCATGACGTTGCCCGACACTGGGCACATCTCGCGCAGGCGTGAGTTGCGCGTTTGATTTGGGGCGATGAACCTGTTCGAGCCGTTCCAGTATGCCTTCATGCGCTCCGCGGCGCTTGCAGGGCTAGTAGTGGGCGTGACATGCGCCTTGGTGGGCACGTATGTGGTGGTGCGCCGCATGGCGTTCATTGGAGATGCCCTCGCGCACACTGTGTTGCCTGGCTTGGTCATCGCCTACCTCAACCGTTGGAGCATGAACCTCGGCGCATTAGTAGCAGGCGTGATCACTGCACTGGGCATTGGCTGGCTTTCGAAGCGGCGCGAATTGCGCGAGGACACAGCCATCGGCATCATGTTCACGGCTATGTTCGCGCTGGGCATTCTCCTGATGAGCAGCGCGCGTACGCTCCGCGATTTGTCGCACATGCTCTTCGGCAACATCCTCGGCGTGACTCAGGAGCAGTTGGGATTGTTCAGCGGCATTGCCTTTGGGGTGCTTGCGATCTTGCTGGCGTTGCACAAGGAGCTCGAGCTCACATCGTTTGATCTGCTGCATGCGCAGGCGGTGGGCATAGATGCCGACCGGCTGCGATACGTGTTGCTGGTGCTGATCGCGCTCGCGGTTGTTGGCGCGGTGCAGTTGGTCGGCGTGGTGCTCACGAGCGCGCTGCTCATCGTGCCTCCGGCAGCGGCTGCGTTGCTGGCTAAGCGCTTGCCGCTGATCATGCTGACCGCGGCAGTCATCGCGGTGCTTTCCACGTGGATAGGTTTGCTGGTTTCCTACTACTTCGACGTCGCTTCTGGGGCAGCGAT
>JANWUW010000052.1 GCA_025057935.1 Thermoflexales bacterium
ATGCGCAACATCGTCGGGCGCCTGCTGGAAGCCAACGGGCGCGGCTTGTGGCAAGCTGACGAGACAACAATCGAGTCACTGAAGGCGATCTACGCTGACCTTGAGGATCGGTTGGAAGGCGTTGTGATGTAGTCCGTGGCACGTAGGGGCGTGTCTAAGCTCGAATACACGACGCGTAGGTGTTGCCCTGCCTCACCCCTGCGCCCCTCTCCCTGGGGGAGAGGGATAGGGCTGAGGGCAGTGTGACATGCCCTGCCATGCATTCATGTAGCCACTCCCGCAAGTGGGAAACAGGATGGACGCGCAGACTAGCGCCTCGTTGAAGCGGATCAAGCAGTTGACTGACGCAGAGGCGCACTCGCTCGGCATTACTGTCCAGCGCATTCTGTGCTTCGGCAGCCAAGCGCGCAAGGATGCGCGACAGGATGGCGGCTGGGATCTTCTCGTCATCACTGACCATGCGATCGAACGCACGGTTCGGCTAGACCTTGGGCGGGCGCTTGCAGCGCAGCTCGCGCGCGAGCGCCTGCCCTCAGACATCTTGGTCATGTCAGCGGATCAATTCGAGTCGCGCAAACAAGACGTTGGTCACATCGCCTACTACGCCGACAAGGAGTCCGCCGTGCTACAGTTTTTTCGAGAGGTGCATGAGCTATGAATCAAACAAAGCAGACGACTTCTCGCCCTTCCTGGGCGCAGGTCGGTCGCACGACCCTGCTTGCGCTGCTGGGAGGCGTCGCAGGCAACCTCATCGTCTGGTTTGTCAGCAGCGTCGTCGGCGAGATTCGCGTTGACTTGCTTGACGTGGTGCTGTTCAGCGTGCTGGGCGCAGTAGCAGGTGGTGTGCTCTATCGGCTGCTCGCCTGGCCCTTTCCTGACGCGCAGCGGCGCAACCGTGTCTTCGTAGCAATCTGCATCCTTGTGCTGGTTGTCTACGCAGGTGCGCCAATCGCAGCGACAACCGCGCCCTACAAGCAAGGCGCGCAACCGTTCAACCTGCTCACAGTGGTCGCAACGGAGATCATGCATCTGGTCAGCGGCGGGTTCGTGATCGCAGCGTTCACACGCAGCGCGAGTCAGTGAGCAAGCGGTGAACACACAGGCAGTCGTTATCCCCGCGGCTGGGCAGGTTGAGCTGCGCGAAGTCGCGCTCAAGCCGCTCGGCGCAGACGATGTGTTGGTGCGGACGCGCTTGACCAGCATCAGCGCGGGCACAGAGCGGATGCTGCTGCGCGGCGTAATGCCGCACCCGATGCTCCAGTTCCCCGTTGTGCCCGGCTACGAAACGGTTGGACAAGTGATTGACGCTGGCGAGAACGCGCGCCAGTGGCTCGGGCGGCGGGTGTATGTGGGCGGCAACTACGGCTTCGTCGGCGTGAACGCAGCGTTTGGCGGGCAAAGTGCCCACATCGTCGCTCCGCGGTCGCACCTCACTGACATCGAATCCCTACAGGATGAAGAAGGTCTGTTCTTGGCGCTTGCTGCGACGGCGCTGCACGGCGTGGATATCGCCCACGTCCAGCCTGGGGCGCGCGTGCTTGTCCTAGGTCAAGGCGTCGTAGGCTGCTTGGCAGCGCGCTTCCTCAAGGCGTGCGGCGCATTTGTCGCTGTGACGGATAAAGCGCCTGAGCGCCTGCGCTTCGCTGTCGCAGACGCGGTCGTTGACCCAAGTCCACCACCGCTTAGTCCGCTCAGCTCAGGTGAGTACGACGTGCTGGTTGACGCCACAGGCAAGATGGAAGCCATCGCCCCTTGGCTGATGAGCGTCAAGAAAGGCGGGCGCGTGGTGCTGCTTGGCTACTACGAGCGGATTGACCTGCCCTATATGCCTGCGTTCCTGCGCGAGCTGACCTTCGCCGTCAGCAAGGAGTGGGCGCCAGGTGACCTCGTGCGCGCTCGAGACGCCATCGCCGGCGGCACGATTCGCGTCCGCGACCTCATCACGCATCGGCTGCCTGCTCGAGACGCCGCGCGCGCCTTCGATCTGGCGCTGAATGACCCGGCATGTATGAAGGTGGCGATGGCTTGGGAGAGCTAAACACATTTCGCAGAGGAAGGGAGCACATTTATGACCCCACGCATGATTGCAATCTACGGCAAAGGCGGGATCGGCAAGAGCTTCTTCACCGCTAACCTCAGCGCAAAGCTGGCGCTCAAGGGCTTCCGCGTGCTGCAGCTCGGGTGTGACCCCAAGCACGACAGTTGCAACGCGCTGTTCAAAGGGCGCAGCTTGCCAACCATCACTGATCAATGGCGGCTGTTCAAAGACGCTGGGCGCGAGAAGGAGCTGGACGTACAACACATGATCTTCAAGGCGGAACTCGACCGCCCTGTGCACCTGTTTTGCGCTGAGTTAGGCGGCCCAGAGGTTGGTCGCGGCTGTGGCGGGCGCGGCATCTCGTTCGGCTTCGGCTTGCTCGAGGAACGCGGGCTTGCCAACTGGTCGCTGGACTATGTGGTGATGGACTTCCTCGGCGATGTGGTGTGCGGCGGCTTCGCCACGCCGATCGCCAAGAGCCTCGCCGAGGAGATCATCATTGTTGCCAGCCATGACCGCATGAGCCTTTACGCAGCGAACAACATCGCCCGTGCGGTGAACTACTTCCAGTCCATCGGCGGCAAATCGCGCGTGCTCGGCTTGGTGGTCAACCGCGACGACGGCAGCGGCGTCGCTGAGCGCTTCGCAGCCCAAGTTGGCTTGCCCGTGTTGACGAAGATCCCCTACAGCCCTGCGGCGCGCGCCCTTAGCGACCGATGCAAGTTGCTGTTCGAGCTGCCGGAGATGGACTACTTGTTCGACCAGTTCGTCAACAAGCTGCACCGTCGCGAGTTTGTCGCCCCAGAGAAAGTCACCCCGCTTGAGTACGACGAGTTTCTCGCCGTCTTCGGCGCAAGCGAGCCAAAGGATGAACCGCTCGGCGTCACGATGGACGACCTGCTAGGTCGAGCGGGTGAATCTGCCCCTGGGGTTGATCTGGAGAACCCAGCGTACCGAGCGGATAGCAAGCGCTTGGTGCGCCGAGTGATGCAGGAGCTTGGCTTGCGCGTCGTCTCTCTCACTGAAGAACCAGAGCGCGGCGTGGTGATCCGCACCGACGGCGGCTGGGAGGTGATCTTTGGCGACCCAAGCGAAGACGCGGATGCCAAAGTCGCTATCTTGTCAGCGCTCAGCCACAGCGGCGAGCGCTTCCACCTCGCCGACTTGCGTTACACCGCTGCGCCGTTCTATGAATAAACCCGGAGGCATGATATGACCCAGTATCCCGACTTCCCACTCAGCTTGGCACTGCAGAACTACATGCCTGTGGTGCTTTCAGCGATTGGCTTCTTCTTGGTCGCTCGGATGGTTACGCGCGAGGACTGGCTTGCGGGGCGCTTCGTGTTAGCTGGAGCGACGGCGCTGGTCGT
>JANWUW010000073.1 GCA_025057935.1 Thermoflexales bacterium
ATGCCGTTCAGCAAGATGAGCGCGAAGTACGTCGTTTGCGTGCGCTTGGGCAGCCATGCAAACACGATGCTGAGCGCTGCAGCAAGAACCGAAGCAAAGAAGCGCAGTTGGTGCTCCGCGTCGCGAAAAGCCGTCAGGATAGCAGGATAGCTTGGCAGCCCGAGCGCCGCTACCAAGAGCCCGACCAACGCGCCCCATCCTCCGCCGACACCGTGCGCGAGCAACAGCGCAGAGACCCATAGCGGCAGCAGAAACCACTCGTTCCAGAAAATACCCGCGCCCGGGGTGTAGTTGGTGAACACGGCGAGGTCGTGTGCGCTGAGCGTGAGCGCAGCGGTGTGGTGCGATGCCCATGGCGCGAAGTGCCCAACGAGCAGCGCGAAACCGACGCCCGCAATCACTCCTCGCTTGCTAAGGCGGAGGGGCTTCTTCGTGATAGATGTTCCTTCGAGGCGGGAAGAACTCACGGGTGGTTAGCCTCCTCGCGGCTAGAGCGCGCGCATCAACATCCGCACGCGGTCTTCTTGCGCGAGTGCGATGGGATTGGAGCGCATGCTGTTGGCTTGCGCTGCGCGCTCGGCGAGCATCGGCACGTCCTCCACGCGCATGCCATACGCGCTGAGCGGTGGGATGGGCAGGTCGCGCACCAGTGCGTGCAACCACGCAATGCCCTCCTCCACGCTTGCCTGAGCGCGCCCAGTGAGCATCTGCGCAATCTCTGTGAACCGCGCCAAGATTGGCGAAGCAGGCATGCGCGCCTGGATGAGGCGAGCGTTTTCCTCGAACACGAATGGCAACAATCGGGCGCACACTGCGCCGTGAGGAGCGTCGAAGGTGCCGCCGATTGGTGCAGCGAAGCCATGCACAGCGCCAAGCCCAGCGTTAGCAAGCGCCATGCCGCTGAACAGGCTTGCTAGGCTCATGTCGCTGCGTGCTTCAAGATCGTCAGGGTGCGACACTGCGCGTCGCAGCGCGCGTGCAGCGCGTGGGATCGCCTCGCGGCAGAGCGCGTCGGTGAGCGGGTTGGCGCGTGTGGAGACGAACGCCTCGATGAGCTGCGTGAGCGCGTCCATGCCGCTGGCAGCAGTGAGCGACGGTGGCAGCGTGACGCACAGCGCGGGGTCAACAATCGCAATGCGCGGCAGCATGAGCGCGTGCCGCAGGCTGACCTTCACGCGATGCTCGGGCGAGGTCAGCACTGCGTTGCGCGTCACCTCAGCGCCGCTTCCGGCTGTGGTTGGGATGGCGATGCACGGCAGCGGTGCGCGTTCGAGCGGCTGTGCCTTGCCAATCACCTCAAGGTAGTCGAGCGGATCGCCCGGGTTGGTGGCAAGCGCGGCAATTGCCTTCGCCGCGTCCATCGCAGCGCCGCCGCCGAAGCCGATTACCACCTCGCAGCGCATCGCGCGCGCCTGCTCCGCGCCCTGCTGGACTTCGGCGAGGGTAGGCTCGCCAGCAAGGCTCACAAGGCTCACGCGCAGTCCTGCTTCGCGCAAGCTGTCCAGCAGAGGCTGAGCGCGCGCAGCGTTCCGACCCGTCACGAGCAACACACTGCTGCCCAGCGAAGCTGCTAGCGGGGCAACCTGTGCAGAGGTGCCGATGCCGAAGATCACGCGCCCTGCAGTGGCGAATTCAAAGCTGCTCGCGCTCATGCAGTAGACACCTCGAAGTTCGCTATGAACTGCAGCACGTTGCCGATCACCACATGCACTTCGTACGTCCCCGGCGCAAATCCGCCCTCTGGCGCCCACGTGATGTGTCCAATGCCGGTTGCGGCGAGCGGCAACTGCGTCGAGTCAAAATGTACGCTGTTTCCGTTGTGAAACCACGTATGGCGCAAGAGCGCATTGGGTGGCACGTTGCGATACTCGAAGACGATGAAGATAGATCGCGTGCCGCTGATAAAGCGCGTGCTTGGGTTGAGCGGCAGTCCACGTTCATCGAGCGCTTCAGCGAGGCCCACAAGCTGCAAGCGCCGTTCAGGAAGTGGTAAATCTGAGATTGGCGTGGAGGTTGGTGTGGCGGAGAGTGGCACAAGCTCGATTTCTGGAGCAGATGTGGGAGTGAGTAAAGGCGCACTCGTGGCGAGTTGAAGCGTGGGCATGGGCATAGGGCTGGGCGTCAGTGTGGGGACGGGCTGTGGCGTCGGTGCTTGCGCTCCGCGCGCTGTGGCTAGCGACCCGGCAAGCGTCATGGCGGTTGGTGTTACTGAAGAGGGCAATGGCGGCGTGGCTTCAGTCACGCGCACGACCACAGCAGCGATCAGGAGCACCGCTCCCAACGCAAATGCGGCAAGCGCACGCATGCCCTGCCTGCTAGAGTGGCGTCGGCTAGCGCGGCGCTGGCTGTAGTAAGCAGCGCGTTTCCCCCGCTGGTGGGCGGCAATAGCGCTCGAGAGAAAAGCGACGCCGATGGCAAACATGAACAGCGCTGCGAATAGCAGCGCATCGTGGGGCGCACTCACGACGAGGCAAGTTTAGCAGCACCGCCGATAAGCGCACTTAACACGCTGCCCTTGCGAAGTTGGCATTGGATTAAAACTCTCTAAACTGGGCGCGCGGCGTGACCGCGATGTTATACTGCTGTCAAATTTCAGTTTAGCATCAGTTGACTTTGCGAGCCTTCGCCAAGGGCGAATACACCCAACACAGCACGCAACAGGAGTGAATGACCGTGAGCGCTTGGTTTGAGATCCGCGATCTGCACGTCAAGGTTGCCGAGAGCGACCGCGAGATTATCAAAGGCTTGAATCTCTCCATGAACGAGGGCGAGATTCACGCCATCATGGGACCGAACGGCAGCGGCAAGAGCACACTCGCCTACACGATCGCTGGTCACCCCGGGTATGAAGTCACGGAAGGTGACATCCTTTTCAAAGGGCAAAGCCTTCTGGAGATGGAGCCAGATGAGCGCAGCCGCTTTGGGGTGTTTCTTGCTTTCCAATACCCGGTGGCGATCTCAGGGGTCACAGTGGCGAATTTCCTGCGCACGGCGATCAACGCGCGCATCAAAGCCGAAGCCGCGGCAAAGAACGGTGGTGTGGTGCCTCACGACGTGAAAGGCATCCCCATCCCTGTGTTCACCAAGCAACTGCGCGAGGCATTGCAATTGCTGAAGGTTGACCAGAGCTTCGCTGGTCGCTACCTCAACGACGGCTTTAGCGGCGGCGAGAAAAAGCGCGCCGAGATTTTGCAAATGGCGATGCTCAAGCCCGAGCTAGCGATCCTCGACGAGACCGATTCTGGCTTGGACATTGACGCGCTGCGCATCGTCAGCGAGGGCGTGAACACGCTGCACGACCAGAACCCTAAGATGGGCGTGCTGGTGATCACGCACTATCAGCGCCTGCTCAACTACATCAAGCCGCAATATGTGCACGTGATGATTGATGGGCGCATCGTCGAGAGCGGCGGTCCAGAGCTGGCGCTTCATCTTGAGGAGAAAGGTTACGACTGGCTTAAGGAGCCAGAGGCAACGCAGTGAGTTGTGCACGAAGGAGGGTTGGCAATCATGGCTGAAGGAAAGTCGCAGGTTTCGGTGAACGAGGAATATCTGGAGAAGTATGGCTTCGCCGAGCCAGAGAACTACGTCTTCAAGAGCCGCAAGGGGCTCGACGAGCAGATCATCAAAGAGATTTCGTGGATGAAGGGCGAGCCAGAGTGGATGACCAAGTTTCGCTTGGCGGCATTCGAGGTGTTCCGCAAGAAACCTATGCCGAACTGGGGCGGCGAGGCATTGAAGGATATAAACTTCGACGACATCTACTACTACATCAAGCCCACTGATCGTCAAGCGACGAGCTGGGAGGAGTTACCGCCCGAGATCAAGGAAACTTACGACCGGCTCGGCATTCCAGAGGCAGAGCAGAAGTATCTCGCAGGTGTTGGCGCGCAGTACGAGTCCGAGGTGGTGTATCACAACCTTGCTAAGGAGCTAGAGGCGAAGGGAGTGATCTTTCTCGACACCGACAGCGCGCTCAAAGAGTATCCAGAGTTGTTTCGGCAGTACTTCGGCACGATTGTGCCCTACACCGACAACAAGTTTGCGGCGCTGAATAGCGCGGTGTGGTCGGGCGGTTCGTTTATCTACGTCCCGCCGGGCGTCAAGGTTGAGATGCCGCTGCAGGCGTACTTCCGCATCAACGCGAGGAACGTCGGTCAGTTCGAGCGCACGTTGATCATCGTGGACGAGGGCGCGCAAGTGCACTACGTGGAAGGCTGCACGGCACCGGTGTATTCGAGCGATTCGCTGCACAGCGCTGTGGTGGAGATCATCGTGAAGAAGGGCGCTCGCTGCCGCTACACAACTATCCAGAACTGGTCCACCAACGTTTACAACCTCGTCACGAAGCGCGCCGTTGCCTATGAAGGCGCAACGATGGAATGGGTGGACGGGAATCTTGGCTGCCTTGCAGAGGGCTCGACTGTGATAACGCCGGCTGGCGTCAAGCCTATCGAAGCGCTAGAAGTGGGCGAGCAGGTGCTTTCTTTCGACGAGCGGGCAGGGCGGTTGTGTTTCCGCCGAGTTGTGGCGAAGCGCTTCTCGGGTTACCAGCGCGTTTGCACGGTCTCCGTTGGTGAGCGCAGACTGCGCGTGACCGCGAACCATCCCTTCTACTCGTTTGTTTATCAGCCGGGCGCGCCGAAGAAGCTTGGTCGGTATAGGCTGGCATACGTTCGCGCCGACCAACTCAAGTACGCAATTGTGCCCCGGACATCGATTGACTACGGCAAGCCGTATGCGCTGGCGATGCCGTCGCTGGAGACCTTTTTCAGCTCACACAATCAGCACGTTTCTCACTTCACCGCGTGCCGTCACCGCGAGGCGCGCTTGGCACAGCTCGTGACAACCACAGATGAAATCATGTGGTTGTTCGGTCTATGGCTGGGCGATGGAAACATCGAGGTCAAGCAGTCACAAACTGAGGGTGTGATCCGCTGGGCGAAAGTCGGCTTTTCGGTGCCAGCAGGCGACCGAGCGCGAGAGCGCTTGATGTCCGCCATGGCGACTGTGATGAGCGCGAAGCCGAGCGAGCGCGCGGATGGGCGACACGTGTCGTGGAGCAGCAAGGAATTAGCAGAGCTGTTCCAGCGCAACGGCTTCAGAGGCGCCTCTGCAACCAAGCGCGTGCCGAGCTGGGTGTGGTCGTTGCCTGAGTCGCAGCGGCTCTCGTTCATCGCTGGCTATCTCGATGCGGACGGCTATGTTGCTGGCGGCAAGTTCCACTTGAAGTCTGTGAACCGCGCTTTGCTGGAAGATTTTGCTTCGCTGCTTGTCAATCTGGGGATTACGCCGCGCCTGTATGAGGAGTTCAGTGAGCCGCGAACTGTGACGGTGGCGGGGATTGAGTGCACCGCGCATGGCGCCTACCGACTTAGCTTCGCCCTTGACCCGCGCATTGTGCGACTTGTGAGTCCTGCTTTGCGACGGAAAGCTGAGCGGCAAATGCGCAAGCTTGCTCGCGGCAGGCGCGTAGGGCGGTCCAAGGTCGCCCTCAGCGAGGATGTTGAGGTTGTGCGTGTGAAAGTGTCTGAGCCTTCGGAAGAACTAGTGCCGACTTGGGACATTGAAGTGGAAGGCACAGGCAACTTTGTCTCTGAAGGCTTCATCGTGCACAACTCAAAGCTCACCATGAAGTATCCTGCTGTGTACTTGATGGAGCCCGGCGCGCATGGCGAGATCCTCTCGATTGCCTTTGCGGGCAAGGGGCAGCACCAAGACGCTGGCGGCAAGATCGTGCATGCCGCGCCGAACACCACCAGCAAGATCATCAGCAAGTCAATCAGCAAGGATGGCGGTCGCACCAGCTATCGTGGCTTGCTCAAGGTGTACCGCGATGCGGAGAACAGCCGCAGCAACGTGGTTTGCGACGCGCTCTTGCTCGATGAGCGCAGCCGCAGCGATACGTATCCCTATATCGAGGTGGACACCGACAAGGTGATCATCGGGCATGAAGCCAGCGTCAGCAAGATCGGCGAAGAGCAGCTCTTCTACGCCATGAGCCGCGGCATCAGCGAAGAAGAGGCGAGCACCATGGTCGTCTCCGGCTTCATCGAGCCGTTGGTGAAGGAGCTGCCGATGGAGTATGCCATGGAGATGAATCGCTTGATCGCGCTGCAAATGGAGGGCACCGTTGGCTAACAGCGCAGGAGCAACCGCCATGTCGCTGCTCGCCCCTATGCTCAAACCAGCGCCGGTGGTCAAAGCTGGTGAGCTCAGCCGCGAGTTGGTGCAAGCCTACAGCGCTGCGCTGGGCGACCCAGAATGGCTCGCTGATCGGCGCCTTGAGGCTTTTCGCGTGTTCCGTGACACACCCGCGCCCAATCGCCACGATGAGCTGTGGCGCCGCGTGGACTTGAGCTTGTTCAAGCTCGACCAAATTCTCGCTGCAGTTGACCCAGTGACCAACGGCTTGTCAATTGATCTGCGCCCGCCGTTGAGCGCCGAGACGCTGCAGGCGCAAGGTGTGATCTTCACCACCTTCGAGGACGCAGCGCGCCGTCACACTGAGCTCATGCGGCGCTACTTCATGACCGAGTGCGTGAAGGTCACCGACACCTACTTTGCAGCCTTGCATGGCGTGTTTGTGCACGGCGGCGTGGTGCTTTACGTGCCGGCAGGCGTGAAGATCGAAGCACCGTTTCGCGTCTTCACGCGCATGCGCGCTGACCAGCGCACCGCCTTTGGTCACACACTGGTCGTGCTCGAGGAGGGCGCGCAGGCGATTCTGATCGAAGACTACGCCACTGACGGCGTGCCTGCCCCCGATGCGCCTCAGGCAATGTACAACGGCGCTGTGGAGATCATCCTGCACAAAGGCGCGCAGCTCGACTACGTGAGCATCCAAGACTGGGCGCGTAACGTGTACAACTTCACCACCGAGCGCGCCCGCGTGCGCGAAGGCGCCACCTTGCACTGGGTGATCGGTGGCTTGGGCAGCAAGTTCACCAAGAGCCTCATTGAGGCGGATTTGATCGAGCCGCACGGCACTGCCCTGCTCAGCGGGGTGTACTTCGCTGACACGCGCCAGCAGTTGCACTACGACACGCAGCAAAACCACATCGCGCCTGCATGCAAGAGCGACTTGCTCTACAAAGCTGCGCTGCGCGACGAGGCGCGCACCGTGTGGCGCGGCAACATCCGCGTCTTCCCCGGCGCTCAGAAGACGGATGCGTATCAAGCCAATCGCAACCTGCAGCTCTCCAAGCACAGCCGCGCCGACTCGATCCCCGGCCTGGAGATCGAAGCTGACGACGTGCGCTGCACGCACGGCAGCACGGTGGGCACGCTTGAGGAAGAGCCGATCTTCTACCTGCGTTCGCGTGGCATCCCCTGCAACGAGGCGCGTCGCTTGGTGATTGAGGGCTTCTTCGCGCCCGTGATCGAGCGCATCCCGCTCGAAGAGACGCGCGAGCGCTTGCTGGCGGAGATCGCTAAAAAGATCGGCTAAGCCAGCTCAGCGCGCATCAGCTTCTTGCGCGGCTGATCGCAAAGATCAGCCGCGTTTTGCTTTGTGGTGCACCCAAGGCGTGCAACCTGTGCAAGCGGCTAGGGCGGAAACTAGCCCTGTGGGGATCAGCAAGGGTAAGCTGGCGAGTACAACGTAAGCCAGCCATGCCTGGGGAATTTGTCACGATTGATGGCAACGAGGCTGCGGCTTACGTTGCTTACAAGACGAGCGAAGTCATCGCCATCTACCCCATCACGCCCTCCTCGCCAATGGCGGAGCTGTGCGACCAGTGGAGCACGCAGCGTATGTGCAACTTGTGGGGAAGCGTCCCTCTCGTCCAAGAGATGCAATCGGAGGGCGGTGCTGCAGGCGCAATCCATGGCGCACTCCAAAGCGGCGCACTGGCGACGACCTTCACCTCGTCGCAAGGCTTGCTGCTGATGATCCCCAACATGTTCAAGATCGCAGGCGAGCTGACCAGCACTGTGTTTCACATCGCCGCGCGCTCGATCGCCACGCACGCGCTGAGCATTTTCGGTGATCACAGCGACGTGATGGCAGCACGCGCCACGGGCTGGGCGATGCTCTTTGCGGGGTCGGTGCAGGAGGTGATGGACTTTGCGCTGATTGCCTTCGCGAGCACGCTGGAGGCGCGTGTGCCGTTCCTGCACGTCTTCGATGGCTTCCGCACTTCGCACGAGATTCAGAAGATCAGCCAGCTCAGCGACGACGACATGCGCGCGTTGATCGACGAAGAGCTCATCCATGCGCATCGTCGGCGCGCGCTCTCTCCCGATCGTCCTTTCATTCGCGGCACTGCGCAGAACCCAGACACGTTCTTCCAGCATCGCGAAGCAGCCAACCCGTTCTACCTCGCTACGCCGACCATCGTCCAAAATGTGATGGATCGTTTCGCGCAGCAGGTTGGGCGGCAATATCACCTGTTTGACTATGTGGGCGCGTCTGATGCTGAGCGCGTAATCATCTCGATGGGGTCGAGCACGGAAACGGTGGAGGAGACCGTGAACTGGTTGAACGCGCACGGCGAACGTGTGGGCGCGATCAAGGTGCGCTTGTATCGCCCGTTTTCTGCGCATCACCTCGTGGCAGCGTTGCCGAAGACAGTGGAGCGCATTGCTGTGCTCGATCGCTGCAAAGAACCAGGCAGCGCCGGCGAGCCGCTCTATCTGGATGTGGTGGCGGCGCTCAACGAGCAGTGGGAAGGCAAGCTGCCGCGCGTGATCGGTGGGCGCTATGGGCTTTCCTCCAAGGAGTTCACGCCCGCGATGGTGAAGGCAATCTTCGACGAGTTGGCGAAGCCGCAGCCGAAGAATCACTTCACCGTCGGCATTCACGACGACGTCACCTTCACCAGCTTGGACTACGACCCATCATTCGACATCGAGCCGCGCGACGTGGTGCGGGCGGTGTTCTGGGGGCTTGGCTCCGATGGCACAGTGGGCGCGAACAAGAACTCGATCAAGATCATCGGCGAAGAGACCAGCAACTACGCGCAAGGTTACTTCGTGTACGACTCGAAGAAGTCCGGTGCACGCACCGTGTCGCACTTGCGCTTTGGACCGCGCCCCATCCGCAGCCCCTACCTCATCAGCAAGGCGACATTTATCGGCGTGCATCAGTTCGGCTTCTTGGAGCGCTACGATGTGCTCGAACAAGCTGAGCCAGGCGCAGTGGTCTTGCTGAACAGCCCCTACGGACCAGATGAAGTGTGGGAGCACCTGCCGAAGCCGGTGCAGGAACACATCGTGAACAAGCACTTGCAGCTCTACGTGATTGACGCCTACAAGGTTGCTGCAGCGACGGGGATGGGCAATCGCATCAACACAGTGATGCAAACGTGCTTCTTTGCCATCAGCGGCGTGCTCCCCCGCGAGGAGGCCATCGCCAAGATCAAAGAAGCCATTCGCAAGACCTATGGCAAGCGTGGCGAAGCGGTGGTGCGCAAGAACTTCGAAGCGGTGGATGCAACGCTGGCGCATCTGTATCGCGTCGAGATTCCGCAGGACGCGCCGATCAACGGCATGCCGCTGCCGCCAGTAGTGCCGCCAGAGGCGCCCGAGTTTGTGCAGAAGGTGACTGCGATGATGATCGCCGGCAAAGGAGACCTGCTGCCAGTTAGCGCCTTCCCGCCCGACGGCACATATCCAAGCGGCACCACCCAGTGGGAGAAGCGCAACATCGCGCAGGAGGTGCCTGTGTGGGAGCCGGACTTGTGCATCCAGTGCGGCAAGTGCGTGATGGCATGCCCGCACGCGGTGATCCGCGCCAAGGTGTACGAACCGGGGCTGCTTGCCAACGCGCCTGAGGGCTTCAAGAGCGCCGACGCGCGCTGGAAGGAGCTGCACGGCTTGAAGTACACCTTGCAAGTCTCAGTTGAGGATTGCACTGGCTGCGCTTTGTGCGTCGAGGTGTGCCCTGCGAAGGACAAGTCACAAGCAGGGCGAAAGGCGATCAACATGGCGCCGCAGTTGCCGCTTCGCGCTAAGGAGATCGCTAACTGGGCTTTCTTTGAGCGCTTGCCGGAGTACCCGAACTTCAATCACCTCGCGTTTAACAACGTGAAGAACGTGCAACTGCTCGAGCCGCTGTTCGAGTTCAGCGGCGCATGCGCTGGCTGCGGCGAGACGCCATACCTCAGCTTGCTCACGCGCCTGTTCGGCGATCGCATCTACGTGGCGAACGCGACGGGCTGCTCCAGCATCTACGGCGGTAACTTGCCGACCACGCCATGGTCGTTCAACCGAGAGGGTCGGGGACCAGCGTGGAGCAATTCGCTGTTTGAAGACAACGCGGAGTTTGGTTTTGGCATGCGGCTCACGCTCGACGCGCTGGCGGAGAAAGCGCGCAACTTGCTGAGAGCGCTCAGCTCCCTGATCGGGAGACCGCTGTGCGAGGCGATCCTCAACGCCGACCAGAGCACTGAGGCTGGCGTCCATGCCCAGCGCGAGCGCGTGGCTGAGCTAAAGGCGCGCTTGCAGACGATGGAAATGCCCGAAGCGCGGCAGTTGCTGGAGATCGCTGACACGCTTGTGCGCAAGAGCGTGTGGATCATCGGCGGCGATGGCTGGGCATACGACATTGGCTATGGCGGACTCGACCACGTGCTCGCGAGCGGTCGCAATGTGAAGTTGCTCGTGCTCGACACTGAGGTTTACTCGAACACTGGCGGGCAATCTTCAAAGGCGACGCCGCTCGGCGCAGTTGCCAAATTTGCTGCTGGCGGCAAGCACCAACGCAAGAAAGATCTAGGCTTGATGGCAATGGCGTACGGTCACGTGTACGTGGCGCAAGTGGCGATGGGCGCCAACGACGCGCAGACGATCAAGGCGTTCCTCGAGGCGGAATCATATGATGGACCTGCACTGATCATCGCCTACTCGCACTGCATTGCGCACGGGATCGACATGGCGAAGGGGTTCCAGCAGCAGAAGCTCGCCGTGGAGTCGGGATACTGGCCGCTTTATCGCTACGACCCGCGGCTGGCGCGCGAAGGCAAAAACCCCTTCCAGCTCGATAGCGGCGCGCCCAAAGTGCCTTTCAAAGAATATGCTTACAACGAGACGCGCTACCGCATGCTCGCTCAAACTGATCCTGAACTTGCTGAGGCGCTGATGCGCCAGGCGCAGGAGGCAGTGAATGCGCGCTGGAAGCAGTACGCCGCGCTTGCAGGAAAGGGAGCATGAAAAGCACGAGCAACCTCAGTGGACTGGACGCCTATGGTTGACCTGAGCACAACCTACCTTGGTTTGCAGTTAGCGCATCCGATTGTGCCCTCTGCGGGTCCCTTGACCAGCCGCCTGGATCGCATTAAGCGCCTAGAGGATGCCGGCGCGCCGGCGGTGGTGCTTGTCTCGCTTTTCGAAGAGCAGATCGAACACGAGAGCTTGCTCCTCGATCACTACTTGAGCTACGGCGCAGAGACCTACGCTGAGGCGTTGAGCTACTTCCCTGATCTCGGAAGCTACAACCTAGGACCTGAGGAATACCTGAAGCTCATTCAACGCGCGAAGGCAGAGACCAGCATCCCGATCATTGCGAGCCTGAATGGTGTGAGCAGCGGAGGATGGACAGAATACGCGCGGCAGATCGAACAAGCCGGCGCCGACGCGCTGGAGTTGAACATCTACTACGTCGCGGCAGATATTCACGTGACTGGTGCAGAGGTGGAGCAGCGTTACATTGATGTGCTCAAGCAAGTGCGACAAGTCGTAAGCATTCCTCTAGCGGTCAAGGTTGGCCCGTTCTTCAGCGCGATGGCCAACATGGCGAAGCGCCTCGTCGAGGCAGGTGCCAACGGCTTGGTGCTTTTCAATCGCTTCTACCAGCCCGACTTCGACATTGAAGCACTCGAGGTTGTGCCGCACTTGGTGTTGAGCACTTCAGACGAGCTGCGCTTGCCGCTGCGCTGGATCGCCATTCTTTACGGGCGTGTGAAAGCGGCGTTGGCGTTGAGCACAGGCGTGCACACCCACGAGGACGTTATCAAAGGCATCATGGCAGGGGCTTCGGTCACGATGCTCACCTCGGAGCTGCTGAGGCACGGCCCCGGGCGCATCAGCCAACTGGTGCGCGATTTGAGCGAGTGGATGGAGCAGCACGAGTACGGCGCTGTCGCGCAGATGCGCGGCTGCCTGAGCCAGCGCTCAGTGGCGAACCCCGATGCGTTCGAGCGCGCCAACTACGCGAAGGTGTTGCAGTCATGGCGCGCGGAGCCTTCAGCGCTGGCGCCAAAATCTTGAAAATCGTACACAATCCTCGATATGGGTGTGTTGGTATTTGCTCCACGTGGGCGAATTTAAGCGAGACAAGGAGGAGCACAGTGGTTGCACCTAATCCAGCTTTGGGCGCAGCTCGAGGGCCGAGCGCGCCCGCTCCTGATGTTTTGAACGACAAGCGCTACAAGCTGCTGGAGGCAACTATGCGCCGCTACGGCTATCAAGGGCACGCGCTGATTGAAGCGCTGCACACGGCGCAGGAAGCCTTCGGCTACCTAGATGACTTCACACTCAGGTACATCGCGCGCCAACTGCGCCTGCCTTATAGCAAGGTTTACGGCGTGGCGACGTTCTACAACTACTTCACACTGAAGCCGCAGGGCGCGCATGTGTGCGTGGTGTGCTTGGGCACGGCGTGCTACATCAAGGGATCTCCTGAGTTGGTGAGCGCCCTTGAGTCTGCATACAAGGTGAAGGCTGGCAGCACGACAGCGGACAATGCGCTGTCGTTGCTGGTGGCGCGTTGTGTTGGCTCCTGCGCACTCGCGCCAGTGGCGGTGCTCGATGGTGAGGTGATCGGCAAAGCAACGCCAGCAGTTCTGCTCGAGCGCGTGCAGCAGCGGCTGGGCGCAGCGCAACCTGCGGAGGTGGCTTCATGAACTTCGAGGAGTTGACCCAACTGGCAGAGCGCGAGCGCGCCGCGCAACATGCGATGCCCTTCCAAATCCACGTGTGCGCGGGCACGGGTTGTCATGCAGCCGGCAGCGAGATGGTGGCCAAGGCGCTTGAGGGCGAGGTGGCGCGGAGCACCTTGAAAGGCAAAGTGCTGGTGAAGTGCGTCGGCTGCCGGGGGCTGTGCGCCTCTGGTCCCATCGTCGAGGTGGAGCAGCAACAGCCTAATGCCGAACCAGCAAGCGTGCTTTACGCGCACGTGCGCCCAGAGGACGCGCCGGAGGTCGTGCGATCAATCGGCGGCGAGCCCGTTGAGCGCCTCTTCCTCGACACCAATCAGCCCTTCTTCACGCGGCAGCTCAAGATCGTCCTCGAGGATTGCGGCAAGATTGACCCTGAGCGCATTGAGGACTACATCGCGCGCGGAGGGTATCGAGCGCTGTTCAAGGTGCTGGACGAAATGACGCCCAGCGAAGTGATCGACGAGATCACGCACAGCGGCTTGCGCGGGCGCGGCGGCGCTGGCTTCCCCACCGGCTTGAAGTGGGCGACGGTTGCGAAGGCGAACCCACAACGCTACCCAACGTATGTGCCACCGGGCGTTCAATCGCAGAAGTTCGTGATCTGCAACGGCGACGAGGGCGACCCCGGCGCCTTCATGGATCGCAGCGTGATGGAGGGCGATCCGCACCGCGTGCTTGAAGGCATGATCATCGCTGGTTACGCCGTCGGCGCCAACCAGGGCTACATCTATGTGCGCGCTGAGTACCCGTTGGCGGTGAAACGCCTGCGCACGGCGATCCGCCAAGCGCAGCGTGTCGGACTGCTCGGCAACAACATCGCGGGCACCGCATTCTCGTTCAACATTGACATTCGGCTCGGCGCAGGGGCGTTTGTGTGCGGGGAGGAAACCGCATTGATCGCCTCCATCGAAGGCGGCCGAGGCTTGCCTCGACCACGCCCGCCGTATCCTGCCGAGTATGGGCTTTGGGGCTGCCCGACGTTGATCAACAACGTTGAGACGCTAGCGAACATCGCGCCGATCATCAACCGAGGCGCGGCCTGGTTCGCCAGCATCGGCACGGCGAAGAGCAAAGGCACGAAGGTTTTCGCGCTCACAGGGCAGGTGAAGAACACGGGGCTGATCGAGGTACCGATGGGCATCACCCTGCGTGAAATCGTCTTCGACATCGGCGGCGGCATTCCAAACGGGCGCAAGTTCAAGGCGGTGCAGACCGGCGGCCCTTCGGGAGGGTGCATCCCCGAGCAGTATCTCGACACGCCTGTGGATTATGAGTCGCTCACCGCGCTGGGGTCGATCATGGGCTCTGGCGGGCTGATCGTGATGGACGACTCGACCGATATGGTGGAGGTGGCGCGCTTCTTCATGGAGTTCTGCATGGAGGAATCGTGCGGCAAGTGCATCCCTTGCCGTGCCGGCACAGCGCAGATCCACCACATCTTGACGAAGTTCCAGACCGGGCGCGCCACGATGCGCGACCTGAGGCTGCTCGAAGAGCTGTGCGATGTGGTGAAGCATGCCAGCCTGTGCGGTTTAGGTCAGTCGGCGCCTAACCCCGTGCTCAGCACGCTGCGCTACTTCCGACATGAGTACGAGGCGAAGCTGCGCAGCGATGGCTACGCCTATGGTCACGCGAACGGCGCTGCCGAGGAGGCACTCTCGCATGTGCAGTGAGAGGAGGACGCGATGTCAGTAGTCACGCTCAAGATCAACGACCAGGATGTGAGCGCGCGTGATGATGCGACTGTGTTGCAGGCGGCGCGCGAGGCAGGCATTCACATCCCGGTGCTGTGCTACTTGGAGGGGTTGTCAGCAGTAGGTGCGTGTCGTTTGTGTTTGGTGGAGGTCGCTGGCGTGAACCGTCTGCTGCCGGCGTGCACAACGCGCGTGCAGGAGGGCATGATGGTGCAGACGAACACACCGCGTCTGCAAAACTACCGGCGACACATTGTTGAGCTGCTCTTCGCTGAGCGCAACCATGTCTGCGCGGTGTGCGTGGCAAACGGCAACTGCGAGCTGCAAGCGCTCGCCATCGAAGTGGGCATGGATCACGTGCGCTACGATTACATGTTCCCTGCCCTCGGCGTGGATTTGACCCATGAGCGCTTTGGGCTCGACCACAATCGCTGCATCCTCTGCACGCGCTGCGTGCGCGCCTGCGACGAAATCGAGGGCGCGCACACGCTGGACGTGCTCGGGCGTGGCGCCAAGGCGCGCATCGTCACTGACCTCAACATGCCGTGGGGTGAATCTCCAACCTGCACCTCGTGTGGCAAATGCGCCATGGCATGCCCAACGGGCGCGATCTTCAAGCAAGGCTCAACGGTCGCTGAGATGGTGCACCATCCAGAGAAACTGGCGTTCTTGAAAGTGGCGCGCGAGCGTCGTGAGTGGAGGGTCTGAGATGGAGAAGCTCAAGCTGGCAACAGTTTGGCTAGGTGGTTGCTCGGGCTGTCACATGTCGTTTCTGGATCTTGACGAGTGGCTCTTTGATTTGGCAGCCGCGGTGGAAGTGGTGTTCAGCCCGATCGCTGATGTGAAGCAGTTTCCGGAGCAGGTGGATGTCACCCTCATCGAGGGCGCGGTTGCGAATGAGGAACACCTTGAGCTGGTGCGCATGATCCGCGCGCGCAGCCGCATGGTGATTTCGTTTGGCGACTGCGCGGTGACGGGCAACGTGACCGCGATGCGCAACGTGCTCAGCAGTTCCGCAGAAGCTGTGCTCAATCGCGCTTATCGCGAATTGCCCACCTTCAACCCTCGCATCCCCGATGAAGCGGGCATTGTGCCGCCGCTCTTGGAGCGTGTGCTGCCTGTGCATGCGGTGATCCCCGTGGACGTGTTCCTACCCGGCTGTCCGCCGCCTGCGCCGCGCATCCGCGCCGCGCTTCAGGCGCTCATCGAGGGAAAGACGCCAGAAATGATCGGGCGCGAGATGCTGAAGTTCGGGTAAGGAGGTGAAGGCGCTGACCATGAGCACGCGAAGAGTGGTGATCGACCCTGTGACGCGCATCGAGGGACACGCCAAGATATCGATCTTCTTGGACGAATCCGGCGAGGTGCGCGACGCGCAGTTCCACGTGACGGAATTCCGCGGCTTCGAGAAGTTCTGCGAGGGGCGACCGTTGGGCGAAATGGCGGGCATCACGGCGCGTGTGTGCGGCATCTGCCCAGTGAGCCACATCTTGGCGAGCGCGAAAGCTGGCGACGACATCTTCGCCGTGGATATCCCTCCTGCTGCGGAGAAGCTGCGGCGGCTGATGAACTTAGGGCAGATTGTGCAGTCGCATGCGCTGAGCTTCTTCCACCTGAGCTCGCCGGACTTGCTGCTCGGCTTCGACAGCAACCCTGCGCAGCGCAACCTGTTCGGTCTGATCGCGCAGCATCCCGAGTTTGCGCGCGGTGGCATCCGTCTGCGCCAGTTCGGTCAAGAGATCATCGAGCTGCTCGGGGGGCGCAAGATCCATCCCGCTTGGGCGGTGCCTGGCGGTGTGCGCGAGCCGCTCACGCCCGAGAAGCGCAATCACATCCTCTGCCGCGTGCCTGAGGCGCGCCAGACGACGCTCAGCGCGTTGGCGTTCGTCAAGCGCTACATCGCCGAGCATCGCGAGGAAGTGGAAAACTTCGGCAACTTCCCCACGCTGTTCCTCGGCTTGGTGAGCAAAGACGGCGCGCAATGGGAGCACTACGACGGCTACCTGCGCGTGGTGGATAGCGAAGGCAACATTCTCGTTGATGGGCATGACCCACGCCGTTACACCGAGATCATCGGCGAGGCTGTTGAGCCGCATTCCTATCTCAAATCGCCATACTTCAAGCCATGGGGTTACCCAGAAGGCGCATATCGCGTCGGTCCGTTGGCGCGGCTGAATCTGTGCACGCGCATGGGGACACCGCTGGCGGATGCGGAGCTAGCGGAGTTCAGGCAGCATGGCAACGCGCGTGGGATTGTGCTGTCGTCGTTCATGTACCATTACGCGCGCCTGATCGAGATCCTCGCAGCGACCGAGCGCATTGAGCAGTTGCTCAACGATCCAGATATCCTCTCCTCGCATGTGCGTGCGGGTGGGGCGATCAACAAGCTAGAGGGCGTCGGGGTGAGCGAAGCGCCGCGCGGCACGTTGTTCCACCATTACCAAGTGGACGCGCATGGCATGATCCGGCGCGTGAACTTGATCATCGCCACGGGGCAGAACAACCTAGCGATGAACCGCACCGTGAAGCAAATCGCGCAGCATTGGATTCACGGCGCGCGCGATGCCCAAATCCCCGAAGGTCTGCTGAACCGCGTGGAAGCCGGAATTCGCGCTTTTGACCCCTGCCTCAGTTGCTCCACCCATGCTGTGGGTCAGATGCCGCTGGTGGTGCAGCTCTTCGATGCGCAAGGTCGGCTGATCGACGAGGTGCGACGAGATTGAGAGGGCGCGTATGCGCACGGCGCCAGTGATGGTGATCGGCTACGGCAGCACGCTGCACAGCGACGACGCTGCAGGCGTGCGGTTGGCAGAGGCGATAGCTGCGCGCGATTACCCGGGTGTGCATGTGTTCACAGTGACGCAGCTCGTGCCGGAGCTTGCTGAGCCGCTCGCGCGCAGCCGTATGGCAATCTTTGCTGATGCAAGTGTGTCTCCGCCGCGATCGCACCGCCCTTGGCGCTTGTTCGGTGTGACGCGCTTGCAGCCAGCACATGCTTGGGGAGCGCTCGTTCACCAGGGTGATCCACGCGCACTGCTCGCGTTGGCGCAGTCGCTTTACGGCTATCACCCGCCAGCGTGGCTGATCACCATCCCCGGCGAGCATTTTGAGCTTGGAGATGAGCTCTCACCACTTGCTCAGCAGAGTTTGGCGCAGGCGCTGAAGTTTGTCGAGCGCCTGCTGTCGCGTATGTCGCGATCGCCGCGCCCCTCCAGCGTTTCTTCAAGCAGTCACTTCCTGCACAGATGATGTTTTGGCGCTGAGCGCGGCTTTGGTCGCTGCAGTGTTCCTCGCAGTGCTTCCGGTGGCAGTGGGATAAGCTTGGCAGCGTGAGGATTGATCAAGCAACCACTGCCGCGCGGTTTCGTCGTGCGCGCCTTTTCTCTGCGGCGTCGATTTGTCTTGTGCTGATCAGCGGTGCGGCGCTGTTCGCTGTGCGACAAGCGCAGGCGTTCGAGCAGCGCGGCAAGCCAGCGCACGGCACAGTGCCTCTGCCGGTTTTCGGGGCGGAGCAACTGCGGCTAGGGGTGAGCGCTGCGTTGGAGCAATACGACCCCGCTACGCTGGACGCGCGCCTCGCTGCGCTTGCAAAGGCAGGTGTGCGCTACGTGCGCCAGGAGTTTCGCTGGGACGAAATCGAGCCGCGGCGTGGATACTTTGACTGGAGCACGAGTGATCGCATTGTGGATACAGCGCAGCGACATGGGATACAGCTCCTTGCTGTGCTGTGGACGACGCCGCCGTGGGCGCGCCAACCTTCAGGCAACCTTGAAGCGCCACCGATTGCCACCGCGCCGCCTGCGGATGTGGATGACTTCGCGCGCTTTGCTGGCGCGTTCGCTGCGCGCTACGATGCCACTGGCGCGATCCTCGCTTATCAGATTTGGGACGAGCCAAACCTCAGCGCCGCGTGGGGCAATGGGCTGATCAACCCGACCTACTACCTTCAGTTGTTGCGCGCCGCGCGCCGCGCCATTCACGCAGTCAACCCGAATGCGCTGATTGTGCTTGCTGCGCTCGCGCCCACTGTTGAGCAAAGCAACGTGAATCTTGCGCCTCAGCTCTTTTTGCTCAAGCTTTATCAGCTCGGCGGGCATCAAGCGTTCGACGTAGTTGCTGCGAAGCCCTACGGCTTTAGCTTTCCGCCAGACGATCGGCGCGTGGACGCGCAGGTGCTGAACTTTTCGCACGTGATCTTGTTGCGCGAGATGATGGTGGCGCACAACGAGGGACACAAGGCAATCTGGGCAACGCAGTTCGGTTGGAACGCACTGCCGACCGGCTGGCAAGGCGAGCCTTCGATCTGGGGGCAAGTGAGCGAGGAACAGCAAGCCGAATTCTTGCTGCGCGCAGTGCAACGTGCTGCTACGGAGTGGCACTGGATGGGCGCGATGTTCATCGAGAACCTGCAGCCGCGTCCGCGCGCCACGGAGCCTAAGCGCGATGCGCGTTGGGGATTCGCACTGCTCAGCTCAGACGGCACGCCTCGCCTCGCATATCGCCAATTGTCGCAGCTCGTTGCTGCTGCTGAAGCCGCTCCGCGCCCGCAACTTTTCGCCGCTTGCCGCTCGCCGCAAAGCTTGTATCGCGCGCTCAACCTCGACAACGTGATCACTGCAATGCCTGAGGTGTTGGCGTCCAAGCCTGACTGCCAAGCGCCGAATCCGCGTGCCTCTTTCAGCGAGGGATGGCGCTTCGATCAGCTCGGCGCGGATACGCCCGATCGCCCTGATGCGCGGGTTGTCTTCCGTTTTCATGGCGACGCGCTGGCGTTGATCGTGCGCCGCGGCAACTATCGTGCTTATACCTTTGTCAGCGTGGACGGCAAGCCTGCGAATCGCCTGCCGCAAGAGGCGCGAGGCGCTTACCTTGTGATGACCTCGCCTGGCTTGTATCCAGTGATCGAGGCAATCCGTGTTGCGGACGGGCTGGGCGCAGGAGAGCACACTGCCGAGTTGCACGTGGATCGGGGCTGGAATCAGTGGGCGTTGATCGGGTGGTCGCCGTTGCCGCGCGAGGATGCGCCGCCGTGGGCGGTGATCCAGTTTGTGCTAATTGCTGCTCTAGTGATGGGCTTGGGCGCGGCAGTGTGGAGTGTGCCTCGCGCGCGCTGGGGCGAAGTTGCTCACGCAATCGCAGCACATGTGCGCAATGCGGCAGCATGGCGCGTGTTCAGCACTGGGGCAGGCTTCAGCGCATTGGCTTGGGGGGCAAGCGCGATCGCCTGGGCGCAGCACGCAGCCACGGCGTATCAAAACTTGAATCTTGGGGCGCAGGTGGTTTTGCCAGCTCTGGCTTCTGCGCTGGTTGTGTGGGCGCCTGCCATGCTGATCTCCGTCGTGGCGTTGACAGTGCTGCTTGCACTCATTGCGCTGCGGCTGGAGGTCGGCTTGTTGCTGCTCGCGTTCTTCGTGCCGTTTTATCTCGTGCCGCAGCGCTTGTTTGAGCGCGCTTTTGCGATGGTGGAACTGCTAGTGCTGTGGTGTGCAGTGGTGTGGGGGATGCAGCTCGCGCGCCGCGTTTGGCAGGACTGGCGCGCAGGGGCGCTGCGCTTGTCTTGGCGCACGTTGACGCTTTTCGACTGGAGCGTGATCGCACTCGTCGTGGTGTCAGCGCTCTCGACCACACAAGCCGCGTTCCGCGTTGAGGCGCTGCGCGAGTTGCGTTTGGTGATCATCGAGCCGGCGGTCGCTTACGCTGTGTTGCGCACAGGAGCGTGGCTGCATCCCGACCGCAGCAAACACGTGCGCGATGCTGCGTTGAGCGGCTTTGTGCTTGGCGCTGCGGCTATTGCGCTGATTGGTTTGTTCAACTATGCGCGCGGCGAGACGTTTGCGGCTGAGTTCGGCTTGCCACGCATCAAGAGCGTGTTCGGCTCTCCGAACAACGATGCGCTGTTTTTGGAGCGCGCGCTTCCGTTCGCGATGAGCGCTGCGCTTTTCGGAGTGGGCTGGCGGCGATGGTTGAGCGGGCTCGCGGCAGGCGCGATCGCCCTCGCGATTGTGCTCAGCTTATCGCGTGGCGCGCTGCTGCTCGGGGTGCCGCTGATGGCGGCGAGCATGGCGCTGACAATCGGCGGTCGCTGGCGTTGGTTGGGCGCGGTGGTGATAGCGGGCATGATCTTGGGAGTGATCGTCCTGACCAGTGGAGCGCTAACGCCGTGGTTGGCAGAGACGCGCTTTGCGCGTTTGGCGACAGCGTTTGACGTGCAGCGCAGCACGGGCTTCTTCCGCCTCAATGTGTGGCAAAGCGCGTTGACGATGTGGCGCGATCACTTTTGGCTTGGCGTCGGACCCGACAATTTCCTCTACGCCTACCGCAGCTTCTACATCTTGCCAGTTGCGTGGCAAGAACCGAACCTTTCGCATCCTCACAACGTGGTGTTGGACTTTGCCGCTCGCCTAGGGGTGTTCGGCTTGTTGGCGGGTGCTGGGTTGGTGGTGGGCTACTTGTGTTTGATTCACGCGGTGCGCGAGCATGACCGTTTGCTCGCTGTGGGCTGCGCTGGCTTGCTTGGCGCCATGCTGGGGCACGGCTTGGTTGACCATGCGTTCTTCCTTGTTGAGCTTGCCTATGCCTTCATGCTCACGGCGGCGGCAATGCAAGTGAGTGCCGTATCTCTTGCAGACTGCGGCGCACGTGCGCGCTCTGCCTATAATCCTCGCTTGTGACGCAAGGGCGGGCTTGGGCGCTGTTACGGCTGGGGCGTGCACTGGGCTTGGGCGGCATTATCGCGTTGGCGCTCACGCAGCCGTTGCCGCGAGTCGCTGCGCAGTCTCTCAACGCTGAGCTGCCGCAGCGCCGTGTGGTGCTTGCTGACGTGCCCAATGACTTTCTGCCCCGAGCTTACAACGTATGGGCGTGCGCGTGCGATACTGACGGCTGTTGGCCCGGCTGCTTCACTGTCGCCTCGGCAAATGTGTTGAAGTTCTGGGCGCTGCGTGGCTACAGCCTGCTTTGGGATGGCGACGAGCTGGGCACGCTGCAGCGCTTGCGCGATCACTTCCCCAACCTGTTTTGCTACAACAACCGCGACGACGACGGCAAGCCTAGCGACAGCGGCTACGACGTCTTTGACGTCGTGTTCGGTTTGCGCCGCTTCATCGAAGCGCGCGGCTATGCATTCGAGGTTCAGCCTGTGCCTAACCCTACTTTTGCCCAGATCGTCGCTGAGATTGACGCTGGGCGCCCCATCATCGGCGCATTTGGCATTTCGCCTTGGGGCAGCCACGCCGGCACTATCGTCGGCTACGACACCACAGGCGCTCAGCCACGCTTCCTCGTTCGTCCGCACTGGGTCAATCAGCCAGACGCTGAGCTTGTTTGGGGGCAAGGGTATCGCGACCTCAGTTTGATCATTTTGCGTCCCCGCGAGGGCAGCGACGGTCCTCTTGCGCTTCAGCAATATGAAGTCGTGGTGGACGATGCGGATCCTGGCGCCAGCTTCACTGGCGATTGGCAATCGTGGACAACGGGTCTTGGCAGCACGGCGCGTTACACCCTTGCTGCTGATCCAGTGCATACAGCACGCCAAGAGGAAACTGCAAGCTTTACATGGACGCCGACGCTGCCCTTCGATGGCTTGTGGGAGGTTTCAGCATGGGTGCCGCGCGAGGACAACAGCAAGGAAGCCACATGGGTTGCAACATACCACATCGTTCACGCGGAGGGAATGCACCTTGTGCGCCGGTCGCAGCAACATGCGACGAGAGGTTGGATGTCGCTCGGGGTGTATCCGTTCGCGCGTGGCTTGCCCGCGCGCGTGCGCTTGACCAACCTCACTGGCGAAGAGGTGCAGCGCACAGTGTGGGCTGACGCGGTGAAGTTCACCTGGCGCGCGCCGTTGGTTGTGCAGGACGAGGCGGGTGAGTTGCCCCCGGCGCTTGTCGTTGCTGGACGGCGATACCTCATCCCTGACCCCCAAACGTTCGAGGCACTGCGCCTAGATCGCGCGTGGGTGCGCAAGTTGCCCGCGCTGGCGCTTGCGCAGTATCCACTTGCCGGACGATTGCCCTCAGTGATGGCGCGCTGGGTGGGCGTGTTCTACAACAACACCTTGCTCTCGCCGCCGATGGTGGCAGTGGACGAAGCGCGAGCGCTGCGCTTCCATTGGGAGGGGCAATCGCCAACTGCTGGCGTCGGCGCGCGCGACTTTTCAGTGCGCTGGACGCGCTACTTCGCGCTTGCTGAGGGTGAGCATCCGATCCGCGTCGAAGCGCTTGGCGGTGTGCGCGTGTGGGTCAATGGTCAGTTGGTGATCAGCGCGTGGGACGCGCCGACTGACCTTCTCGTTGCTCACGAGAAGACAGTAAACCTGCCTGCGGGGCTGCATCGCGTGGACGTGGAGTTTGTTGCTCGCGGCGATCGCGCACAACTGCGCTTTGGAAACTTGCCGCCAAACGCGCCCATCGCGGCTATGCCGGCAATCACGTGGACAAATGCGCCTACTGTGACGCTCATGTGGCATGATGCTGGCGACCCAGACGAAGTGAGCGACGGCAAGGCGCTGCGCTTCTTCGCCACGCTTTGGCACGAGAGCGGCTGGCGTGCCCAGAGCGGTTGGATCACAGAGACGCGCTGGACGGCGGCGTTGCCGCTAGAAGGTCGCTATCAATGGCACGTGATCGCCACAGATGGGCTTGCTAACAGTGCGCCCAGCACGACGCAGAGCTTCATTGTGGATCGCCGCATGCCTTGGGCGCAAATGCAGGCTGCGCTTACTGCAAAGGTTGCCGACGAGGCAGTGCCGCTCACGCCGATCGATGCGCTGCGGCTGATCACGGATGTGCAAGGAAATGCCATCGTGGCGGCAACAAGTGAAGCGGTGTTGCCCTCGGTTGAAGAAGCCCAAGTCGTCTCTGCGCAGCGAGCGCTCAGCGAGCGCTTTGGGCGCTTGCCTGCTGTGGTGCTGCGCTGGTGGGGAAGCGATGTGCCGCATGACCCGCCCTTGCTGACTTACGATGTGCAGGCACGCGAGATCATCCGTGCGCGCACACACTATACACTCACCACCGAGCAGCATGTCGTCACGCGCACCAGCTACGAGCTGGTGCTCGAGGGCGCGCGCGAGATCACGGTTCCCGTTGTGGTCACTGAAGTAGTAGAGCTTCCCGCTGTTGTGCCGATTGTGGATTTTGTGCCCATCCCTAATGCTGAATGGGTCACCATCGCCAGCGGTCTGCGCGTGACCGAGACGCTCTTCATCGGGAGACCTGGCAGCACGTACGAGTTTCGCGTCCGCGCCACTGATGCAGCCGGCAACACGCAGCCCTGGCACGACGGCTACGCCGTGCGTGCTGAGATCGATCCGCGCACGGTGCTGCGAACGCTCTTCCTGCCACTGATGTACAGCAGCGCAACCACAGCGACACCACCACGTATTTCTGAATAGCGATGCAGCAACAGTCTCCTCTCCCTGTTTATCCGCCTGCACCGCAGACCAATCCTTGGGCGATTGTGAGCTTGATCGCCAGCATTCTGGCGTGGCTGGGCTTGTTTGGCGTTGGCGGCATCGTTGGCATCATCACTGGCTTCATCGCGCGACGTGAGATCGCAGCAAGCGGCGGCGCGCAGACCGGTGATGAACTTGCCATCGCTGGGATCGCGCTCGGTGCGCTGAACATCTTGACCACGTGCATCGGCGCGCTATGCGTGGCTGCGTTGTTTGTGCTGTTGTTCGGTGCCTCAGTGATCTCGCTGCCGTTCATCTCCGACTAGCCGCATATACTTGCGCGGCTAATGCCGAGACAAACGTTATTCGCCAATCTCGCCATCCTTGGTGTGGCGATCATTTGGGGTGGGACGTTTCCTCTCGTGAAGGACGGCGCTGCCACGGTTTCGGCTGCGGGGTTTGTGGCGCTGCGCATGGGCATTGCTGTGTTGGCGCTGTTGCCGCTTGCATGGCGTGGGTTACGTGCTTTGCCGCTGCGTTGGGTTGTGTATGCCTCTCTGTGCGGGCTGGTGCTCGGCGTAGGCTATGTGCTGCAAGTGGCTGGGCTGCAGCTCATCGCGCCGGGACGCGCAGCATTCATCACCGGCTTCTACGGGCCGCTCACGCCTGTGCTGGCTGCACTTGTTGGTCGCCAAGCGCTCACCAAGCCGACCTTACTTGCGATGTTGTTGGCACTGCTTGGGCTCGGCGGTCTGTTCTGGGAAG
The DNA here is from genome assembly GCA_025057935.1 of Thermoflexales bacterium. GTDB lineage: Bacteria > Chloroflexota > Anaerolineae > J036 > Brachytrichaceae > DRWP01. The sequence goes on from JANWUW010000073.1 coordinate 24,732, forward strand.
ACCTTTCGTTTAACGTCAGCTTTGGAGATGCGCTGGTGTTGCTCGCAGCAGTAGCGTGGGCAGCGCAGATCGTCATGGTGAGCTTCTTTCGCCGCGATCTCGACCCAGCCGCGATGGCACTAGTGCAGTCGCTCGCGTGTGGGCTGGGCGCGTGGGCGGCTGATAGCCTAAGCGGCGCGCCTACCAATGTTCTCGCACTTTCGGGTCTGACGTGGTTTGCTGCGGCGTTCACAGGCGTCTTTTGCACGGCACTAGCGTTTGCAGTGCAAGCTTGGGCACAGCGCCATACGCCGCCTGCTGTGGCAGGCCTGATCTTCTGCACAGAGCCTGTGTGGGGCATGTTAGCGGGCGCGCTCTTCTCCGCCGAAACCTTTACCTTCACTGCTTTGGTCGGCAGCGTATTGTTGTTGCTCGGCATGATGACGCCCGACGCGGCGACGCTTCTTGCGCAGCGAGGGCAGCGAGTGGGTCGCGCCCAGCCTAAGCCTTGTGTGGCGTGCGCCGCTGAGCAAACTGTGCAAAGAACGTGAGCGCTTCCGGGTTAGCCGTCGAGCCAAGGTTTGCTGCTTTTTCTAGGGGCACGCCAAGCAGCAAGCGCTTGACAGGCACTTCCATCTTCTTGCCGTTCAGCGTGCGCGGCACGTCGGGCACGGCGATGATTTCGTCGGGGACATAGCGCGGCGAGAGCTGCTCGCGGATCGCTTTGCGGATGGCGTTGCGAAGCGCATCGTCCAAGGTGACGTTGGGGCGCGTTACAACGAACAGCAGCATGACTGCTTCGCCTCCCTGCCTCTCGAGGTCAATCACGAGTGCTTCCTGCACCTCAGGCAGCGCCTCGACTACACGGTAGATCTCGCTTGTGCCAATGCGCACACCGTGGCGCTTGAGGGTTGCATCGCTTCGCCCATGGATGACCACACCCCCGCTTTCGGTGATCGTTGCCCAGTCGCCGTGGCGCCATACGCCGGGGTAAACCTCAAAATAGCTCTCGCGGTAACGTCGAAAGTCGGGGTCGTTCCAGAAGTAAATCGGCATCGAAGGCAATGGCTGGCACACCACTAATTCGCCCATGCTGCCTACGATTGGCTTGCCCTGATCGTCGAACACCTGCACGTCGGCGCCCAAGAAGCGGCATTGCATCTCGCCCGCGCGCACAGGCAACCAGGGACATCCGCCGACAAACGCAGTGCACACATCGGTGCCGCCGCTGATCGGCGCCAACCACACCTCACGCTTTACATGCTCATACACCCATCGAAACCCCTCGACACTCAGCGGCGAACCTGTTGAGCCAACGCTGCGCAGCGCGCTCAGGTTGCAGGCACGTCCTGGCTCGACGCCTGCTTTCATGCAGGCAGTGATGAAGGCGGCGCTGGTGCCGAAGAGGGTCATTTCGGTTTGCTCAGCGAAGCGCCAGAGCGCGAGCATGTCCTCCAGCGCCGGGCTGCCGTCGTAGAGCAGGATGGTGCTGCCCAGCAGCAGACCGCTGACTAGGAAATTCCACATCATCCAGCCGGTGGTCGTGAACCAGAAGAAGCGATCCTCGGGTTTCAGGTCGAGGTGCAGCGCTAATGCCTTGAGGTGCTCCAGCAAGATGCCGCCGTGCGACTGCACAATTGGCTTAGGCAAGCCAGTAGTGCCAGAAGAGTAGAGCACCCACAGTGGATGATCAAACGGCAGCGGCTCGAAGGAAAGCGACGGCGGATCGGTGAATTGGGCGAGCACTTCATCCCAACGCGTCTCAGGCACGCGCACATTAAAGGGCGCGTCGTCGGCATGCAGGTAAGGCACGCGCACTACATGCTGCAGACCCGGCAGCGCGCCGATGATCTCGGCGACCAGCGCCCGCCGGTCAAACGGCTTGCCGTTGTACAGATAGCCGTCCACTGCGAGCAGCACGCGCGGCTCGATCTGTCGGAAGCGGTCCAACGCAGCCACTGCGCCGAGGTCGGGCGCGCAGCTCGACCAGATCGCCCCAATGCTCGCGCAGGCGAGGAAAGCGATCACCGCCTCAGGGATGTTCGGCATGTACGCAGCAACGCGATCGCCGCTGCGCACTCCGATCGCACGCAGCCATGCTGCAAAGCGCGCCACGTCGTTGCGCAGGGCGCTCCAACTGATGGAAACCGTAGCTGGGCGGTGAGTGGTGGTCTCGGTGTGCGCGATCAACGCTGGCTGAGCGTCGCGCGCATGGCGAAAGGCGTGGGCAGCGTAGTTGAGCCGCGCACCGGGAAACCAGACGGCGCCAGGCATTTCGCGGCGCATTAACACGCGCGTGTAGGGTTGTGCCGCCTGCACATCGAAATACTCCCAGATGCTCGCCCAAAACGTCTCGAGATCGGACACTGACCAACGCCAAAGCACGTCATAGCTCTCGAAGCGCAAACCTAAACGTTGCTCGAGCCAGCGCGCGTAAGCAGTGAGGTTGCTCTGCGCGATGAACTGCGCTGAGGGCTGCCACAGGATCGTCATGGCGTTCACGCAGGCGGTTGAAACAATCCCGTGCGCTCGCGCACTTCGCGGATGGTCTTCTGAGCGATCGCGCGCGCCTTCTCTGCGCCCTCGCGCATCAGACGATGCACGTGCGCGCGGTCCGCGAGCAGCGCTGCACGGCGCTCGCGCATCGGCTCAGTAAGCGCGATCAGCGCTTCGGCGACAGCATCCTTCAGCGGCGCGTAACGGCGCGGACCGTTGGCGTAGTCGCGCTCAAACTGCTCCGCGAGATCATTGCGCCCACACGCGCGCAAGATCGCCAACAGGTTCTGCGCACCCGGTCCCATGGGCTCCTCAGGGTTGCCTGTGTCAGTGACCGCGCTGCGTATCTTGCTGCGGATAGATTCTGGCGGCTCGAAAAGCGCCACGTAGGACCTTGGGCCGAGGCTTTTGCTCATCTTCTTCGTTGGATCGTTCAGCGCGTAGAGCTTGGGCGTCTCAGTGAACATCACGTCGGGCAAAGGAAAGTATTCCCCAAATTGATGGTTGAAGCGCTGCGCGATGTCGCGCGCCAGCTCCAGGTGTTGCTTTTGATCTTGTCCCACGGGGACATGCGCCGCGTGGTAAAGCAGGATGTCTGCGGCTTGAAGCACGGGATAGGTGAACAAGCCGGCGCTGATGAAGGCGTCTTGCTTCCCTTCGAGTTGCTCGCTTTTTTCCTTGAACTGCGTTTGGCGCGTGAGGTCTCCGTATGAGCAGACACATCCGAACACCCACGCCAGCTCCGTGTGTTCGGGCACCATGCTCTGCACGAAGACGATAGAGCGCTCTGGGTCGAGCCCTGCCGCGAGCAGGTCCACGAACATGGACTCGGTGTTCTGGTGCAGCGTCGCTGCGTCGTAGGGCATGGTCATGGCGTGTAGGTTGACCACGCAGTAGATGGTCTGGTATTGCCCGCTGTTCTGCAAGCGCACCCAGTTCGCCACAGCGCCGAAGTAGTTGCCGATATGCAGCTCGCCGGTGGGTTGAATGCCGCTGAAGACAATGTTGTTGCTCATAGCTGTTGTTCCGACGCGGATTGTAGCTGCCCGTGTATAATCCAAGAGCACAATTGAATACGCCGAGGTGACCCGGTGCCTGCACATGCAGGCTCAAAGGCCCGGATGCCAGGGCTTAAAGGTGGAAGCCGGTGCGAGTCCGGCGCTGTGCCGCAACTGTGATCGCGCTGCAATGCGCGTAAGCCAGGACGCTTGCCTCGGTGAGCTACGCGCAACCTTCTCGTGACCAAGGAGGTGAAGCGATGATCAACGCACCTTGAAGTGTGCGTGGTGTTGGCTTTGTGACGTTTCACGCTCTGCCGAGAAGGCAGGGCGTTTTCGTTTGTCTGCTTGTCGTTCTATGACCTGTTCACGAAAAGCCATGTCACGCACAGCATCTATCACCACTTTGAAACATCGTTTTTCGTTTGCTGCCACTGCGTTCCTTGTTGCGGCGCTGGCTGCTTGCGGTGCGCCTACCCCCACGCCTGCCCCGACCGCCACTGCCCCGACTGTGGCATCGACCGCGACTGTGGTCGCAGCCGCCACATCGGCGCCCGCGCCGACTCCGACTGCACCAACGGTCAACTTAACTGAACAGTGCGTCGAAACCTACGATCCTGCGGTGGACTACTTCCCCGAGAAGGTCACCGTCGAGGACGCAACTGGGTTCACGGTGGAGTACTTCAAGCACTATAAGGTTGTCACGGTGCTTCAGCCATGGGCTGGTGCGAAGGAACAGTTTAAGTACGTCATCGTCCAATGCGGCACGCCCAAGCCAGAGGGCATCGAGAACGCGCTTGTGATCGAAGCGCCTGCAAACAAAGTGATTGCCATGAGCACCACTCACTTGCCGCATCTCGAGAAGCTTGAGCTGCTCGACCGCTTAATTGGCTTGGACAGCTTTCTCTACGTCAACAACCCGAGAGTGCGCGAGATGATCCAAGCCGGCGGGTTGATCGAAATTGGCAGCGGCGCTGAGGTCAACGTTGAAAAGACCATCGAGGCGCAACCCGATCTCGTGATGACGTATGGGGTGGGCGATCCCCAATACGATGCGCACCCGAAACTGCTGGAGGCGAAGATTCCCACAGTGATCAACGCAGAGTATGTGGAGGGCACGCCGCTTGGTCGCGCGGAATGGATCAAGTTCACAGCGCTGTTCTTTAACAAGGAGGGCAAAGCGCAAGAGGAATACGCTGGAATGAAGAAGCGTTACCTTGCGCTTGTTGAGAAAGTCAAGCAAGTGACCGATAAACCCGCTGTGCTTCAAGGCATAGCCATGAAAGATCAGTGGTTTGTGCCTGGTGGCGGTAGCTACGCAGCGCGCTTGATCCGCGACGCGGGTGGCGATTATCTTTGGGCGGATGACAACAGCCCGAGCAGCTTGCCGCTGAGCTTCGAGGCAGCCTACGAGCGCGCGGTGAAAGCGGACGTGTGGCTGCTCGCCAGCTTCCAGCGTTTCGACAGCCTCAAGGCGCTGCTCGAGGCTGAACCGCGCTACGCCGAGCTTGCTGCCGTGAAGAACGGCAGGGTCTGGAACTACGACAAGCGCGTCAACGAAAACGGCGGCAACGATTACTTCGAGAGCGGTGTCACAAGCCCCGATCTCTTGCTTGCTGACCTCGTGAAGATCCTGCACCCTGAGCTGCTGCCCGAGCACGAGCTGGTGTTTTGGCGGCAGATTCCTGCAGCGTCTGGAACGAGCCAGAAGCTCGACGCTGACCGAATCGTATCACGTTGACTACTGTGAGCACACTTTGAGCAAGGCAAAGGAGGAACCCATGAACGCCAATCAATTTCGCCGAATGTTCGCTCTTGTCATTGTCGCAAGCACTATCAGCGCTGCCACAATCGGTTCTGCACAAACGGCCTTGGCGCAAGGGCTGGGTTACGTGCGTGGCATTGCCTTTGAAGACACAAATGGCAATGGGAAGCGTGACCCGGCTGAGCCTGCGCTGAGTGTTGCTCGCTTCAAGATCACTGACGGCGGCAACTTCTGGCGCTGCGGCGCGGTGTTCGGCGAGACGCCTTACCAAGTCCCCCTTCGAGCAGGCACGTATTTTGTGATGCCGATCGCAGGTCCTGGACAATACCCAACCGTGCCTGTGATCAGGGTGAGAGTCGAGCCCGGCAAATCTGTTGAAGCGAACTTGCCCTTCGGCTCGAATCCACTAGCGGTTGCAGAGAATTGCGGCGCGTATCAGCCGAAGCGAACCGCACGCGAGCCACTTGGGATTCCCGAGACTATTCTCAGCACCGGCTCGACCACCCTTGTGGGGCTGATAGAGCAAGCAGGGTTATTCGAAACCCTGAGCGGGCGCGGTCCGTTCACAGTGTTTGCGCCAACCGACTTGGCTTTCGCTCAGCTCACTGAGGAAGAGCTTGAGGCATTGCGCAACGATCGTGCGCGCCTTCGCTCAGTGCTTAACTATCACGTCGTGCCGGGCTTGTACAAGTCGGAGCAAGTTGCGAAGGCTTTGGGCTTAGGCACTGCGAATGGCAAGCTCCTGGTCGTGCGAGTTGAAGATGGAGATGTCTTCGTTGGCGACGCGCGCGTCATCAAGACGGACATCGTTGCAGCAAACGGGGTGGTTCACCTGGTTGACAGTGTGCTGCTACCGTAGTGATCAGCACAAGGGATGTATGCTGAGGCGCGCTGAAGCACTACAGCGCTTCAGCGCACCTCAGCAGGCTTTACGCTGCGCTGTGCTATACTAAGTGATACAACTGAATACGCCGAGGTGACCCGGTGCCTGCGCGTGCAGGCTCAAAGGCCCGGATGCCAGGGCTTAAAGGTGGAAGCCGGTGCGAGTCCGGCGCTGTGCCGCAACTGTGATCGCGCTGCGAAGCGCGTAAGCCAGGACGCTTGCCTCGGTGAGCTGCGCGCAACCTTCTCGGGATCAAGGAGGTGAAGCGAAGATGCCACGTGCACCCTGAAGCGTGCATGGCTTTGCTCTGGCACTTATGCACCCCGTCGAGAAGGCGGGGTGTTTTCGTTTAATCGTTGCTGCTGTTATCGCACGTATCAAAGCGTTTTCTAGAGGAACAACAAGAGGTGTCACAAAGCCATGTCACGCAAATTCGAACTTCTGAATCGCGTACATCGTCCCGTTCTGTCGTTGCTGCTTGTAGCAGCACTAGCCGCGAGCACAGTACCTGCCCTTGCTGCGCCGGCGACGCGTGTCGAGGCACAAGCAGCCAATCTCACCGCTGGCTGCGTGAAGAACTACAGCCCCGCTGTAGATTACTTCCCGCGGAAGATAAGGGTTGAGGATGCCACAGGGTTCACAGTGAAGTACTTCAAGAACTACAAAGAAGTCACTGTGCTGAATCCTTGGCGTGGCGCGAAGGAGCAGTTCAAGTACATCCTCGTGCAATGCGGAACACCGGCGCCGAAGGGGATCAGGAATGCTTTCGTGATTGAAGTGCCGGTCAAGCGCATCATCGCTATGAGCACAACCCATCTGCCTCACCTTGATAAGCTGAACGTGCTTGATCGCCTGATCGGCATGGACACCTTCAAGTACGTCAACAATCCCAAAGTGCGCGCCCTCGTACAAGCTGGCAACCTAATCGAAATTGGCGACGGTCCGAATGTCAGCATCGAGAAAGTAATCGCATCGCAGCCTGACATTGTGATGACTTATGGTGTGGGCGATCCCAAATACGATTCCCATCCGAAGCTGCTTGAGGCAGGCATTCCCACGGTGATCAACGCTGAGTACATGGAAGGGACGCCGCTGGGCCGCTCTGAGTGGATCAAGTTCACCGCTCTCTTCTTCAACAAGGAGGCGGAAGCGCAGCGGGAGTATGCCAACATGAAGCAGCGCTACCTTGCGATTGCAAGAAGGGTGAAGAACGTGGCTAACCGTCCTCTGGTGTTGCAGGGCACGGCGACCCGTGATCGCTGGCGCGTGCCTGGCGGAGGCAGCTACGCTGCGCGGCTCATCGCTGATGCTGGAGGCAAATATCTCTTCGCAAACAACAATGAAGCAGGTTCACTGTCGCTGACTTTCGAAGAAGTATACGCCCGCGCAGCAAGTGCAGATGTCTGGCTGCTCGCCAGTTTCCAGCGCTTCGACAGCATCCAGCAGCTTATCAACGCAGAGCCGCGCTACTCCGGAATGAACGCAGTCAGAAAAGGGCAGGTGTGGAACTACGACAAGCGCTTAAACGAGAACGGCGGGAATGACTACTGGGAAACCGGCGTGGCGAATCCAGATCTCTTGCTTGCCGATCTCGTTAAGATTCTGCATCCGAGTCTCTTACCCAATCACGAGCTAGTGTTCTGGCGGCAGCTTTCAAGCGGACCGACGCAATGAGCGCTCAAACAACACGGGCTGGCTGGGAATATGCCCCAGTCAGCCCTTTTCCAGTGCTGCGCATTCGTCGCAGCGTCTTGCTGCTGCTTGTTGTGCTCGCTGGCACAGCTTTTGCGTCGTCGCTGATGATCGGCGCCGTGAGCATTCCGCCTGGAGAGGTGCTGCGTGTGCTGCTGGGCGGTCAAGCCAGCAAAGACACTTGGCAGACTATCATTCTTACCTTCCGCTTGCCGAAAGCGATCACTGCTTTGTTCGCTGGCGCGGCGCTCAGCGTCGCTGGGTTGCAGATGCAAACGCTGTTCCGCAATCCGTTGGCTGATCCGTTTGTGCTGGGTGTCAGCAGCGGCGCTAGCCTAGGCGTAGCGTTGGTTGTGCTCGGGGGCACATCCGTCAGCGCTAGCGTCTTCGGGCGCACGGCGTTTCTGGGTGAAGTCGGCCTAGTTGGTGCAGCCTCGTTGGGCGCTGCTGCGGTATTCGCTGTTGTGCTCGCCATCGCGCGCCGCGTGCAGAGCGCAGTCACGCTGCTGGTGCTCGGCTTGATGGTCAGCTATCTCACGAGCGCGGTCGTCAGCGTGTTGATCTACTTCAGCTTGCCCGAGCAAGTGAGCGCTTACATCAACTGGACTTTCGGCAGCTTTGGTGGCGTGACGTGGCAGCAAATGCGCGCCTTCGCGCCAGCGCTGCTGGTTGGGCTGCTGGCGGCATGGATCACAGTAAAGCCTTTGAACGCGCTGCTGCTGGGCGAGAACTACGCCCGCAGCATGGGGGTGAATGTTCGCGCAGTGCGCTGGTGGGTGGCGGCAAGCGCCTCGCTGCTTGCTGGCGTGGTGACAGCGTTCTGCGGACCGATCGGATTCATCGGGATCGCCGTGCCTCATCTGTGTCGGGCGCTGTTTGTGAGCAGCGATCATCGCATCTTGATGCCGACCTCAGTGCTGCTCGGTGGTAGCTTGGCGCTGATCTTCGACCTCATCTCACAGATGCCTGGCACGCAATACGCCCTGCCGCTCAATGTTGTGACTTCAGCCGTGGGCGCGCCAATTGTGCTGTGGATTGTTGCACGCCGACAGAGCTTCGGGAGGATCTAGCAGTGATCACAGAGTGGCAAGCAGCCGAGCACGTAGTGCATGAGCTGGGCCGCAATTCAAGGCATGCTGAAACAGATGGACACGTCTTTGGGAACGCACTACATGCTGCAGTCGCTGTGTATGCCAAGGACTTGACCACTGGCTATCGCCAAGGAGCGCGCGTGCGTGTGGTGCATCGAAGGCTTGAGCTTGCGCTGCCGCGCGGCAAGCTCACAGCGCTGTTGGGTCCGAACGGCGCAGGGAAGAGCACGTTGATGCGCACATTGGCTGGGCTGCAGCCAGCGCTGGCAGGCACGGTGTGGGTGGATGGCACGCCGCTGCGCGCACTCTCACTCCAGGCGATCGCGCGCAAGCTCGCCGTGGTCCTCACTGACCGCGTGGATGTAGGCTACGTGACGGCATACGCGCTTGCTGCGCTTGGTCGTTACCCGTACACGCGCTGGGATGGGCAGCTCACGCCCGAGGACGAGCAAATTGTCCAAGAGGCGATGCGCTTGGCAGGATGTAGTGAGTTGGCAGGACGCATGGTCGTTGAACTGAGTGACGGTGAGCGCCAACGGGTGATGATCGCTCGCGCTTTGGCACAACAGACGCCCATCATCTTTCTCGATGAGCCAACGGCGTTCCTTGACCTGCCGCGCCGCGTCGAGGTCATGCACCTGCTGCGCAGTTTGGCGCATCAGACCAAGCGCGCGTTGCTGATCAGCACGCACGACCTCGAGCTTGCGCTGCGTTTTGCCGACTTGCTCTGGCTAATGGGCAGCGATGGCACATTTGTTGCAGGCACGCCGACTGAATTGCTGCAACGCGGCGAGCTGCTGCGCGTCTTCGCTGCTGAGGGCGAAGAGGTGCAGCGATACCTGAAAGAAGTGCATCATCGCTGGCTTGCGGAAGGATCTGGCGCGTGAGCCGCTCTAGCACGGCCGTTCCAACAGTGATCATTGCTGCGCCGCACAGCGGCAGCGGCAAGACCACTATTGCTGTTGGCTTGATCGCTGCGCTTGCTGCGCGCGGCTTGCGCGTTGCGCCGTTCAAGGTGGGCCCAGATTACATTGACCCATCGTTGCTGTCCCGAGCAGCGGGGCGCCCATGCTACAACCTCGACCTCTGGATGCTAGGCGAAGAGGCTGCGCGCGAGAGCTTTGCGCGACGCACGGCAGATTCCGACTTCGCTGTGGTCGAGGGCGTGATGGGCTTGTTCGACGGCGTCAGTGGCGACGACGACGCAGCGAGCACTGCGCATGTCGCTCGCGTGCTTGGCGCGCCAGTAGTGCTCGTGCTCGATGCCAGCGCCATGGCGCGCACTGCAGCCGCGCTCGTTTGCGGTTTGCGCGAGTTCGATCGCCGCGTTAACCTCGCGGGTGTGATCTTCAACCGCGTCGGCAGCCCAACGCATGCTCAGATGCTTCGCGAAGCTGTCGTCCGGCACACTGACGTTCGTCCATTGGGCAGTGTGCTGCGCAATGCAGCGCTCGAACGCTCAGATCGGCACTTGGGGCTTGTGCCTGCGGCAGAAGATGATCCCTCCAAGTGGATTGCCGCTGCGCGGCAAGCAGTCGAGGCTGGCGTTGACCTTAACGCGTTAGTGGAGATTGCTGAGCAAAGCTGCCAATGCCCTCTGCCTCTTGCCACAAGCAGAAGAGCAAGCCAAGCGAGCAGCAGCTCGCCTGTCATTGCTGTTGCTCATGATGCAGCTTTCAACTTCATCTACCCAGACAACCTCGAACTAATCGAGGAAGCTGGAGGGCGCGTGGTCTTCTTCAGCCCGCTGAGCGACTCAGGCCTACCGACGGGCAGCAGCGCACTGATCTTGTGCGGCGGTTACCCTGAGCTTTTCGCAGAGCGGCTCGCGGCAAACGCGAGCATGCGTGCTGCAATTCGTCACGCTGCACAGAGCGGGATGCCGATCTACGCTGAGTGCGGCGGGCTGATGTACCTGTGCGAGGCGCTCGTTGACCAGCAGGGTCGGGCTTACCCGATGTGCGGCGTGCTTCCTGGGCGGTCAGTAATGGGCTCGCGTTTGGTGCTGGGCTATCGCACGGCGAGGGCGGAGCAGGACTGTTGGCTTTGGCGCGCTGGCGAGACCGTGCGCGGACATGAGTTTCACTACTCCACATGGCAAGCGGATGGCTCTTTGCCGCCGCTCTACACATTTGAGCCAAGCCGTTACCAACGCGAACCACGCTGCGATGGCGCTCGTGTTGGGAATGTGCTCGCGTCTTACTTGCATCTGCATTTTCTAGCGAAGCCCGAGCTTGCTGAGCGCATTGTGCATGCGGCTCAGGCTTGGCGTGATGCAACAGCTTCACTGACGGAAGCCCATGGACTTGTCTGCTGAGCCTCTCTTCCTTGGCGTGCTTCTGCGGCGCAGTCCTAAACGGCTGCACATCGCGAGCGACCAGCCGCTGATGTGCCTGAGCTCTGCGCCTGTCGGCGGCGGTTGGGCGAAGGCACAGCACATTCTGAACATGCGTGTGCCGTTGGACTACTGCTGCGATCGCTACGTCGAAGACATTCAGCGCATGGCGGCTGAGGCTGGCGTCAGCGAGCCGTTCGTTGGGCTGATCACCGCCGCGAGGCTCGAAGACGCTGGGCTATATGTGGAACGCTTCGATCAGGGCGCAGTTGCGGCATTGGTGACGCTGGGCATCAGCCTGCCGACAGCTGCAGGACGCGAAGAGAGCGTGCGCGCGGAGGTCAGCCAGCCCGCAGGCACAATCAACATCATCGTCGTAGTTGACGCAGCGCTATCGCCTGCTGCGCAGGTGAACGCTGTGATCACAGCAACCGAGGCGAAGAGCTTGGTGCTCGCCGAGCACAACGTGCGCACGCCCAAAGGGCATTTGGCAAGCGGCACGCCGACAGATTGCGTGGTGATCGCATGCACAAATCGAGGCGCGCGCTTTGCGTTTGGCGGACCCATTTCGCCGATTGGCGCGCTGATTGGTCGTGCTGTGCGGGTTGCCACGGAACAAGCCCTGCACGCCTGGCGTAGGCACACTTCTTCTACCTCAAGCTGATGAGAAGCGATGAATGACACAACCGAGCTCTACTCCACTCCAGAAGCAAAAGCGTTGCGCGAGCAAGCGCGTCGCAATCGCAAGCGCAAGGGGCTGGTGATCGTCAACACTGGGGATGGCAAAGGCAAGACCACTGCGGCGCTGGGCATTCTGCTGCGCGCGTGGGGACGCGGGATGCGCGTTGGCGGCATTCAGTTCTTCAAGCACGAGACCGCGAAGTTTGGCGAGCTGCGCGCGCTTGAGAAGATGGGCATCTCCCTGCGCCCCATGGGTGATGGATTCACGTGGACCAGCAAGGACTTAGACGAGACCAAAGCCAAAGCGCTCGCTGGCTGGGAAGAGGGCAAGCGAATGATCACCAGCGGCGAATACGACATCGTGCTGCTGGACGAGTTCACGTATGTGATGCACTTTGGTTGGCTTGACCCAAACGAGGTTGTAGCCTGGCTGCGCGACAACAAGCCTGAGATGCTGCACGTCATCATCACTGGTCGCCACGCTCCACAAGCCTTGATTGACTTCGCCGACCTAGTGACCGAGATGAAGCTGATCAAGCACCCACTACGGGACCAAGGCATCCTAGCGCAGCCCGGGATCGAGTTCTGAGCATGAACCAGCCTCAGCCGCATGCGCGCGTTTTGCGCAGCGATGGCAAGTACATCAACCTGATCCTGAAGACGGGGCACTTGTTCGTGTGCAAAGGGTGCTGCTGCGGTCACGTCGAACGCGGTCATGCGCCCGTGCCCGAGCAGCTTTACCACAGCGAGTGGGAGCGGCGCAAGCTGCGCCACCGCGTCCACCTCACAATTGGCGGATGCCTTGGGCCTTGCCCGCTGTCCAACGCAGTGATGCTCAACTTTGGCGGCACGAGCCTGTGGTTTCAGTCGTTCAACACGGAGTGGCAGGTCCT
>JANWUW010000023.1 GCA_025057935.1 Thermoflexales bacterium
CCGAAGGCGATCAACTCGTGTTAGAGCAGTTCTTTCTGCGCAACCCTGCCGAGGAGGCGGCGCTGCTGTTCGCATTGGCGCAGCGGCTAAGCAGGCGCCCAGCGCTGTTCACGTTCAACGGCGCAGCTTTCGACGTGCCGCTGCTCGAGACCCGCTTCTTACGCGCGCGGTTGTCTGCCACGCTTTCGGAGCATGTGCACGTGGACTTGCTTTTGCCAGCGCGCCGACTGTGGCGGCGCGTGTTGGGCGCTTGTCACCTTGGCGCGCTGGAGTACCACGTGCTTGGCGTGCAACGCAGCCAGCTCGACGTCTACAGCGCAATCATCCCCCAGCTCTATCGCGAATTCCTGCTCTTCGGCAACGGCGTGCTCAACGAGGACATGCGGCGCGTGCTTTACCACAACGAACAAGACGTGCTCTCGCTGGTGGTACTTGCAGGGCATATCGCTGAGACACTGCTCAACCCCTCCGATGCTCCCGCACATCTCGCCCTAGGGCAGCACCACGAGCAACGCGGGGAGCATGATCGCGCCTGCCAACACTACCAAGCTGCAGCCCAACGTGCCGACCGTCCTACACTGAAGTCAGAAGCGCTGCGTCGTCTTGCGCGGCAACTCAAGCGCCGAGGCGAACACGACGCGGCGTTCCACTATTGGCAACAGCTTGCCGCGCTTGATGACTTAGAAGGAATCATAGAGGCAGCCAAGTATCTGGAATGGCGCAAGGGTGACGTGGCAGCCGCGCTGCTCTTAGCGAGAAAAGGGCTTGCGCTCGCTGTCACACGCGCCCAACGCGCTGCGCTTCGGCAGCGCGTCTCACGACTGAGCAAAAAAGTTCTGCTCAAACGTAGAGCGGTGCAGCAGGCGGCACAAGGCGTGCATCGTCAGTAGCCGCGATCAGCGTGCCGACTGGCTCGCCGCGCAGCGCTGCGGCTACCTGCGTAGCCTTCAGCCCACCGAAGATGCGCACGATGAGCGTTGGATGCGCCTGCACCAGATCAAGCATCGCGCGCACCTTTGCTGCCATGCCGCCAGTGACGTCCGCGCCACGTGCCTCCCCCACGCCATGCTGAATTGTTGACCAATCGGCTGGCGTGATGACTGGCAGCACTTCTGGGCGATCGGGTGCGCGATACACTCCTTCCGTTTCACCTGCGAGCAGCACGCGCGCCACTGGCAAATGCGCCGCGAGATAAGCGAACACTTCCTCAGTGGAGACAATCGTGCCGCCACGCACAACGTCAAACGCGACGTCGCCCATCACCACAGGCACTAAGCCGCGCAACAGCGCCTCGCGGATCGGCTCGGTCGCCAACGCGACCAACCGCCCGTCATGGCAGCGCGCGCTTGCAGACGGTGGGAACGCCACAACCGGCAGCCCTGCGTCGTGCAGCGCGTCAACCACGAGGCGATTCAAGCGCGCAGCGACCACGCTGACTTCGGCGAAGCCGCGCCACTGCTCTGGCGTGTGCACTCCTGCACGCGTGCCGTAGCGCTGCGCAGTCGCATGACCAAACGAGCCGCTGCCGTGACCAATCACCAACGGCAGCGGCGCTTCGCGCCACGCCTGCGCGATCGCCTCTGCCAGCTCGCGCAGCAAGCCAAGGCGCGGCGTGCTCGCCTGCGTCTTCTCCGTGATCAGCGAACCGCCGAGCTTCAGCAGCGTGATCACGCGCTCCACGGCACTACGCCATTGCTGCAGCTTCTAGCTCGCGTTGCGGCTGCGGCTCTGGCTGCAGCAGACGCGGGCGGAACTTGTAGCCGTACACGATCACCCCGCGCTCGCCATCCTCGCGCAGCACGCGCGTGACCATCTCCACTGGCATGCCGATGTACACGTCCTTCTCCTCCACGTCCGTAAGCTGGGCGGTCACCAGTGGTCCCTCTTCGAGGCGCACAAGAGCAACCACGTAGGGCACGTACTTCTCGAAGCCTGCTGGCGCGCTGTGAATGGTGGTGAAGGAGTACACCTCGCCGCGCCCGCTGAACGTGAACGGCGTTTTCGCCTCACCTTCGCAGGCGGGGCACACATCGCGCGGCGGGAAGATCTTGGTGCCGCAATGTGGGCAGACTTCGCCCACAAGCTGATAGCGCTGGTGACGTGTTCGCCAGAATCGTGCAACTTCCATCGCTGTCTCTCCTCTATCGCAAGCCAATCAGATGCGTTCCAGAATGGTGGTGACGACAGTGGCGCCACTGCCGCCGATGTTTTGCGCCATGCCGAGCTGCGCGTTCGGCACTTGGTTTGCGCCTGCTTCGCCGCGAAGCTGCTGCACCACCTCGACGACTTGATACAACCCCGTGGCGCCAACGGGATGTCCGCGTGCCTTCAAGCCGCCCATGGTGGTGATCGGAATGCGCCCACGCACGCTGATCTCATCCTCCAGCGCCAGCGCCACACCGCGACCTCGGCGTGCAAAGCCAGCAGCCTCAAGCGAAAGCGCGCTCATGATGGTGAAGGCATCGTGCAACTCGAAAAGGTCAATGTCTGATGGACCCACGTTCGCCGCTGCATAGGCTTTTTGCGCGCTGATCGCTGCGCCCTCGAGGTAAAGCGGGTCACGCCGATCGTGCAGCGCCACAGTGTCAGTGGCGACAGCAATGGCGCGAACGCGCACAGGCTTGTCAGTGAACTCGCGCGCCATAGACAGCGGCGCGAGAATGACGCACGCCGCACCGTCAGCGATCGGCGAGGAGTCGAGCAGGTTGATCGGGTCAGCGATGGGCTTCGCCTCGGCAAACTGCTGAGCGCTGATTGGGTAAGGGAACATCGCGTTCGGGTTGTTGACCGCGTTGCGATGTGCGTTGATGGCAAAGTTGGCGAAGTCTTCCTTCTTGTAGCCGTGCTCATGCATGTAGCGCCGCATCAGCAGCGCGTTGATGCCAACAAAGCTCAAGCCGTGCAGCGCTTCGTATTCCGCGTCGGCAGCGGTCGCCAAGCCGCTGGTGGCGACGCTGCCTTGCTGGTCAGTCATCTTCTCCACGCCCACGCACGCTACGATGTCGTGAATGCCGCCAGCGACCGCGATGTAGCCCACGCGCAGCGCTGCCGCCGCGCTGCTGCACGCGGCTTCGATCTTCATTGCTTCGATGCCGCGCAAGCCCGCGAAATCGGCGATCAGCGCGCCGAGGTGTTCTTGCCCCGTGAGCTCGCCCGAAAGCATGTTGCCCACGTAGAGCGCGTCAATGCGCTCCAACTGCGCGTCGCGCATTGCGGCGCTCAACGCCTCGAACGCGAGCACGCGCAAACTCCTGTCCCAGTGCTCGCCCACTGGGGTTTGCCCAATGCCGATGATTGCAACTTCGCGCATGGCTTAACTCATCACGTAATTGCCCTTTAAGCGGCTGTACTGCGCATAGCTCACTGGCACACGCCGCTGCACATACTGGCGCGTGGTCCACACGCCGGCGTGTGGCGCAGCACGGCGCACGCGCAAGCAGAACGCGTCGCTCCCAGCGCCGCTGCCGAATGAAGCCATCAAGATGCGCTGACCCGGCTGAGCGATGTCCAACACCGCAGTCAGCCCTAGCAGCGACGAGCCGGCGTAAGCATTGCCGATCTCGTTCACCAGCAAGCCAGGCAGAATTTGCTCACGCTTGAAGCCGAGATCAGCGCCTACTTTGAGCGGAAACTTCACGTTCGGCTGATGGAAGACGGCGAAGGCGAAATCCTGCGGCGCAAGCTGCAATTCGCGCATCAGCGCCTGCACGGCGCAGGTGATGTGGTGGAAATAAGCCGGCTCGCCCGTGAAGCGCCCAGCGTGCTCCGGGAAGCGCTCATGCGGGCGACGCCAGAAGTCTGGCGTATCGGTCACGTAGGACACCGAGCCTTCAATTTCCACCAGCGCCTCGTCCGCAGCACCGAAGATAAGCGCAGCCGCTCCAGCGCCAGCGGTGTACTCAAGCGCGTCGCCGGGACGCCCCTGCGCCGAGTCTGCGCCGATCACGAGCGCGAACGGCGCCATGCCGCTGCTGACGAAACCGATTGCCGCCTGCATTGCCTCAGTGCCCGCCTTGCAAGCAAATTGCCAGTCGGCGGCTTGGGTGTAAGGCGTCGCGCCGAGCGCTTCGGCGACAATTGTGCCTGTGGGCTTCACCGCGTAGGGATGCGACTCGCTGCCTACCCACACCGCACCGAGGCGCTGTGGCGTGAACGAGGCGCAAACCTGCTCTGCGCGGCGCACGGCATTGCGCGCCGCTTCCAGGCTCATTGTGGCAACATCTTCATCTAGCCCCGGCACCGCCTTCTCGCGCACCGGCGGAACGACATTGCCACCGCTCCACACCTCTGAGATCTCCTGCGTAACCAACCGGTAGCGCGGGATGTAAGCGCCATAACCGACAATGCCAACCGAAGCCTTTGGTCTCATGAGGTTTTCCCAAATATTTCCCAAAATTGTTTGTGATATCCTTGCCTGGGCAGTGTGCTGCTCCTGCGACATGCACATGCACCTGCCACGCTTCTGGTTTGCATCGTAAGCATGTGGCGCTCTCAAAACCCACACAAGCGAAGCGGCGAAATGCAGGCGGATAGGTTTTGATGGTGAAATTGAGCACAAACTGAATCATCAAGCGGTTTGATCATTGGAGGGAATCCATGCGCATTGCCCTGAGCAGCGATGAGCGCAACGAGTTGACCAACTTCCTCATCCGCGAGCTAGAGGCGCGCGGGCATACAGTGCTGCGCTTCGGTGCGGTTGCGGAGGGTGATCCTGAGGTGGATTGGCCGCTCGCCAGCAGCAAGGCAGCACGCGCTGTAGCGAGCGGCGAAGCCGATGAGGCAATTGTGTGCTGCTGGACCGGCACCGGCGCCGCGATCGCCGCGAACAAAGTGCGCGGCATCCGCGCTGCGCTCTGCCACGACGCGGAGACAGCGCGGGGGGCGCGCATTTGGAATCACGCCAACGTGCTAGCGCTTAGCCTGCGGGCCACGTCCATCCCAATCGCAAAGGAGATCCTCGATGCCTGGTTCAGCACGCCATACTCGACAGACGCATGGAATCAGCAACAAATCGCGCGCGTGCGCGCGCTCGAGACAGAGCAAGCGCCGCAAGAAGGTGAAGGTGCGCAAGCCTCCTGTTAGAGGGTAAATCCTTGCTTTGGGGTGTTGAACCACACGAGGCGCGGGCGCTGCTGCACAGCTTCAGCCCACGTTTTTGCCGAAAAGGCGAACTCAGCGACAGCCGCTGTGGGCATGTGCTCGATTTTGTCTGTCCAGCGCTGCGCCAACTCGGTTAGCTCGGGGTTATGCCCCACCAGCAACACCACGCGCAGCGCTGGGTCTAGCTCGCTGATCACAGTAAGCAACGTCTCTGGCGCCGCTTCATAGATGCGTTCGTCCACGCGAATGTTGTCTTCGGGGTAGTCGAGTTGCTGCGCGATCAAGCGCGCAGTGGTCAGCGCGCGCACAGCAGGGCTGGACAAGATCAGATCCGGGCGCACGCCGCGCAACGCCAAGCGCCGCCCCATCTCCGGTGCGTTGCGCAAGCCGCGCTCGTTGAGCGGGCGCTCGATGTCAGCAAGGTCAGGGTAATCCCAACTCGACTTCGCGTGCCGCACCAGCAGTAGCGTCTTCATCGCTGCGAGCGTTAAGCATAGCGCAAGGCACACGGGAAGGCAACGCGCTCAGCACGTGTTGCACGGGCTTGAAGCTGCGCCGATGCCACCGCGAGGCACCGAGTTGGCGCAACTGCTGGGCGTGGTGACGAGTGCCGTAGCCCTTATGCTGCGCAAAGCCGTAGCCAGGCGCTTGAACGTCCAACTCTGCCATGAGCGCGTCGCGGCTCGTCTTAGCGAGAATGGAGGCGGCGGCAACGGAGAGACTCAAAGCGTCTGCTTGCGGGAAGGCGCGCTGAGGAAGACGAACCTCAGGCAACGTGAGCGCATCAATCACCAACGCTTGCGGCGCGCGCTTGAGCTTTTGTAGCGCGCGCCGCATAGCCAGGCGCGTGGCAGCGACAATCCCTAGTGCGTCAATTTCTTCTGCGCTGGCTTCACCTATGCTCCAGTCTTCTGCGACCTCCAAGATGCGCACCCGTAGGGAATCGCGCTGCGGCGGCTTGAGCTGCTTTGAGTCGGTCACGCCACGCAGACGAAGCGCAACTTCGGGGTCGGGCGGTAAAACAATGGCTGCCGCAACCACTGGACCAGCCCAAGCGCCGCGCCCAGCCTCGTCAAGACCAGCGACGCAGAGATAGCCTTCGCGCCAAAGCGATTGCTCGTGTTCCAGCGAAGGTTGCAGTTTCACCGCACGCCAAGCAGGATCTCCATCGTGAGCTGGTCGAGGCGCTCGTATTTCAAACCGCGCTTGCCTAGCGCGGCGCGGTCGAAAGCGTATGCCTTAAGCGCGTTGGCGGTCTCACGGCTGTACTTTCCGAGGAACGGCATCATGCTGCCGTCATCGGCGTTGATCTCAGCCAACAGCGCTTGAATCTCTGGATCAGCATTCCAGCGCTGCGCCTTTTCCTTGAGGATGAGGTAGGTGCGCATACAGCCGCGCGCGAATTCCTTAACGCCTTCGTAGTCCTCGGTGCGGTAAGCATGCGCATCAAAGTGACGCGAGCCCTCATAGCCCACATCTTCGAGGAACTTCACCAAGAAGAAGGCTGCCTTGAGGTCACGCGAGCCGAAGCGGTAGTCCTGGTCGTAGCGGGCTGCGTATTGGTCGTTCAGGTCAATGTGAAAGAGTTTGCCAGCTTCCCACGCCTGTGCCACGGCATGCAAAAAGTTCAGCCCTGCCATGTGCTCGTGAGCGACCTCGGGGTTGACGCCGACCATCTCAGGGTGATCGAGCGTCTCGATGAACGCCAGCATGTGCCCGGTGGTAGCGAGGTAAATGTCGCCGCGCGGCTCGTTGGGCTTCGCCTCCAGCGCGAACTTAATGTCGTAGCCTTGGTCGATCACGTACTCGCACAAGAAGTTGATCGCGTCTCGCATGCGCTTGAGCGCCGTTGCTGGATCGCGCGCGGCGTCGGTCTCGCTGCCCTCGCGCCCACCCCAAAAGACGTAAACCTTCGCGCCGAATTCAACGCCGAGGTCGATTCCACGCATCACCTTTTGCAGTGCGTAGGCGCGAACTTTGGGATCGTTGCTGGTGAAGGCGCCGTCCTTGAAGATGGGATCGCTGAACAGGTTAGTGGTCGCCATGGGCACCTTTAAGCCGGTGTCGTCCAGCGCTTTGCGAAAGGCGCGCTTGATCGTCTCCGCCTCAGCGGGGGTGGCGTCAATCGGGATCAAGTCGTTGTCGTGGAAGTTAACGCCGTAGGCGCCGACCTCAGCGAGTAGATACACAATGTCTGCTGGCGAGAGCGGCTCGCGCACAGGGTGACCGAAGGGGTCGCGTCCAATGTTGCCAACTGTCCACAGACCAAAGGTGAACTTGTGCTCGGGTTTCGGGGTGTAATCGGACATAGCTGGTCTTCCTCGTTTTGCCGAAGCGTTGATCGTCGTGTAGTGTACAGGGAATCCATGGTTTACACAGCGCTCCGTCTCCTGCTTAGCGCGGCGATTGCTGCAAGCATGCTACTCATCGCGAAGAAGGCACCCGCGCTGAGCGCACAACCTATCCCAAACTCATCTTCAGAGCGCCTTTCTGCAGAGCTGCGCGAGGCGCTGCGCGTGCTGCCAGCGGATGCCCACGTCCGCGTGATCGTGCGCTTCGACTCTGCCCAGCACGCCCAACTTGTTGAAGCGCAACTGAGCAAACCCGTTGCGGAGCGCCGTGCACAGCGCACGGCGCTGGTGCGCGCTTTGCAAGCTCACGCAGCGCGCGCTCAGCAGCAGGTGCTCGCCTTTCTTGCGCAGCCAGAAATCGCCGCGCGAGTGCGCGACGTGCGACCGCTGTGGATCATCAACGCATTAGCGCTGAGCGCGACACCGGAAGTGGTCCGTGCCCTCGCTGCACGCGAAGACGTCGCAGCAGTCACACTCGATCGTTGGCAGAAGTGGATCGCCGACGCCACGCCGCCCCTCGCGGGTCCACTCTCGGCAGAACACGCAGCGCGCACGCCGCTGAGCACCACGCTGAGCACTTTTCTTCAGGTCGGCGCGCTGTCTCATGGAGAGGTGACATGGGGTGTTGCGCGCGTTGGCGCTGATCGCGTGTGGCGCGAGCTTGGCATCACCGGCGCCGGCGTCACCGTTGCCAACATTGACACCGGCGTAGATTGGCATCACCCAGCGCTGAAGCCGCGCTATCGCGGCTGGAACGGCGGACCAACCGTCGATCACCTCCACAATTGGTTCGATGCGACCAACGAAGGCGCGGTGTATCCCTCTGACCTGCACGGTCACGGCACGCACACGATGGGCAGCATTGTGGCAGAGGGCGGCGTTGGGGTAGCGCCAGGCGCGCGCTGGATGGCAGCCAAGGGTTTGAATGGCGACGGCTTTGGCTTCTACAGTTGGCTGCATGCCGCGTTCCAGTTCATGCTTGCCCCCAACGGCGATCCGACTCGCGCGCCTGATGTGCTGAGCAACTCGTGGGGTTCAGAGAACGGCAGCGATGCCGAGTTCGCATCCGACATTCGAGCGCTGCGCGCGGCGGGCATCTTCGTCGTCTTCGCCAACGGCAACGATGGGCCGCGCGCAGGGAGCGTAGGCTCGCCAGCAAGCTTGCCGGGTGCTGTCGGCGTGGGCGCAAGCGACGAGGACGACGAGGTGGCGCGCTTCTCCAGCCGCGGACCCTCGCCGTTTGGCGAAGTGCGACCTCATGTGGTGGCACCAGGCGTGCGTGTGGTTTCAACGTTCCCGGGCGGCGGATACGCGCGCGCAAGCGGCACTTCAATGGCAACTCCCCACGTCGCAGGCGTTGTTGCACTGCTGCACAGCGTCAGCCCTACGCTCGACATCACGCAAACGCTGTTTGTGCTCACAAGCACAGCGACGCCGCTTTCGACCACCCTGCCAAACAACGAAAGCGGATGGGGGCGCGTGGACGCTTACCGCGCCGTGCTCAGCGTTCTGCCGCACGGCGTGATCACAGGCTACGTGTTGCATGCCGGGCAGCCGATCAGCGGCGCACTGGTGCAAGCACATGGTGACACGCACACCCCCAGCGCCACAACTGACGCCGCAGGACGTTACGCACTCTCCGCGCCGCCAGGCGTTTACACCCTCACTGCCAGCGCCTTTGGCTTCGCGCTAGCGAGCACGTCGCCGCGCATTGTGCACGCGGGGCAAGCTCAGCGCGTGGACTTCGCGCTCACGCTGCTGCCTTCCGGCATCGTGCGCGGCACTGTGATCGATGCAGTTAGCGGGATTGCACTAACGCAGACCTTGGTGCGCGCATTGGGGACACCCGTGCACGCGCGCGCTGATAGTGGCCCGGGCTTCTACGCGCTGCACTTGCCTGCGGGCACCTACACCATCGAAGCGCGGCTCACTGGCTACCTCATTCAGACGCGCACAGTGGTGGTAAGCGACGGCGCGATCACCGAAGTGCCGTTTGCGCTCACGCCGACACAGCGCATCCTGCTAGTGGACAGCGGCGCTTGGTACTACGCGAGCGCCGCCGACTTCTACCAGCGCGCACTCGATGAGCTGCGGCTTGCCCACGACACGGCGCGCATCAAGCACATCCCGCGCGACGTGCCATTGATCACCGATCTGCTGCGTTACGACGCCGTGGTCTGGTCCGCGCCGTTCGATGCACCAGGCGTTGTGGGCGCGGGCGATGCGATCTCGCGCTACCTAGCGGCGGGGCGCAGCTTGCTGTTAAGTGGTCAAGACGTGGCGTTCTACGACGGCTTTTTCGCGCCCAGCGCCTACTTCCGTCGGCTCAACGCTGCGTTTCTCGCAGACGACGCTCCCTCGCGGCGCGTGATCGGCGCACCAAACACGCTTCTGGCAGGGCGTACGTTCACCATCGCAGGAGGCGATGGCGCGGACAACCAAGGCGCGCCCGACGTCGTTGCTGTGCAAGATGCCGATCGCGGCATGCCAATTGCGCGCTACGATGCAGATCCGCGCAGCAATGCTTGGGCCGGCGTGTATGCCGCTACATGTCTGCCGTATCGCGCAGCGCTCTTCGCGTTTGGCATTGAAGCCATCCACAGCGCGACCGAGCGCGCCGCTGTGATTAGTCGAACCCTCGAGGCGTTCATCGCTCCACGCCCAGCGCAAGGTGTGGCGCTCGCTGCGCAACCGCAGCCGCACTGGGAGGTGCCAGCCGCGCTGCCCGGCGAGGTCATCACACATCTGCTGCGCGTGCGCCACACTGGCGAGGCTGGCATCACAGAGACACTCGCGCTCACGATCAGCAGCCCTCGCTGGCAAGTGAGCATCACGCCCACGCAGCTCATGCTCGCGCCGTGTCAAGCGGCTTGGGTTACAGCGACGATGAGAGTGCCGCTCACCGCCACGTGGGATGTCACCGAGACCGCGCTGGTGACCGCAAGCCTGCTCAGCGCACCAACAGTGAGCGCCGTCACTTCGCTGCGTGGCAAGACGCCCGCAGGCATCCTGCTTGTGGACGATGATCGCTTCTTCGATCGCGAAGCCGATTACCTCTCCGCGCTAGCTGCCTTCGGCAACCGCGTCGATCGCTGGAGCACGCTTGGCGGAGACGCGCGCAATAGCCCGCCGCTGCATGTGCTCCAGATGTATCCATTGGTGATCTGGTTCAATGCCTACGACTGGTTTGATCCTCTAGCAGAAGACGAAGCCGCGCGGCTTGCAAGTTACCTCGAAGGCGGCGGGCGCTTGTTCCTCACCTCGCAGGCAGCGCTGTACTACGTCTCGCCATCTCACCCCTTCATGCGCGATTACCTCGGCGTCAGCGCAGTAGATTTCACCAGCGCCACCAGCAATGTGATTGGCACGCCGGAGCATGTGGTCGGTTTGGGCTTCCCGAACAGCACTTTGCTCACTGGCGCAGGCGGGCGTTTCCCCTACAACTGGAACTTGAGCACTGCGCTCCACCCTATGCGCAGCGCTGCAGTTGCATTGCGCGGAGATCGCTACCAACCGTTCGGCTTAGCGCATCGCGGCGAGGCGCGCAGCGCAGCACGTATGCCACACGTCGCTGGTTGGCTTGCGCCGACCACTTGGCGCACGGTGTTCATGCCCTTTGCGTTTGAGGCGCTTGAGCCACAGGCGCGCGCCAGCCTCATGAATCGCGTGGTTGGCTGGCTCTCGTGGCTGGGCGAATCATCCCTCACGCCACACACGCACGACGTTCAGCCCGGCGAGTTGCTCACAGTGTCGCTGCGCGTCCTGCTTGACGAATCACGCCTCAGCGCGATCACCGCGAACGTGCGCGTGTCTGCAACGGTGAGCAGCGAGGGCACGGTGCTTGCCTCAGAGCTGCACGGCGCAGCCGGGCAATTCGCAGGCGCGTGGCAAGGCACGTTGGGTGCAGGACAAGCGCTGACATGGAACTTCGTGCTCACCACATCGCCTGCGCTGCCGGCAGGAACGCCGCTGACGATCACCGCGTTCTTCGCTCTCGACGAGCTGGGCACGCGCTTCGCGCGCGAGGTGGTGGTGCGCCTCGGCGCACCGCAGCTCACGGCAACCCTGCAGCTCGCGCCCACGCCGGCGCGTTGGGGTCAGCGGGTCACGGCGACGGTGTGGCTGACCAACCTCGGCATTACACACGCACCGAGTGTGACTCTGCTGGCAATTGCGCCGTTCGGCGCACGCTTGCTAAGCCACACAGTGAGCGCATCAGCAGGAAACGCCAACGCTTCTGTCCCCAACCTTGCGCGTTGGGAGGGAGCGCTT
The DNA here is from genome assembly GCA_025057935.1 of Thermoflexales bacterium. Lineage (GTDB taxonomy): Bacteria > Chloroflexota > Anaerolineae > J036 > Brachytrichaceae > DRWP01. The sequence goes on from JANWUW010000023.1 coordinate 11,724, forward strand.
ACAGCAGGCACTGCTGTGCAGATGACCTATGCGCTGACGCTGCCGCAGCTATCCGCGTCGCCAAGCGCTTTTCACCACGCCGTGCTTTACGGCGACGCAGAGCCGCTGCAACACCACATCGGCACGTGGATCGAGCCGAGCACGGAGCGCGCTTTCCTTCCCATTGTTGCGCGGTAAAAGGCAAGCAGGCGAGAGGGGCTTGCTAGTCCTCTCTCGCCTGCGGAAGAGCTGACACGAAGTGCCGCCTAGCGTTGCACGATTGGCAAGTACACGCGTAGCGCTTCCACTTCAGTGGTGCTGCTGAGGTTCAAGCCGCTGTCTTGATTGTCGAGGTAGACGCGCGGCTGGAATGTGATTGTGCCTTCGAGGATCTGCACCTGCACAGCGAAGCGCAGCGTGTGCGCCTGACCTGCGACTAGGCTGCCAGACCAAATCAGTGCGTTCTGCGCAACCTGCGGCACAAATTGCATGCTGTCTAAGCCGACATAGCTGCCGCCATCAGCGCTGCCAACAACGTAGCTTGTGCCGCTCGGGATGGGCGCGACAAGCATCACGTTGTTCAATGTGCCGCTGCCGCTGTTAGTTAGCGTTACTTGATAGGTGATCACGTCACCGCGCCGCAC
>JANWUW010000107.1 GCA_025057935.1 Thermoflexales bacterium
GTTAGCCGCCAATTGCAGGCTCACGCGCCGAGCGCGCCCGATCGCCTAAGCTGCTGATTGCGCTGCGGCTTGCTTGCTGCGCTCCACCTCTTCTTTTGCCACCCAGCATGCGACGAAGTGCCCGGGACGCAGCTCCTCAAACGGCGGCTCCTCCACCTTGCAGCGATCCACAGCGAAGGGGCAACGGGGATGGAAACGGCAGCCGCGTGGGGGGTTAACCGGCGAGGGCACTTCGCCCTGCAGGATCATGCGCTCGCGCTTTTGCGCAGTTGGATCGGGGATGGGAATCGCCGAGAGGAGCGCCTTGGTGTATGGGTGTAGCGGGTCGCGGAAAAGCGTGATGCGGTCGGTCAACTCCACCAGCTTGCCGAGATACATCACGCCCACGCGATCGCTGATGTGCTCCACAACGCTCAGGTTGTGCGCGATGAACAGGTAAGTCAACCCGAACTCTGCCTGCAAGTCCTTAAGCAAGTTGAGCACCTGCGATTGGATAGAGACGTCCAGCGCGGAGACTGGCTCATCGCACACGATGAACTTGGGGCGCAAAGCAAGCGCGCGCGCGATGCCGATGCGCTGGCGCTGACCGCCTGAGAACTCGTGGGGGTAACGTCGCGCGTGGTAGTCCTCGAGCCCAACCTTGCGCAGCATCTCGATCACGATCTCGTTGCGCTTGCGCGCGTCTTTCACTCCGTGCACCAGCAGCCCCTCTGCCACGCTCTCGCCGATCGGCATGCGCGGGTCGAGCGAGGAGTAGGGGTCTTGGAAGATGATCTGCATGTCCTTGCGCAGCGCCTTCATCTCGCGCGGGTTGAGCTTGAAGACGTCGCGCCCCTCGAAGATCACTTGTCCGCTCGTGGCAGGGATGAGGCGCAAGATCGTGCGCCCGACGGTGGTCTTGCCGCATCCCGATTCGCCCACCAGCCCCAGCGTCTCGCCTCGGCGCACTGTGAACGAGACGCCATCCACTGCTTTCACGTATCCGATGGTGCGTTGCAGCAGCCCGCCTTTGATCGGGAAGTATTTCACCAGGTTTCTGACCTCAAGCAGCGTATCGGTCGTCATGGTCGTCGAATCACGGAGCAATTTTCACGCGTAGAGCCACGTGCGCACCCAGTGACCGGGCTCGATTTCGCGCAGCGGCGGCGGCTCGGTGCGGCAACGCTCGCGCACCGCGCCTTCGCAGACTTGGCAGCGCGGCTCGAAACGACAGCCGGGGGGTGGGTCAATCAAGTTGGGCACCGTGCCAGGAATCGTGTCTAGGCGCTCGCGCAATTGACCCAACACTGGGATCGAGCCAAGCAGCCCTTTGGTGTAGGGATGCAAAGGCTTGGTGAAGATGGTCTTCACGTCGGCTTGCTCGACCACCTGCCCAGCGTACATCACCACCACGCGGTCGCACATCTCTGCCACCACGCCCATGTCGTGGGTGATCAGCATGATCGCCGTGCCGGTTTTTTCTTTGAGTTCGCGCATCAGGTCGAGGATCTGCGCTTGGATGGTCACATCGAGCGCCGTGGTTGGTTCGTCGGCGATCAATAGTTCGGGCTGACACGCCAGCGCCATGGCAATCATCACGCGCTGCGCTTGTCCGCCGGAGATTTCGTGCGGGTAGGCATGGGCGCGCTTGTGCGGCTCGGGGATGCCCACCATGCGCAACAGCTCCACAGCGCGCTCCCAGCTCGCCTTCTTGCCCAAGCCTTCGTGAATCTGCAGCACTTCAGCCACTTGGTCGCCAATCTTGAACACAGGGTTCAAGCACGAGGTAGGCTGCTGGAAGATCATCGAGATGCGGTTGCCGCGGATTTTGGTCATCTCATGCTCAGGGAGCGTGAGCAGGTCCACGCCGTCGAAGATGATCTTGCCTTCGACGATGCGCCCGGGCGGGCTGATCAGGCGCATGATGGAGAGGGACGTGACGCTCTTGCCGCAGCCGGATTCGCCCACCACGCCGAGCGTTTCGCCGCGCCGCACGTACAAATCCACGCCGTCAACCGCCTTCACAACGCCATCTTCAGTGTAGAAGTAGGTCTTCAGACCTTGGACGTCTAGCATCAAATCGTCGATGGCGGGTTTGTCGCTCGCTTTCGCAACTTGGGGAAGACTTGTGGGGGTCGCCGTCGTCATGTTTGTTCCTCGCAAGAGGGGCTACATTTTGAGGCGCGGGTCGAGCGCGTCGCGCAGACCGTCACCGATGAAGTTGAAAGCCAAAGAGGCAAGCACCACGGGCAGGCCGGGGATGAGCGGCACCCAGGGGTTGACGAGCATGAAGTTGGTTGCGAATTGCAACATGTTGCCCCAGGTTGGCGTTGGGTCAGTGATGCCGATGCCGAGGAAGCTGAGCGCAGTCTCTGCCGTGAGCGCGCCGGCGAGGCTCAAGGTGTAGCTCACCACCAGCGGAGGGAAGGCGTTCGGCACCACATGGCGCAGGATGATGCGCGCGTTCGAGGCGCCAAGCGCGCGCGTGGCTTCGATGAAGTCGCGCTCGCGCACGGAGAGCACCATGCCGCGCATCAGGCGCGCTGCGCTGATCCAGCCGAACGCTGTGAGCACAACGATGATGACCACCACCTGCGCGCGCTCGTTGCCCACTGGGCTGAGCAGCATCAGGGTGCCCATTGCATCGAGCACAAAGCCCGGGATCGGCAGCGACTCAGGGCGACTTGCGAGGATGGCAGCGATGATGAGCAAGATCGGGAAATCGGGAATTGACGCCATGAACTCAACGATGCGCATCACCACGCTGTCCACGACGCCACGGAAGTAGCCTGCCAGCGCGCCGAGCGTCATGCCGATCAGCGTGGCGAATGTAGCGGCAAAGAACGAGACGCTCAGGGTGATGCGCGCAGCGTAGAGCAGGCGCGTGAAGAAGTCGCGTCCCACATGGTCGGTGCCTAGCCAGTGCATTTGCCCGTTGTGCACTGTGAGCGGCGGCGAGAAGCGCGGTGCGAGCCCGACCGCATCTCGTGGGAACGGCGCGAGGATCGGTGCCATCAGCGAAGCGAGGAAGATCAACAAGAGCACGCCCAGCGAGATCATCGCCATGCGATGCTTACGGAAGCGCCGCAGCACGATTGCCCACTGGCTCTCTGAGCGCGTGCGCACAAGCGTTGGGGCTGTTGGCTTGGTGAGCGGAACACTGGTTGTCGCCATCTGCAGCTCCTCAGCTCAAGCGAATGCGCGGGTCCACCACGGTGTAGAGCACATCGGAGATGATGAACCCGATCAAAGTCAGAAAGGTGGAGATCAGCACATAGGCGATTGCCACTGGGTAGTCGCTTGCCACAAGCGCGTTGATGAACAGTCGCCCGATGCCCGCCCAGTTAAACACGCTCTCGGTGATGATTGCGCCGCCGAACAAAGTGGGCAGCACGCCCGCAAGCAAGGTGACGAAGGGGATCATCGCGTTGCGCAGCGCGTGCTTTAGGATCACCAAGCGCTCGATCACGCCTTTGGCGCGCGCAGTGCGCACGTAGTCTTGGCGGAGCACCTCCAGCATCGAGGAGCGGATGAAGCGCGTCCATCCAGCGAGGTTGAAAAAGGTCAACACTGCCACGGGCAGGATCAAATGCCACACGCGGTCGGCGAAAGACCCTGCTTTGATGGTGCCGAGCAGCGGCACTACAGCGTCGCGGTTCGATTCCACCAAGCCAGCTGGCAGGTAGGGCAAGCCCAAGCGTTGGAACAGCAGCGCAAACACCAAGATGCCCATCACGCCAGTGAACAGGGTGGGCATCCCTGAGCCGAAGAAGGTAAGCGTGGTGAAGAAATAATCAAAGCGTGAATACTGTTTGACAGCGGAGTAGATGCCGATGGGGATTGATAGCGCAATGGCGAGGAAGGTGGAAATCCCCATAAGCAGCAGCGTGTTGCCGAGGCGAGATTCGAAGAGCTCGATGACAGGTTGTTCGCGCGCCAACTGCTGCGAGCGCCCAAAGTCAAGCATGATCACGCCGTTGCTGCTTGGGCGGTCGGCGAGGTCGCGCAAAAACACGGGCTTCGCGCAGTTGATCTCCACCACGCGCCCGTCAGGGTATACCAAGCGCGCCAGCCCTTCTTTCAGGCAGCCCACCTGCAAGTCGCTGAAAAATTCCTGCCCGCCAATCACGATAGGGCCGCGGGGATGTCCTGTGAGCCAGCGCAAGTAGCGCACGAGCATATTGAGGTCGAGGTCGTAGCGCTTCATCACGCGCTCGACCTCGTCAGGATCTGGGCGGCGCGTGGTGCTTTGCATGGCGATCAGTTGCTCGAGGGGGCCGCCAGGCGCGGAGTACAACATCACAAACGACGCCAATGAGACCACGAACGCCATCACGAACACAAGCACGAAACGACGTATCAAATAGTTGGTCATCGCCACTCACAACCTCGCTTCGCAAGCTGCTGCATTGTAAAGCCGCGCGCCCTCTGATTTGATGCGAAAGGTCGCTGGGTTGAGCTGATTGCGCTGTGGGGCAAGCTGGGTGCTGCTGTTGAATAAAGGCGAGTAGCTCAACAAGGCTGAGCTACTCGCCTTTTGCTCGTTGTCGGAGCTCGCTAGGCGGCTTCAGCGCACATTCAAGTTGAAGTCCACGTGCTCCCAAGTGGGGCTGCCCATCGGTACGGCGACGATAGTGCCTTTCTTGCTCTCCTCGATGACGGTCTGCAGCTCTTGGCCGGCGCCGAGCACCTCTTTGCCGACGACGTCAACCGTGCCTTGCAGCAGCGCCGCGACCGCGCCGGCAGGACCGCCTTCGAACACCTGGAAGATCACGTTCTTGATCTTCGGCTCGCCCTTCCAGAAGTTCGGGTTCGCCTCCATCACGATGCGCTGACCGCGCTGCCACTCCTTGATCACGTATGGACCTGTGCCTAGAGGTGTATCGGTGACCTCCTTGAGGTTCTTGAACTCCTTCGGCTCGACTTCAGCCAGCGTGCGACCATCCGCCAGCTTCTGGTGCGACGGGTAGTAGCCGAACGGCGGCAGGTAATACGTGGGTGGCTGATAACCCTTGGCGTAAACCACGCGGTAGCTGTTGTCGTCCAGCGCCTCAAAGCTAACCACGCGGTCGCAGGTGAAGTAGCTGACGTTACCCGACTCGCGGTCGCAGGCGACCTTGTAGCCAAGCTCCCAATCTGCCTTCTTCACCGGCTCGCCGTCACTCCACTTGTGTGGCTTGAACTTGTAGGTGACGGTGAGCTGCGGCAGCTTGGTGCCCGCCTTGATGTCCACCTCGTTGCCGTTGATGTCCTTGCCCTTCAACGAGAGCTCCTTGCCTTCGCGGTCGACCAGCTTGCCGTCCTTGAAGGTGCCCACATCGCCGTCGGCATTCACTACCAAGTCGCCATCCTTGACCTCGACCTCGACGTTCTGAGCACCACCATTCTCAATGGTGGGGAACTGGTCGCCCTCGAGCAGCACTGGCTGGAAGCCGTAGCTGTACTGGGTGTAGGTTGTGCCGAAGACCGCCTGCCCTACAATGATTGCCACTGCTGCGCTCTCCTGCAGCAGGAAGAGCGACTGCGGCTCTTGACCGAGGGCAATGATCACTGTGTCCTTGCCGGGTAGCTCCCAATCAGCGATGCTGGCAGTAGTACTCGGTTGGGTCTGCCTTCAAGCCCTTCAGGTCTTTGTTGTGAGCGGTAGCCTCGAGGCGCTGGAAGAGCGGCAGCGAGACCATGTCCTTGCTGAACTCTTCTTGCACGATGACGTACAAGCGCTTGCGCTCAGCGTCGTTCAACGTGTTGTTCGCTTGCTTGATTGCCGTGCTTGCGCGCTCGTTGCACCAGCCCATGTAGTTCTGACCGTTCCAATTGTTGTCTGGGCGCGGGATCTGGTCGCAAGCGTACAGGGACACACCTGGCGGTTCAGTCTCGCCGACCCAGGCGAAGGCGCCTAGCTCAAAATCGCGGCGGCGCAAGCCGGAGTTGCCGCCAAACCAAATCGACCCAGGGATATACGAGGGCAGAAGCTGGATGCCGCAATCCTGCAGCGATTTGACGAACACCGCGCCCCACGTCTGGCGGAACGGCGCGTTGGTGGTGGTGAAGCGCAGCGCTAGCGGCTCGCCCTTGTCGTTCACGCGCACTGAGCCACCCTCTGGCAGCTTCCACCCTGCCTCCTCGAGGAGCGCCTTACCCTTCTCGGGGTCGTAGGGGTAGTCCACAATGTTGGCGTTGGGGTCCACGTTCTTGGCGTACCACACCGAGTCCTTCGGGATGAAGGTGTCCATGAAGAGCTTCTCGCGCTCTTCCTCGGGGAGGAAGGGATAGACCGAGTCGATCAGCGCCTTGCGATTAGTGCAGTGCGCGATTGCCTTGCGAACGCGGGCATCGCTGAGGATCGGATGTGGTCGCGTCCACTCTGGCACCGGGGTCGCGGTGATCTCAACGATCTTCTCGACTTCAACCTCTTTGACCACCTCCTGCGTGACCACAACTGTTTGCACAACGGGCGTGCCAGCGGGTGCGCCGCATGCTGCCAGCAGGAGACTCGTCGCAGCAGCAAGGGCTGAAATGGTGTAGTGTTTCGACTTCGGCATAGACCAACTCCTTGAGACGGTAGCTATTGTCGGATGAGCCTGCTGTGAGCAGGCGATGCGAATTATTGCGGAGGCGGGCAGAGTTGTCAAGCAAATCACACCTCTTCTGGCCGCACTGCGCGTCGGCTCACGCGTTGCTCCACTGCGCCGCTGAGGAAAAACATGATCAGCACATCGAGCCAACCTGCAAACACCAGCGCGCCGAGCGGCAGCAGCCAGGCTTCCGTTTCAAACACTGAAGTCGTGGTCAGCGTTCCAAACAAGAACTGCAAGATGAACACAGTCATCACAATGGCAATCGCTGCGGAGCCGAGCGCGTTGCCCAGTATCACGCGCCCGCGCAGCCAGAACGGCAACCCCACCAGCGATCCCAGCGCGATTGGGAAGATGCCGTACACCAACGCCCACCACAGCAGCAGCCCTAGCGTCACGTCCATGCCAGCGATTATCGCTGCCGCGAACGAGTCAGAAGAAGGAGTGCGATACACTCAGAGCTCATGGCTGAGGTGCTGCGCCTTGATGAGGCGCTGGCGCGTTATGCGGTTCATCTGCGGCGCCGCCCAATCAGCGAGAACACGCGCAAGGCGTTTTGGGGCGACCTCAACCTCTTCGTGCGCTTTCTCACTCACGGCGATGGCGCCGCTGTTGCACGCATGCGCGTGAGCGATTTGCGAGCTGACCACATTCGCGCTTTCTTGGAACACGAGGAGCGTCGCCGTGGCGCAAACAGCCCCAAGTCGTTGGAGCGGCGCCTCACCTCGCTCAAAGTGTTCTTCCGCTGGCTGCACGAGTCGGGCTACCTCGCACATGATCCCGCTGAGGGCATTCCCTACCGCCCCGCGCCGGAGCCGTTGCCAGCTTACCTCACCGACGCGCAAGCCGAGGCTGTGATGCGCGTTGCGCATGCGTTGGCGCACGCTCCCAAGCCTGACACGCGCCCCTGGGCAATCATTCAGCTCATCCTCGAGACGGGGGTGAAGAAGAGCGAGTGCTTGCGGCTCACGCGCGATGACGTGGACCTGGGCGAGCGTCTTGTGCACGTGCGCTACGCCGAGCAGCGGCTGAAGTTCAAGGAGCGCTCACTGCCGATCTCGCGCGAGTGCGTTGAGGCGCTGCGAACGCACATCGAACGCACGCAGCCCATAGGGCGTTTGTTCACCTGCACTGGGCGCAATCTTGAATACATCTTCAACCGCCGCATTGCGCCTGAGGCAGGACTGAGCTCGCTCACGTTTGAGATGCTGCGCTGGACATGTGCCCTTCGTGACTACCGTGCTGGAGAGATGCACGCTGAGGCTATGCAGCACAAGTTCGGGCTTTCGCCGGTGGGTTGGAGCGAGATGGAGGCGAAGCTTGTGCGCTTGCTGGCGCAAGCGCGCGCGGCATCTGCGGATGCTCAAGCAGAGCGCGCGTAGGCGCCGCGCAGGTCGGCCGCGCGAATCTCGATCAGCTCGCGCAGCCCGCGGATGCTGTCGCGCAACAGGTTCACGCGGCGCGAATGGCGGTAGTCCCAATCCACCGGCACCTCTTTGATTCGGAAGCCCAGCCGCTTCGCCACGAACAACACCTCGACGTCAAAGCCGGCGGTCACAGTGGCGCCCTTCGCTTCCACAGGGCGGTTGAAGTTGTAGAGGTAAAGGTGATCGAGGATCGGCGTGATGACGCTGCCGCGAAAGGATTTGAAGCCGCACTGCGTGTCGGTGATTTCGCGAAAGCCAAGGATCAAGTTGCGCAGCACGATCTGGCTGCGCGACATGAACTTGCGCCAGAGCGGCGCATTGCGCCGGTATGTGCCGCGCGAGCCAATCACCACGTCGTAGCCTTGCGCATACCAAGGCAGCAACCGCTCAACCTCGTGAATGGGCGTCGCTTGGTCCATGTCGGTGAACA
>JANWUW010000053.1 GCA_025057935.1 Thermoflexales bacterium
GTATGTGCTGAAGAAGGAGGAGGGGGGTCGGCACAAGGCGTTTTTCAGCGGGTATCGTCCGCAGTTTTACATACGGACGATGGATGTGACCGGGGAGGTGATATTGCCGGAGGGGGTGGAGATGGTGATGCCGGGGGACAACGTGACGATGCGGGTGAAGCTGATAGCGCCGGTGGCGCTGGAGCAGGGGTCGCGGTTTGCGATTCGTGAGGGCGGCTTGACCGTCGGCGCAGGCACCATCACCAAGGTGTTCGATTAGCGCACCTTTGACAAACCAACCATTTGCGACTAAGATATGCGCAGGTGCTGCACCTTGGTGCAGCACAAATGAAGGGCACTAGCTCAACAGGTAGAGCACCCGATTCCAAATCGGGCGGTTGTGGGTTCGAGTCCTACGTGCCCTGCCTCCTCAGAAGCCTCGTCCCAATGGTCAATTAACCCATGGCGAACCAAGACCTTGCTGAAAAGAAACCTTCTGCCCTCTCTGCGCTCTTCGAGCCAGTACGCGAATACTTTCGCGAGACCGCCGGCGAGCTGCGTAAGGTGCACTGGCCGACGCCTCAGGAAGCGCGCAACCTCACCGCTGTTGTCATGGCGGTCATGTTCGTCATGGCGATCTTCCTAGGGTTGTTTGATTTCCTCTTCGAGCGCTTGATGCTCGAGATTCTGCGCCTGAGCCTTATCGCCATTGCCGTTGCTGTCGCAATTGTGCTTTCGATCCTCGTGGTCGTGTTCTTTCCCAGCCGTGAACGGCGCTACTGATACCTGACGCATGAGCGAGAACGCGCGCGATCCTCGACCGCTGACTCCAGAGCCGCTCCCTCCTGCGGATGAACCTCTGCTTTCGCCCAATGCAGAAGCAGCGCTCGCGCCATCTGCGATGACGCAACCAGAAGCGCCATCCGCTCCCTCACAGCAAGAAACCACAGCCGCTCAGGAAGGCGAAGAAGACGATCTCCTTGTGCTCAAGCGCCGCCCTCGCCGCAAGTCAAGCGCCAAGGCAGACAGAACCAGCGCTTCTAAGAGCCGCAAGGAGAAACGCAGGAAAGAGGAGGACTTGCCTGACCTAGGCGACGGACGAGGTTACGTCCCGCCAGAGCTCAGCCCTGAGGAAAGCGAAGAGGCACACTGGTATGTGGTTCATTGCTACTCGGGCTACGAGAACAAAGTGAAATCAAACCTCGAGCAGCGCATCGAGAACATGGGCATGGCAGACAAGATCTTTGAGGTCGTCGTGCCCACTGAGAGCGAAATCGAAGTGCGCGAAGGCAAGCGGCGCACAGTGGAGCGCCGCATCCTGCCTGGCTACGTGCTGGTGCGCATGAAGATGGCTGAAGACTCGTGGCAGGTTGTGCGCAACACGCCCGGCGTCACGCGCTTCGCTGGCGTGGGCAATCGCCCTCAGCCGCTCAGCCCCCAAGAGGTCGAGCAGATCCTGCGCCGCATGGAATCTGAGGCGCCGAAGATCAAAGTGAACTTCCGCGTCGGTCAAAAGGTGCGCATCACAGAGGGCCCCTTCGCTGATTTCATGGGCATCGTGGATAAAATTGACACTGAGCGCGCGAAGGTGATCGTGCTCGTCTCGTTCTTCGGGCGCGAAACCCCCGTTGAGCTAGACTTCGTGCAGGTCGAGCGCGTCTAGCGCGCGCCGTGTGGGAGAGTGCTCGAACTCGTTCGCACCACAAAGGAGAACCATGGCGAAGAAAGTTAAGTCTGTCGTCAAAATCCAGATCGAAGCGGGCAAGGCAACGCCGGCGCCCCCGATTGGCCCGTCGCTTGCGCCGCATGGGATCAACCTTGCCTTGTTTTGCAAGGAGTACAACGCGCGCACCGCGAACATGGCGGGCTACATCATCCCGGCGACAATCACGGTCTACACCGACAACTCGTTCACCTTCACCCTCGGCACACCGCCCACCTCTCAGCTTATTCAAAAAGCGGCTGGGATTGAAAAAGGCTCTTCCGCGCCGAACCGCCAGAAGGTGGGCAAGATCACCATGGCGCAGGTGCGCCAGATCGCCGAGATGAAGATGAAAGACCTCAACGCTGTTGACCTAGAAGGCGCTATGAAGCAGGTCATTGGCACTGCTCGCAGCATGGGCGTCGAGGTCGTGGATTAGTCCCCCTTTAGCGTGGGAGAGCGCTCGCGCTCGATATCACCACAGGAGTGATCACCATGGCAAAGGTTGGCAAAAAATACGCGGCTGCATCAGCGAAAGTCGACCGCACGCGCCTTTATTCCCTCCCCGAAGCGGTCGCGCTTGTCAAAGACACCAGCTACACCAAGTTCGACGCGACTGTCGAGTGCCATATTCGCCTCGGCGTCGACCCGCGCCAAGCCGATCAGCAAGTGCGCGGTGTAGTCGTGCTGCCTCACGGGTTGGGCAAGAAGGTGCGCGTGCTTGTGTTTGCGCAAGGCGATGGTGCGCGCATCGCTCAGGAGGCTGGCGCTGACATCGTGGCAGACACCGACGAGTGGATCAAGAAGATCCAAGACGGTTTCCTAGACTTCGATGTCGCCATCGCCACGCCTGACATGATGGGCAAAGTGGGGCGGTTGGGCAAGGTGCTCGGTCCGCGCGGCTTAATGCCCAACCCCAAAGCAGGCACGGTAGTGCCGCCCGATGACATCCCGCGCGTGATCAAGGAAGCGCGCGCCGGCCGTGTGGAGTTCCGCCTCGACAAGAGCGGCAATCTGCATGCCCCTGTGGGCAAGGTAAGCTTCAGCACTCAAGCCCTGCAGGAGAACTTGAAGGCGTTCCTCGAGGCAGTCGTCAAGGCGAAGCCCGCGGCTGCAAAGGGCACTTACCTCAAGCGCGTTACCATCGCCTCGACGATGGGACCGGGCATCAAGGTCGACCCTGCGACGGTGTTGTGAGCAACACGCGAACAACCTTCGAATCACCAACGCGCTGGCGATCTGAGCCGGCGCGTGTTGTTTCTAGGCGATCTCGCTGAGCTTGACAGATCTGCCCTCACGCCAGCTACGGTCGGCAGCGAGCGCGAGGCGCATCGTTTGCAGCGCCTCCTCGGCGCCCGGCTCTGGAGCGCGCCCTTCTTGCAGCGCGGCGATGAACGCCTCAAGCTCGAGGCGGTAGGCGTCTTCGAAGCGATCGGGAAAGCTCTCAAAGCGATCGCCCTCAAAGCCGAACGAACGTAGGAAGAGCAGTGGCGTTTTTTGCGCCGCCTCGATGACTATCTTGCCGCGCTCGCCGGTCACTTCAGTGCGAATGTCGTAGCCCCACGGCGCGCGGCGTCCTGTCTCCACCACTCCGAGCGCGCCGTTCTCGAAGCGCAAAAGTGTGACGGCGGTGTCAATGTCGCCGACCTCGCGGAAGTGCTCATCCACGAGCACTGCGCCCCACGCCTGCACCTCTGTCACCTCGCCCACGAGGAAGCGCGCGAGATCGAAGTCGTGGATCGCCATATCCAAGAACAATCCGCCGCTGGAGGCGAGGAATTTTGGCGAGGGCGGGTGAGTGTCGCGGCTGAGGGCGCGGAAGCTTTCGATGCGCCCAAGCGCGCCAGCAGCGATGCGCTGGCGCGCTGCAGCGTAGCCGGGGTCGAAGCGGCGCATGAAGCCGATCTGGAACGGCGCGCGCGTCTGCTCCAGCACGCGCACTACGTGCTGCGTCTCGGCAAGCGTGAGCGCGATGGGTTTCTCGCACCAGATCGCTTTGCCGGCGCGCGCGGCAATTTCGATCAGATGCGCGTGGGTCGCCGTTGGCGTCACAATCACCACGGCGTCTACGTCGGGCGCGTGAATTGCAGCTTCGACGTCAGTCGTTGCGCGTTCTGCGCGCGCGAGCTGACGTCCACGCTCAGCCGCGCGGGCGTCGGGATCGGCGACGACGCGCACATGCACGTCGGGCATGGCTGCGAGGTTGCGCAGATGCGTTTGCCCCATGCGCCCAGCGCCGAGCACAGCGACGTGAATCATGCGCCTATCTCCTGCACGCGCACAGGCCGACCTTCGCGGAGCGAGCGCTGTGCGGCTAAGCCAATTACTACTGCGATGCGCCCATCTTCACCACTCACAGGCGGCGGCGTGCCTTGGGTCACGGCTTGCACGAACGCTTCTATTTCCCGTTGGTAGCTCTCGATGTAGCGCTGCATGAAGAAATGCAGCGGCAGGTCGCGGCGCACAGCGTCTGCCGTGCTGAGGATGACCTGATTGGGGAAGTTGTTGAGCGCCTGCGCCATGCCCTTGCTGCCGAAGACCTCGGCGCGTTGATCGTAGCCGTAAACCGCGCGGCGGCTGTTGTCAATAGTGCCGATCGCGCCGTTGGCAAATCGCAGCAGCGTCACTGCAGTGTCAATGTCGCCTGCTGCGCCAATTGCGGGATCAACGCGCACAGCGCCGATGGCGTGCACCTCCTCGATCTCGCTGCCGAGCAAGAAGCGCGCCATGTCAAAGTCGTGGATCGCCATGTCGAGAAAGAGTCCCCCAGAGACCTTGATGTATTCGATGGGCGGCGGGGCAGGGTCGCGGCTCACGATGTGCAGCAAGTGCGGTTCGCCGATCTCGCCCTCAGCAACAGCGCGACGCAGGCGCTCGAAGTTGGGATCGAAGCGGCGGTTGAATCCGATCTGCAAGGGCACGCCTGCGCGCGCAACCGCGTTCAAAGCGCGGTCGATGGCAGCGAGGTCGAGGGCAATAGGCTTCTCGCAGAAGATCGGCTTGCCTGCCTGCGCCGCAGCTTCGATGAGGGGAGCGTGGGTGTCAGTGGAGGAACAGATCAGCACTGCATGCACATCAGGGCGCGCGATCACTGCCTGCGGGTCGGCGGTGAAGAAGGGCACGTTGTAGCGCTCGGCGCACGCGCGAGCAGCAGCTTCGTTCACGTCAGCAACTGCGACAAGTCGCGCCGACGGGATGCGCTGAGTAATCGTCGCGGCATGCACAACGCCAATGCGCCCAGCGCCAATCAGTCCGATGTTGAGCGTCATGGCTCAAGGAGTTGCGTAATAGCTCGCGGCGAGGCACAAAAAGGCGGCTGGGCTTTAGCAGCCCAGCCGCTCTCACCTGTGCGCAGAGGTCACTTGTATTTCTCGGCGTTCTCCTTGGTCACCAGCTCAGTGCCCGTGTCGATGTTCTCAGGGATGCTTTCGCCGCGGATGAGCTTGAGCACGTTCTCTACGCCGAGCGCGCCCATGTTGTAGGGGTTCTGCGCCACGGTCGCTTCCATCTCGCCAGCAAGGATCGCGGCTGCCGCGTCGGGGTTAGCGTCGAAGCCAACCACGATTACTTTGTCGTTGACGCCGGCGTTCTTCAGCGCTTCAATTGCGCCCAGTGCCATGTTGTCGTTCGAGGCGAACACGCCTTGGATGTCGGGATTGCGTGTGAGGATATCCTCCATTACCGTGGTTGCCTTAGCGCGATCCCACTCTGCCGAGAGCTCAGCGACGATGTTCATGCCGCACTCGGTGAGCGCTGCCTTCGAGCCTTCAGCGCGCGCCTTGCCAGTGGACTGAGTGATGATGCCCTGCAAGATCGCCACCTTGCTGCCCTTAGGCAGGTTCTTGCAGAGGTATTCCGCGCCAAGCTTTGCGCCCAGCTCGTTGTTTGTGCCGATGAACGTAGTGCCGGGTAGATCGCCCTTGGTGTCAATGAAGACGATCTTCACGCCTTGGTTGCGCGCCTTCTCCAACACGGGGCGCAGTGCCGCTGGGTCGGTCGGGGCGATGGCAATGCCGTTGATCCCCTTGGCGAGCTGGTCCTCGATTTGGGCAATCTGAGCTTGAACATCGCTCTCAGCAGGCGGTGCAAGCACGATCACCTCCACGCCAAGCTCCTTGCCCTTCTCCAACGCGCCGCGCTCGACGGCTGCCCAGAAGGGGTTACCAGCGCCTGGGCCTTTCATGGAGACCAAGATCTTGACCTGCTGCGCGGCAGGCTGTTGCTGCTGCTGTGGCTGCTGCGCGGGCTGCTGTTGAGCCGGCTGCTGAGGCGCTGCCGGCGGAGGCGCCGCACACGCAGCAAGCACGAGCGAAGCAAACGCAAGGACACCAGTTGCACGAACGAGTAGCTTGTTGTTCTTCATGGGTTCCACTCCTTCTTGGGATTGGGTTGTGTCACCGAAGCTTTTGGGCTTCGGGTAAACACCGCGATCAGGGATTCACTCGTTTCCGCTTCCCGCACGTCGGCGTAGCACATCGAGAAACACAGCAAAGATGATCACCACACCGATCAGCACCTGTTGCCAGAAGACCGGCACGTTGTTCAGGTTCAGGATGTTGCGCAACAAACCGATCACCAGCACGCCAGCGAGCACGCCGAGCACTGAGCCGCGCCCGCCGAAGAAGCTGGCGCCGCCGATGATCACAGCTGAGATGGCGTCGAGCTCAGCGCCGATGCCAGCATTTGGGAAACCAGAGTTAGTGCGCCCGGCGACTAACAAACCTGCAAGGCCGGCTGTCGCGCCCGAGAGCACGTAAGCCAACACTAGCGTGCGTTCCACGTTCACGCCGCTCACGCGCGCTGCTTGTGGGTTGCCGCCGATGGCGTAGAGGTGACGCCCAGTGCGCGTGTACTGCAAGAACAGCCAAAAGCCAACGTACAAAACAGCGATCACCACTAAGCTCACGGGGAGCTGGATGAACTGGAGGTCGAAGCTGCCGTTGCCGAGGAAGCGCACAGGCTCAGGCATGCCGCTGATTGGCACGCCGCCCGAGATCAGGTTTGCCACGCCGCGCGCGATGTTGAGCGTGCCCAGCGTAACGATGAAAGGGTGCGGCAGCCGCAGTACGGTCAGCCCTAGCCCGTTGAGCAGTCCCACCAGCATCCCGACCAAGATCGGTATCGGCACCAGAAGCAACGGCGGCAACACCTGCTCGCGCGCTAACACTGCAGTGGTCATCATCGCCAACACGAGCACCGAGCCCACTGAGAGGTCAATGCCCGCAGTCACGATCACCACAAACATGCCCATGGCAAGCGCTGCAAGAGCAGCGTTTTGCCCCGGCAGGTTTGAGAGGTTGCGCCATGTGAGGAAGACCTCTGGCTGCGTGATCGTGCCCACCGCGAGCATGACCAGCACGATGAACAAGATGCCGAAGCGGTCGATGTAGGGGATCAAGCGCACGCGCAGGCTGCGCTCGCGCGCGCCAGCAGTCATGGTCTCTGGGGTGGCAGCAGCCATGGCTCAGTTGAGGTCGAAGATTTTGGCGGCTTGCGCCACCGGCGACTTGTTGCCCATGATCCAGCCGATCACGTCGTTGCGCGTGACCTCGGAAAGGGGCGCTTCGGCAAAGTTGCGCCCGTGGAACAGCGCCATGACGCGGTCGCACACGTAGAAGATATCGTCGAGGCGGTGGCTGATCAGGATCACGCCGATGCCGTGGTTCTTCAGGTCTTTGATCAAGTCGAGCACCTTGCGCACTTCTTTCACAGCGAGCGCTGCCGTCGGCTCGTCCATGATCACCACTTTGGCGTCGAAGGCTGTGGCGCGCGCGATGGCTACAGCTTGGCGCTGGCCACCGGACAGCTCCTCCACGCGCTGGCGCACGCTCTTCACCTCGATTTTGAGCTTGTCGAGGTGTTCCTTCGCCTGCTTGAGGCTGGCAGCGTTGTCAATGAATTTGAACGGACCGAAACGCCGCGTGCGCTCGCGCCCTAGAAAGATGTTCTCGTCAATGCGCATGTTGCCCGCGAGGGCGAGGTCTTGATACACCATCTCGATGCCCATGTCGCGCGCATCCTTTGGGCTGCGGAAGTGCACGGGCTTGCCCTCAACAAAAATCTCGCCCGCATTCGGTGGGTATAAGCCAGCCAAGATTTTCATCAAGGTTGATTTGCCTGCTCCGTTGTCTCCGACGACGCCAAGCACTTCGCCGCGGTAAAGCTTGAGCGATACATTCTCAAGCGCGGTCACCGCGCCGAAGTACTTGCTGATGCCGCGCGCTTCAATCACAGGAACTTCATTTTCCCGGGTCATGGCTTTCTCAGGTGTGCATGTAGTGTAAACGATTGCACGCTAAATGCCAAGCCTGCGCAAGTATTCACGATTGCGCAGAGCGCTCTCTTTCGGCGTGCCCATGCCGGGCAACACGTCTTGCTCGACAGTCACAAAGCCGTCGTAGTTGCGCTGGCGCAACCAGTCAATCACGCGATCAAACGGCACACATCCTTGCCCAAGCTCGCAGAACACGCCATGGCGCACTGCCTCGTGGTAGTTCCAGCCTTCTTGCGCAGCGCGCGCTGCGATTTCAGGCGAGCAATCTTTCAAGTGCACGTACTCGACGCGCGCGCCGAAGCGCTGCAAGCCCTCCATCACCACTTCAGCCGAGGGGCGACCGCTGCCGAAAGCGAAGTGCCCTGTGTCAAACACTAAGCCGACCACGCGTGGGTCAGTGAGGCTGAGCAAGCGTTCGATCTCCTCAGGCGTTTCCACAAAGCCAGCGCAGTGGTGATGAAAGACGCAACGCAGCCCGGTCTCGTTAAGCACAGCGAGTGCCACGTGGGTTACGCCAGCTGCAAACATGCGCCATTCCGGCTCACTCAACCCCATCTCGGGTGTGACGCGCCCTGCGTGCTTAAGGCGCACGGGGTGGCTCGCGTTCTCGTCGCTCAGCACGACGAACGGCGAGAATGCAGGATGGGCGACCGCTGCAAGCAAGCGCGCAGTGCGCAGCGCACGTTCGCGCCCCTCATCAAGCGCGTGCACGTCGGCGAAGCGAATCGGCACGAACGCGCCCGTCATTATCAACTTGCGCTTCGTCAGCTCCTCGCTGAGCTGATCTGGGTCGGTGGGCATGAAGCCCCAGTCACCCAGTTCGGTGCCGATATAGCCGGTCTCCGCAAGCTCGTCGAGCATCTGGGCGTAGCCGATGCGCGTGCCTTCTAGCCCTTCGAATTCCAGTGTGCCCCACGAACAAGGAGCGTTGCCGACGTAGATCATGATGCCGGTTCAGAAGATGCGTTCTTTGGCGCGCCCGACTTCCCAGGCGCGGCGCGCTGCCTGCACTGCTGGATCGTCGCTCACTTCAACGACGGGCACATCCCACCAACTGTAGCTGGGCACCGACTCGTAGCGATCCACCTCGACGTACACTACCGTGGTGATTTCCGTTCGCTTTGCTGCTTTGTAGGCTTCGACGAACTCCTCGTAGCTGCTTGCTCTGAAGACAATGGCTCCAAGGCTGCGCGCGTTGGCGACTAAGTCCACTGGCAAATATTCCACGTCGTCCTTGAGTTCGTCGCCGGGCAAGCGCCCGTTGACGGGATAGACGTAGCGCGTGCCGAAGCCCTCTTGCCCCAGCGAGCGGCTTAGGCTGCCGATGCTCTTGAAGCCGCGGTTGTCCACCAGCACGATGATCAGCTTGTAGCCCTCTTGGATCGAAGTGATGATCTCCTGCGCCATCATCAGGTAGCTGCCGTCGCCGACAAACACCGTGACTTCGCGCTCTGGCGCAGCCATCTTCACACCGAGCCCGCCGGCGATCTCGTAGCCCATTGTGCTATAGCCATACTCGAGGTGATACTGCTTCGGGTGGTGAGTGCGCCAAAGCTTGTGCAGGTCACCGGGCAAGCTGCCGGCTGCGTTCACGATCACCCCGTTGGGGTCGGCAAGTTGGTTGACCGCGCCGATGATCTCGCCTTGGCTGGGCAGCGGCGTGTGACGCATGTCATACACGCGCTGCACTTCTTGCTCCCATGCGTCATGGAGCTGGCGCGCGCGAGCTTGATGCTCGGCAGGCGCTTGCCAGCCTTCAAGCAAAGGCAGCAGCTCTTCGAGCGTGGCGCGCGCATCGCCTACCAGTGCGATAGCGCTGTGCTTGTGCGCGTCAAACTCGGCAACGTTGATGTTGATGAAGGTTACCTCCGGATTTTGGAACGCTGTTTTGCTCGCAGTGGTGAAGTCCGTGTAGCGCGTGCCGATGCCGATGACCACGTCGGCGTCGTGGGCAATTTGGTTCGCGGCAAACGTGCCCGTGACGCCAATGGCGCCAAGGTTGAGCGGGTGGTCGTAGCGCAGGCTGCCTTTTCCAGCCATCGTTTCGCTGACTGGAATGCCCGTGGCGTCCACGAAGCGGCGCAGCATTTCCGTGGCTTCAGAGTAGATGACGCCGCCGCCAGCGACGATCAGAGGGCGTTGGGCTTGGCGGATGATGTGCGCTGCGCGGCGCAGCGCTTCGCGGTCGGGGCGCGTGCGCGGCACGTGCCACACGCGCGGGCGGAAGAAGTGTGCTGGAAAGTCGAAGGCTTCGGTTTGCACATCCTGCGGCAAGGCGAGCGTGACCGCGCCGGTCTCAGCCGGGCTGGTGAGCACGCGCATAGCCTCTGGGAGCGCAGTGAGCAGTTGGTCGGGGCGATTGATGCGATCCCAGTAGCGGCTGACAGGTTTGAAGGCGTCGTTGACCGAAATGTCCTGCGTGTGCTCGCTTTCCAGTTGCTGCAACACTGGGGCAACGTTGCGTCGTGCGAAGATGTCTCCTGGCAAGAGCAAGACAGGCAGGCGGTTGATCGTCGCTGCGGCTGCGCCGGTGATCATGTTGGTCGCGCCGGGACCGATGGACGAAGTGCACACCAGCGTCTGCAAGCGATTTTTCATGCGCGCGAACGCGGCTGCCGTGTGCACCATCGCCTGCTCGTTGCGGCACTGGTAGTAGCGGAAGTCTGGGTTCTCCTTTAGCGCTTGCGCGATGCCGGTGATGTTGCCATGTCCGAAGATGCCGAAGCAGCCGGCGAACAGGGGCTGCGTGATGCCATCGCGCTCAGTGTATTGGGCTTTGAGGAACTTGATCAGCGCCTGCGCGGTGGTTAGGCGAAGGGTTGCGTTCATGGTTGCTTCAATGCATCCATGTTGCTTAGATGCGCGTGCCTCTGAAATGGTAATCGTTTTCGGGGATTTTGCAAGCTGATG
>JANWUW010000076.1 GCA_025057935.1 Thermoflexales bacterium
AGTCTAGTGATGCGCTCGCGCATTGCTGGGTCGAGCGCAAAGGTGCGCGCGGCGGCGGCGTAAGTCCAATCATCCACAGCGCCGCTTACCGCGTCCCAACCAAGCATGTAGGTGAAGCGGTTGCTGATCTCAGCAGCGCCACTATGTCCATGCTGCAACATGCCCTCGTACCAGCGCGGGTTGAGCAGCTTGGTGCGATACTCGACGCGCAGCACGCGCTCGAGATCGTCAACGCGGGTCTCAGCGGTGAAGCTTTCGATGTAGTTGAGCTTGACGCGAGCACCGCTATGTTTGCGCGCGGCAAGTTGCAGCGCGCCCGAGGACGAGAAGTAATGGTCTATGTCAGTTACGCCAAACTCTACTGAGTCAATCGTATGCGCCACACGGCTCACCGTGCGCAGCAGGTGCTCGAGCACCTGAGGCACGTGCTGCCCATTGCGCCCACCGCCATAGGCATAGCTGTTGCGCCGTACGAACGTCTGCGCCAGCTCATCGTCGCTCTGCCAGGCGGAATCCTCCACCATGTCGTCCACGTAAGTGCCGTATTGCCCCGGCTGCTGCGTGAAGAGGCGCGCCGTCGCCTGCTCGAAGGTCATGCCTGCGCGCATGGCTTCCTCGACATGCTTCTTGATGAAGTTCATCTCTAGCGGCTCGTCTGCGCGCGCCGCGTCTTTGACGAGGCGGTCGAGGTGATCCATCAGCAACTCAAAGGTATCGCGGAAGATCGGGCTGAGCTGCATCAGCACGTCAATGCGCGGGCGGCCTAGCTCCTTGATCGGGATCAGCTTGTAGTGGCTGATCTTGCCTTGACCGTCGTAGTGCGGCTTAGCGCCGATCAAGTGCAACACCACGGCGATCGCCTCGCCTTTGGTCTTGATCGTGTCCAAGCCCCAGATCACTTGCGCGATGGTCTCCGGGTATTGCCCGTTTTCCTCGAGGTGCTTTGTCAGCAGCGCCTCGGCAATTTGCTTGCCGCGCTTGTACGCCAGCTCGCTCGGAATGCGCCATGGATCAACCGCGTGGATGTTGCGCCCGGTGGGCAACACGCTGACGCCATCGCGGATCAAATCACCGCCTGGCGCTGGCGGGATGTAGCGCCCGCTCAAGCCACGCACCAGCGCTTCGAGCTCGCTGCGGTTATCGCTGAGCAAATACGCCATGCGTCGCCCCATCTGCGCGGCTTCGATGAGCGCTGCTGCGTCCTCGTTCGTGACCTGCGCGCCGTTGCGCACTACGCGATAGAACGCCTGCGCTGGCGTTTCATCACGGAACACCGCATGCTCAACGAAGACACGGCAAGCTTCATCAACTTGCTCGCGCAAGCGCAGCGCTTCTGAGTCGCCTTTGCGGGCGAGGGAGAGCAACTCGCCGTAATGCTGAACGGATGCATTTGGCGCAATCTGGCGCAGCATCACGCTGCCCAAGCTGTGACCGTTGCCGCGCACCTTCAGCGCCTCGGTCACTGTGATCAACTGCGAGTCCAGCGGCGGCGCCTCGCCGAACACATGCAGCGACGCTGTGATCAAGCGCTGCTCAAGGTCGCGGATGTAGGCGTAGAGGCGCGCGGCGTAGTCATCGAACGCTTCGCCTTGCAAGCGTGGACAATCAGCGTCGAGATTTGCCAGCGCCGCCTTCTGCAGGATCGCTTCCTCGAAAGCGGGGTCTGTTTGATCGCGTTGATCGCGCTGCTCCATGCGACGCTCGCGGTAGTCCTGCAGCATGTCCTTGAGCGCGGCGAGCTCCTTGTAAAGCCCGGCGCGCGCCATGGGCGGCACAGCATGGGAGATCATCACAGCGTAGCCGCGGCGCTTGGCGATATTTGCCTCGCTAGGGTTGTTCATGGGGTAGAGATAAAACTGCGGCAATTCGCCGAGCAGCGCATCGGGCCAACAACTGCGCGTCAGGCCGAGCTGCAATCCAGGCATCCACTCCGCCGATCCATGCATCCCCACATGCACCAGCGCGTGCGCGCCAAAGCCACGCGCGATCCAGCGGTAGAAAGCTAGATACTGATGATGGGGTGTGTTCTCTTTGTCGAAAAGCAAGCGCATTGGGTCGCCAGTCACGCCAAGGCGCGGCTGCACGCCGATGTAGATATTGCCGAAGCACAAGCCGCCGATGAACACCGCGTCGCGGCTTGCTGGCGCGATGTCGCCGGGCCACGCGCCCCAGCGCTCTTCGATGCGTTCGCGCTCGCGCGGCGTTGTCCACTGCTTGAACTCTTCCCACGTCACACGCAAGCCGCCGGCATGCAGCGTCGTTGCCGCTTCAAGCTGCGCCATTAGCGCCTCGGGGCTTTCAGGGAGATCGCCAACAGTGTAGCCTTCCGCCTTCAGCCTGCGCAAGATGTTAAGCAGTGAACGCGGCACGTCGAGCAGTGCAGCCGTAGCTTTCTTGCCCAGCCCAGGCGGGTAGTCGTAGACAATGAAAGCGACGCGCTTGTCCTTGTTTGGCGTGTGGCGCAAGCGCGCCCAGTTGCGCACGCGCGTGATCAGGCGTTGAATGCGATCGGGGACGACGTCGAAGTGCCCGTTGTTCACAGCGCCAATCACCACTGGGTTGATCGCGCCATCCATCTCAGGCAGCGCGTACAGCGCGACGGATTGCATCGGGCCGACGCCGTGCTTGCTCCATGAGACAAAATCCTGCACGTAGAGCGGCTGCGCGACGAGGTAAGGCACATCGAGGCGCTCCAAGATGCTAATCGCTGCGTCGCGGTGCACGCCGGGGCTAGTGGAGCCAGCCGGTCCGCCAACCAGCGCAAAGCCAATCGTGCTCACCAGCACGTCAATCGGTTCATGCGAGAGCCAATCGCGCACCACCACATGCCCCTCAACGCCCGCGACGAAGATGGGGAGCACGTCTAGATCCGCAGCCTCCATCTCACGAATGAGTCGGTCAATGTAGCCGCGGTCCTGCATCAGGTGCTTGCGGAAAAACAGCAACGCCACCCGATAGACCTCGCGCGGCGCAGAAGAGGCGCGCTTGCGCGCGCGCTTCTTTTGCCAATCGCGATACCCCTTAATGTCCTTAAAGAAGTTGGGCGCCTCGGGGTGATACACGCCCATCATTGGCACTTCGACGACCGGCTTCACCTCGACTGTGGGGTCGAAGTACTCGCGCAGGATGAAGCGAAACATGTTGCTGACGTTCACCGCCAGCGGCTGGTTCCAGTAGATGTTCACTTGCATCCAGTTCTTGAAGTCGCGCGCCTTCGCGGGCATGAAGCGCATCATGGTTTGCATCAGCTTCATCAGCTTGGTGTAGCCGTAGAGCGTGTCCTCGTCGCGCCCTCGCACAAGCATGCGCGCGATCTTCTTCACAGGCTCGGGCATGCCGCCTTTCTGACCAGGACGCTGCGCCACCGCGTAATCACCAACCCGGTTGAGCGCCATCACCTCCGGCATGGATTCGAAGGCGAAAACCAGCTTCGCGTTCGACTTCGCCACTTGCTCGCGCAGCCAATCCGCCTGCTCCTTGAAGTTGATCATCGAGATGAACAAGCAATCCGCCTGTTGGATCGCCTGCGCCACGGCGGGATCCTTGCGCTCCAGCTCCCACTCTGTGAACTGCTGCAAGTGAGCCACGGGCGAAAGATCTGCCTTGACTTCGTCCCATACTTTCTTGTTGAAATGCTCCAGTCCGACAATCGCTACAAAACTTGGTTTAGCCATACACACCCTCCAGCGCAGTCTCCGATTTAGGAAGCTCGAGTTAGCGCGTTTGCGATTTGCTCAGCGCGCGCGTTTGGGAGATATACATAGCGCCCACCGAGCCACTGCGCCAGTTGCGGCGCCTCGTTGCGCGAGAGATAGTTCACCTGCGTGTCAAGCACAACCGCGTTCACCCCATCAGCGCGCAGACGCGCTGCGAGCTGCTGCACCTCCTCGCGCAGACGCTGTCGGTCGCCTGCTGAGGCATGCAGCCCGACGTTGGCGCGCCCATCGGTCATGAGCACCAGCGTCACTTGCGCGATGCCGCGCTCGCGCGCCTGCCGCGCAAGGTGCCAAGCTGTGAACAGCGCTGAGGCGAGCGGCGTGCCGCCGCCAGTCGGCAGCACGTCGAGCTCGCGCCGCGCGCGCTCGACGCTCTGCGAGGGCGGCAGCAGCACTTGCGCGCTTTGACCGCGAAAGGCGATCAGCGCCACTTGGTCACGATGCACATAGGCTTCTTGCAGCAGGCGCATCGCTGCGCCCTTCGCTTCGCGCATGCGATTGATCGCCATTGAGCCGCTTGCGTCCACAGCGAAGATGTAGAGCGTGCCCGCTTTGTCACGGAAACGCTTCACGCGCAAGTCTTCGCGACGTATCTGCATGCGCTGCTCGCCAGCAGCTCGGCGCAGCGACTGCCACGGCGCTGCAGCGAGCAGCGTCGGGAGCAGCGCGATGCGCCCAGCGCGTGGGTCGCCGATCACCGCGCGCACATAGCGCCCGCGTCGCGCGTTCAGCGTTTGACCGCGGCTGCCGCGCCGGCCGCGGCGCTGAGCGGCGAACGGCAAGTCCAACAAGTTGGGCGGCAGCGCAGCTTGTGCTGCCTCAAGCAACAACTCCTGCAGCGGTCGCTCCTGCTCGCTCGAGGTATCTTCTTCGCCCTCCTTATCGCTTCCAGCCGAGCGCGGCGCCGTGGGCAGTTGCGGCGCGCTCGCGTTCTCGGTTGGCGCCTGCGTCGCGCGTGGCAGTAGCACTAAGCGCACAGCAAGGCGTAGGTCTTCCTCATCTACTGTGTCGCGCCCTTCCAACGCGGCAGCAGCGAGCGCCGCGTGCGCAGCAAACACATCAGCGCGGTTCCCCTCCACGCCGAGCGCCAATGCCGTCTGCACTAATGCGGCGAGATGATCGTCGGCTATGCACACTTTGGGCAACCTCTCGCGCGCCGCCCCGAGCATCGCGCGCAGCATCGTGATTTCGTCTTCGTCTGCAGTGGGTTGGAGATTGCGCCGCACCACTTCAACGCGCGCACTTGCATCGCCCTGGGCTGCCAGCGGCACAATCAGCCCCATGCGATCGAGCAGGTTGAGCGGCAACTCGCCCTCATCAGGGTCATAGGTGGCGATCAGCAAGAAACGCGCGGGTTGTGTTGTGCTCACTCCTTCGCGCTCGACGCGCACGTAGCCGTTGCTCATTACTTCAGCGAGCACGCCTGCAAGCGCTGGCTCGAGCCGATTGGCATTGTCCACGTAGAGCACGCCGCCGTGGGCGCGCGCGAGCACGCCTGGCTCGAACACGGGTGACCCCTTGACGAGAGTCGCCTCTAGGTCGAGACCGCCGAGCAAGCGATCCTCTGTGATGTTGAGCGGCAATTCGACGAACGGCGTGCCCTCGGGCAGCAGCGCTGCAAACGCTCGCACCAGCGTGGATTTGCCGCTGCCGACCTTTGCCGCGATCGCAGCTCCACCGAGCGCCGGATTCACCGCGAGCAGCAGCAGCGCCTGTCGCGCCGTCTCCAAGCCGACGATGCTGGTGAAGGCAAGCGACGTCGGTACGCCGCCCATCGCAACCTCACGCCGTCTCGAACGCTGCAGCAGGCTTCTCGGGCGCGCGATGGTTACGCCGCGCGAGCAGCTCATTAACTGCTTGCGCCACTTTCTCGCCGCTGTCCATTGTCTCCAGCGGGTCACGGCGCAAGCGATGGCGCAGCGCCGGCACGGCAACGCGGCGCACATCATCCAGCGTTGCCTGCGTGCGCCCCTCTAGCGCTGCTAATGCGCAGGCTGCGCGCGCCAACGTGAGCTCCCCGCGGTGACCATCCACGTTGAGCTTCATGCATAGCTCTGCAGCGAACATCAGCACATCATCGGGGATCACTACTTCGGGCAAGCGCTTCTGCGCTGCGATGATGCGTCGCTGCAGAGCGCGCTGCTGCGGCTGCCAGTGGGCATGAAACGCTTCAGGGTCGGCGTCGTAGGCGCGGCGCCGCCGAACGATCTCCATGCGTTGTTCGAGATCGGTGATGGTGACAATGCGCGCATGCAAGCCAAAGCGATCGAGCAACTGCGGGCGAAGCTCGCCCTCCTCAGGATTGCCCGATCCGACCAGCACGAAGCGCGCTGGATGGCGCACGCTGATCCCTTCGCGCTCGACCACGTTCCAGCCGCTTGCTGCCACATCGAGTAGTACATCTACGAGGTGATCCTCCAGCAAATTCACCTCGTCAATGTAGAGAAAGCCGCGGTTTGCCTGCGCGAGCAATCCGGGCTGGAAGCGCTTCACGCCCTGCGTCAGCGCAGCCTCAATGTCAATCGTACCGCACACGCGATCCTCCGTCGCGCCGAGCGGCAGATCCACCACTGGCACGGGGATCTTCTCGTGCTTGCGCGGGCGCTCATGAATGCCCACGAGCGCCAGCAGCGGGTCATGCTCGGGCACGTCCTCTGGCGCTCGATTGAACGGATCGCCGGCAAGGCGCGTGATCATTGGCAGCACGTCAGCAAGCGCGCGCACGGCGGTGCTTTTGCCGGTGCCACGATGCCCCATGATCATCACGCCGCCGATGCGCGGGTCCACCACGTTGAGCAGGAGGCACAGCTTCATCTCCTCTTGCCCAACGATGGCGGTGAAAGGATACGGGTGGCTTATCGCGCGAACTGTGCTCATCGCGCGCTCGAGAGCCGCGCCTGGGCGAGTCGGCGCTGACGCGCCGCGCGCACGCCGCGGATGGCGAACTGCGTGAAGTTAATCAGGAACGTGACTAACGCCACGCCCATCGCCATCATCTGCACCGATTTTTCCGCACCGACTATGAGCGTGACCAGGTAGCTGGTGTTGCCCGCCAGCGAGATGATGTTGCCCACGTCTTCCCAGAGCATGCCCTTGGCGAGAAAGTACTGCCCATACACCTCTTTCTCCCAGAACATGCCGGTCACCGTCATGAAGTACAGCATCAGCACCTTCGCCACACAGATCGCGGTGGTGAGTTCGTAGTCTTGACCCGTGGTGACGAAGCGGAGCACCATGAATGTGCTCGCCAAGAAGAGCAAGAAATGAATCCCTGCGCCAATGCCTTGCACACGCGTCCAGACCGATCGGTTTCGGCGCTCCAGTTGTTCGGGTGTGTAGTCCATCCCATGCCTCCACGAGTGCGCTCAGCTCAATCCCAACAACGCGCGGAGGCGCGCTACGCCGCCTCCATCGTCGCGACAAGCTGCTCGCGGGTGAGTTTGCGGAACAGCTCGACGTTCACGCGCGCCATCAGGTTGATGGCGATCAGGCTCATGCCGATAGCGACAACGAAGATCACCGAGTATGCTGCCTCGAAGCTGCCTGTAAGCTGAATGCCGAGGTCACGCAGGGCACCGCCGACAAATTGCGCGAAGCCATTGGAGAGCGCCTGCGCCATGCCCCACGCTCCCATCAGCGAGCCCGCCTCTCCGGGCACGGTCATGTCCATCATCATCGAGAGCGCGCCCACGTTGAAGACGCCCATCCCAATGCCCAGTATCGCAATGCCCGCGAACAAGAGCGGCAGCGCGTGCGTCAACGCCGAAAGCGTGAGCAGCGCAAACGCAGCCGCGGAGATCATCAAGCCCCAATCGGCAATGGTGCGCTTCGGGATGGGATACTTGCTCGCCACGATGCCCATCACCAGCATAGCGAGGATCGTGCCCATGCCCATGATCGGCTGGAACTGAGCGGTCTGGCGCGGCGCTAGCTTGAACACATCCGCGCCAAACGGCTCAAGGATGTTGTCCTGCAGGAAGAGCGCGAAGATTGAGGTGACGATGAAGAAGAAGAACACGCGCGCCTGCGGGTTGGTGAAAATGCGCGCGTAGGCTTCGCGCACATTCAATTGCGGCTTTTGCGCTGCGCGCGCCAGCTCCGTCTCGCTCACGCGTGCCTCCACCCCCAACACTGGCAAGAATCCGATCAACGCGAGCACCGGCCCCATCAGGAAGAAGTAGGGCATCATGCGCACAGCGACAGCGCTGCGGATCGCGGCACACTCAGCCGTGGTGCAGCCAGGTGGCGCGCCCGCTTGGGTGTCCGCGATCTGGAGCACGATGGAGCTGACAATGCCGCTGATCACGATGAACACAATCTGGAACAGCCACACTGTTGCCACCACAGCAGGGCGATTGCGCTTGCCCTCAGTCTGCTCTGCGATCAGCGTGTTGTGTGCGTCGCCGTTCATAGCGAAGCCCAACCCAAACAGCGCCAAACACGCCGCCATTGCAACGATGCCAAGCACGCTGCGCGTCTCGGAGTAGTACACCGCGACGTGCGGCAGCGGCACCAGTGCGAGCGCCGCCAGCATCACCCCGAGGAACATCATCGGCGTGCGGCGCAAGCCGAGTATCACGCGCCGATCGGCGTAGCGCCCTGCCCACACCTGAAAGATGTTCATCGAGCGGTAGAGGAAGTACAACCCGCCGATCAACCCTGCCGCAATGGCAAGCTCGTTGATCATCACGCGGTTGAACACGCTGAGCAGCAAGGTGAACAGGTACGAGACGCCCAGCTTCGGCATCGTCAATCGCATGATGGTGAGCAACGAGACGCGATCAGAAACCGTCGCAGCCTTTGAGGGAGCTACTGAAACAGATGCCGTAGACATGAAACCTAACCTCCACAACGGTTGAATGCGCAGCGTGCGCTGCCGCGCACGCAAGCTGCCGGAACCCAAGGCGAAGCCGCGAAAACGAAAAGGTGAGCGTTTGAAGCCCTGGAGTGCTTCAAACGCTCACCCTGCACGAAGGGAAGCACGAACCACGTCGGCGGGCCGGCCAGACGATTGGCACGCCGCAGGAAGAAGGTCACGCTATGCCACGCCCTCGGGTCTGCGTCAACCCGAACGCAGCACCGACACATATGCTGCTGAACTGGCGCAAGACGCGCACGCCCCCGCCACGTCAGCACCCACGCAACTAACGCCATCAGCGCACTCGCAGCGGCGATCAGGCCGAAGCTCAACGAAGAGTCGCGCCACACTCCCATCATCGCCACCAAGCCAACCAGCATGATGGCGAAGTGGGCGACAAGCACTCGCTCCGCGTAGCTCTGCGCGTGGCTGTAGCCCGCAACGGGGGCAAACCCTTGCACAAGCAAGCGCCTTAGACGCACTGTAGAGCAACATTAGGCGAAGATGAGGCAAACGACAATCCGCAGAAGATCACGAAGAAGAAGTGACAAAGGTCATGTTCACAAAGCTTGAACAAGGCTATGACAATGTCTTGCGCTGCGACGGCTCGATCGCTCCTCGCTCATCCTGCATGCCTGCTTGCTCCAGCGAAAGCAGGATGATGGCGCTTAGCAACAGCAACGCGCCAATCACCCCTTGTGGCCCGAGCTGCTCATCGAAGAGCACAGCCGCTAGCAGCGTGGCTGTCAGCGGCTCAGCGAGCGCGGCGATGCTCGCAACCGTCGCAGGCGTGTGCTTTAAACCTTCAAGGAAAAGCACGTACGCCAGTGCCGTGGGCACCAAGCCCAGCCACACCAACACGCCCCATGCAGGCAGCGCGTACTCGAGCACCAGATTGCCTGCTATCCCGCCGACCACCAACAGCGCGCCGGCGCCGACGGCAAATCCAATCGACAGCGGCTGCAAAGGATGGTAGCGCGGTGCCAGCACGCGGCTCACCAGCGTAACCACAGCATAGGCTGCTGCGGAGCCTAATGCAAGCACAGCGCCAAGCGCGACGTTCGCATCCGCCTCTTCCCCCGGCTGCAACCCGATCAGCAGCGCCGTGCCGACAAGCGCTGCCACCATTGCCAAGCCGAGCCGCCACGTGAGCGGCTCGCGCAACCACAGCGCTGACGCCATCGCCACAATCACTGGCGCGACACATAGCGTCACCAACACCGCGACGGTGACGCCAGCGTAGCGCACCGCGCTCATGTAGCACAGCTGATACAACGCCATCATGGCGCCGATCAGCGCCATGAGCGGCAGATCGCGGCGTTGAACATGCCAAGCGCGCGCGCGCAGCGCAGCCACGTTAGCAAGCGCCAATGCCGGCACAGAGAGCACCAATCGGAAAAACCCAACCGACAGCGCGTTTGTCTGCGCCATGCTGTAGAGCAGCTTTGTGCCGATGCCTACTGTGCCCCACAGCGCTGCCGCAACCACGACTTGCATCAAGCCAAGCACTGTTGCCGCGCGCACGCCTGTCATGAATGCTCTCCTTGCTGCGCCGCCCTATCAGCAGATGCTTCTCGCGCTTGGCGATGCGCGCGCACGGCTTGCACAAACTCATCGAAGAGGTAAATCGCATCATGCGGCCCAGGCGAGGCTTCGGGGTGATATTGCACGCTGAACGCTTGCAAACGCGCCGCGCGCAGCCCTTCGACGCACCCATCGTTCAAATTGATGTGTGTGATCTCGACTTCCGGCGGCAGGCTTTGCGCCTCCACAGCAAAGCCATGATTGTGGCTGCTCACCTCCACGCGCCCGCGCGCCTTCACAGGTTGATTGCTGCCGCGGTGCCCAAACTTCATCTTGTAAGTGCGCCCACCCAGCGCCAGACCAAGAATTTGATGACCAAGGCAAATGCCGAAGATCGGCACCTTGCCCAGCAACTGCTGCGTCGCCTCGATGGCGTATGTGCACGCTGCAGGATCGCCCGGACCGTTTGAAAGAAACACGCCATCGGGCTGCATCGCCAACACTTCGGCAGCGGGCGTCGTCGCGGGCACTACCGTGACGCGGCAGCCGCGCGAAGCCAACAAGCGCAGGATGTTGCGCTTGATGCCGAAGTCATATGCCACAACGTGCGGCGCCTCGGCTGAAGGCGGGATCGGCAGTGCGCTGCCGGGATACCACTGCGCATCCACGCCCTGCACCCAGTGGTATGACTCAGGACACGTCACCTCACGCGCAAGGTCAGCACCACGCATGTCGCGGCTGTTGCGCGCGCGTTGGATCAGCGCCTCTGCATCGCAGGGCATGAGCGCGATCGCGCCGCGCATGGCGCCTTTCTCGCGGATATGCTTCACCAGCGCGCGCGTGCTCACGCCGGTCATGCCTACGATGCCATGTGCGGCCAGATACTCGTTGAGCGAACGCACTGCGCGATAGTTGCTAACGACCGGGCTGAGCTCGCGCACCACAAATCCAGCAACCCAGGGGCGGCTGCTTTCTTCGTCTTCCGGATTCACCCCCACGTTGCCGATCTGCGGCGCCGTCATCACCACGATCTGACCGTGATACGAAGGGTCGGTGAGCACTTCTTGGTATCCGGTCATGGCGGTGTTAAACACCACCTCGCCAGTGGTCTCAACAAGAGCACCGAAGGCGTAGCCCTTCCACAGGGTGCCATCTTCAAGCGCAAGCAGCGCGGGCGGGTAAGAACGGCTCATGGCGGAAACACTCAGGGGGAGTTGGCAATTCAAGAAGTCACCACAGCGCGGTCAGAAGGAGCATCTGCGAGCGGCAACGCATCCGAGGACGCGACCAAACGTTGCAAAATGGCGCGCCATTCCTGAGGCAAGCGCGTCGGGCAATTCAGCTCGAAGTTGTAACACACTTGCACTGTCTTTCCAGTGGCGATCAGCGCGCCATCGCTGCGGCGCGTGATGCGGTAATGCAGCTCGTATGAGGAGTTGCGAATCGCGCCCACTGTCACTGCAATGTCGAGCACATCGCCAAGGTGCGCAGGGGCGCGATAGTCCACCTCAGCATGTGCGATCACCGTGCTCTGGCGGCGCGTGAACAGGCTGCGCAACCCGATGTGGTTCATCAGCGCAATGCGCGCCTCCTCGAAGTATGTGAGATACACCGCGTTGTTGACATGGTTGTACACATCGAGATCGCTGAAGCGCGGCGTGAGCGTGTGCACGAATGGTTGCGACATGGGCACGCCGATTGTATGCGCTCACTCAAAGCACGCCATCGTGAAGGCCGCGCCGACCAAGCAGCTTGCGACGCGCTTCGGCTTGCTGTTCTGGCGACAATTCGGCGAGCGGATCAGCAAACTCGCGATACACCGCCTCCCCATACTCAGTCGTGCGCACCGCCACCGGCATGCTCACCGCGTGACCGAGGATCAGCACCTGTTGCTTGCTCTCCAAGGCCGCCAACACGTTGCGCAGCTCGGCAGCGCCGCTCACGCCCGTCAGCACTGCAGCGATGTCCTTCTCGTCGCTCAAGGCTGCTGTGATGCGCGTGCCGAGTTGGCTCATCACCTCAGCATCAATTTGGCTAGGGCGCTGGTCCACGATCAGCAGCGTGACGTTGTACTTGCGCAGCTCGCGCGCAATGGTGCCGAAGATCGTCTGCCGCGCGATCTCCGGGTCAAGGAACTTGTGCGCTTCCTCAATGGCGATCACGAGGGGACGCGGCTCTGGAGCGCTGCCGCCCTCTGCGCGCTCCTTCATCTCCACGTAACGCTGGTGAATGCGCCGCGTGAGGAAATTGGCAACCAGCAAGTAAGCGAGCAAGTCGTTGCCATATGCGCCGAACTCGATCACCACGCTGTCGCCCCGCGCAAGGTGCTTGAGGATGCGCTCAACGTAGTCCTCACTCACGCTCTGTTTGAGGAAGGGGAAGCGGCGCAGCTTCCCGAGCTTGCGCTGCATTGCCGCGAACGTGCTTTCGCTGAGCTTCCCGGAATCAAGAAGCTGCGTCACGGCTTCAGAAGGCTCGTCGCTCAACAGCTCGGCGAACCAACGATCGCGCGCGCAGCGCTGGAGGGCGTCGAGCGCGTTCACCTGCACGTCGGAAAGGCTCAGCTCAGTGCGCAAGATTTCGATGTCTTGCGGCTCGATTTGGTTGTAGCCAATCTGCAGCGCGAATTCGTAGGGCGCGTTGCGCTTGCGCGACGAGTCCTCATCCAGCGTGACGATGACGATGCGGCTGCTGATCGCAGCGAGCTGCTTCAAGCCTTTGAACTTGCGGCTGTGGTCGCCCTTTAGCGTGTAGCCATAGTCGTTGTGCATGTCGAAGATCAGCACGCTGGCGAGGCCCTTGCGAATGACGTGCGCGAGCAGCGGCAGCGTGAGGAAGGTCTTGCCAGTGCCGCTGCGACCAAAGACGCCTGTGCTGCGCTCGATCAGGCGCTCGAGGTTTATCCAAATTTCGATCTGGTCATCGTCCAGCGCTGTGCCGATGCGATAGCCTACCCCATCGTCTGCGCTCAGCAGGGCGCGCACCTCATCAGGCGTGGCGCGGCGCACAGCGGCGTGGTGCAGCGGCAACGAACGCACCGGCTTGGGCACGCCGCGCTCCAAGACCAACATCAGCTTGACGTGAAACAAGCACTGAAACGCTGTGCCGAGGTAAACCTCGCGCTGGAACTCGCGCCCCAAGCTGAGCCAGCGCGCTTGCGGGTTCATGTAGGCTAACTCAACATCGGTGATCATGCCGAAGAAAGTGCGATCAGTATCGCCATCCACAGCGACGTAGGCGCCGACGGGAACGCCTTCCGCAAGATGCTTCATGAGCAAAGGTTCATCGGCGCGGACGACCAAGCCTTTGCTTAGCGAGCCGTCGATCACAACGCCGAGCCGCTCCCCCAACACACGACGTTCAGCGCTAGCCTCTAGCCCGAAGAACTTTTCTGGAAAGTCGCCAACCTGCGTCATCGCTTGTCCGTGAACGCTTCACGCGATGCCGCCAATGCGACGCACGACGGCATCCGCCTTGTCCAACTGAGTGCTCCACGCAAGGACGAGCGCGCGACAAAGCTGAACACGCCGTTCGCGATCGTCACCAGCCACGCGCGCGATCATCGCCGAGGCAAGCTCGACCATGCGGTCGCTCAAGAACGTGGCGATCGTCTCAAAGATCGGTTGTGACTCTTGTGTGAAGCAACGCATTTCGTCTGCGTCGAGCGCGTGCACTTCGCCAAGCACAACTGGCAAGCGCGGCGGCGGGAGGTGAAACGCGCGCACCTCGCCATCGCAGCGCAGGTAGCCTAAGCTTAGCGCTTCAACGATCACCGGCACCAGCCGGCTGCGGTGATACTCGATCTCGGCTGGGTCGAGCAAGCCGGCGTGCACCGACATGGCGCGCGTGATCTCGTTGCCCTGAATTTCGATGCGGTGGATCAACCCCACCAAGGCTAGGCGTTCATCGAGGCGCGTCTTCACAAGGCTGCCGAGTTGGGGCAAGCTCTCTGGCGGCATGCGCGCGCCGAACGTGAACCCGCGCTCCGTGACGCTGATGACGTAGTACACGAGCTGCTCGCTCATTCGAACGTCTGTTCTGCAGCGTCGCATTCTAGCATAGCAGCCCTCTGCATGTGCTAGGGGCAACTGCAGTGAGTGCCTCGCTGCTCCTCCTCGTTGGCTAAAGCCACTACGTCCGTGCTTGCGCAACGAGCAGCGCGAATACAATCTGCGCTGCTGATGTCCGCCAAGCTACAAGCAACTATCATCGGCGCCACAGGGTACACAGGCGGCGAGCTGCTCCGCATCCTTAACCATCACCCTCACGTCGAGGTCGTGCAGATCACCTCGCGCACGCGCATGGGCGAGCATGCGCATGTGCCCCACCCCAACCTGCGCAACACGCGCGTGGGCAGCCTCACCTTCATCCGACCAGAGGACGTGCGCAAGAGCGATGTGATCTTTCTCTGCCTTCCGCATGGCGAAGCCGTGCGCCAGATCGATCACTGGGCAACGCTGGCTGACGTCATCGTTGACCTCAGCGCCGACTTTCGGCTGCGCCAACCTGCCGACTACGAGAAATGGTATGGCGCGCCGCACCCTGCCCCCCATTGGCTGGAGCGGTTCGTGTATGGGTTGCCTGAGCTGACGCGCGATCGCCTGCGCGGCGCGCGCTACGCTAGCGGCGTGGGCTGCAACGCTACGGCAACCAACCTCGCCCTGCTTCCGCTTGCACGTGCGGAGCTGCTTGACTTCGCTCAGCCGATCATCGCCGACGTGAAAGTGGGGAGCAGCGAAGGCGGCGCTGAAAGCTCGCCTGCTTCGCATCACCCTGAGCGCAGCGGCGCTGTGCGCTCATACGCGCCGGCGGGTCATCGTCACCAAGCTGAGGTCGAGCAAATGTTTCGCTTCGTGCTCGGCGACGCTGCGCCATCTCCTCACCTACACATGACTGTCACCGCCATCGAGATGGTGCGCGGCGTGCTCGCCACAGTGCATGCCTTTCTCAAGCAACCTGCGCAGGAGAAGGAGCTCTGGCGCGTCTTTCGCGCTTGTTACAAGGACGAACCTTTCGTGCGCATCGTGAAGAGCAACGCCGGCATCTACCGCTTGCCCGAGCCGAAAATCCTCGCGGGCAGCAACTGGGCAGACGTCGGCTTCGCGCTGAGCGCGGATGGGCGCAAGGTAACGCTGCTATGCGCGATCGACAACTTAATGAAAGGCGCTGCGGGCAGCGCTGTGCAAGCGCTCAACGTGATGATGGGATGGGACGAGCGCGCCGGGCTGGAATTCCCCGGGCTTCATCCATGAGGAGGCAAGATGTCCAAACCGATCGTGGTCAAAGTGGGCGGCAGCGCGGGAATCAACTACGACTTCGTGTGTGACGACGTCGCGGCGCTGGTGCGCGAAGGGCAGCGCATTGTGCTCGTGCACGGCGGCTCGCATGAGCTCAATCTGCTCAGCGAGAAGCTGGGCAAGCCGCCGCGATTTCTCACCTCCCCGCAGGGGTTCACCTCGCGCTACACCGACGCGGAGACGCTCGACCTGTTCGCCATGGTGTATGCAGGCAAGATGAACACGCGCATCGTGGAGCGCCTTCAAAAGCGGGGCGTGAACGCAGTGGGGCTGAGCGGGCTCGATGGGCGATTGCTCGAAGGACCGCGCAAAGCAAGCGTGCGCGCTGTGATTGACGGGCGACAAGTGCTCGTGCGCGATGACTACACCGGCAGGGTCGAGAAGGTCAACCGCGACCTGCTGTCGCTGCTGCTCGAGCACGGCTACACGCCAGTGATCTCGCCGCCGGCGTGCAGCACTGAGGGCGAGGCTATCAACGTGGATGGCGATCGCGCCGCAGCCATGATCGCGGCAGCCCTCAGCGCCGACCAGCTCATCATTCTCTCGAACGTGCCGGGGCTGCTGCGCTACTTCCCAGACGAAAGCACGTTGATCCCCGAGCTGCGCTACGCGAACCTCGAGCAGGCGCTTGGCTTTGCCGAGGGGCGCATGAAGAAGAAGGTGCTCGGCGCCAGCGAAGCCATTGCCGGCGGCGTGCGCCAAGTGGTCTTCGGCGATGCGCGCATCGAACGCCCGATCCTCAACGCCATGCAGGGGCGCGGCACTGTGATTCGCGCATGAGCGCTGCGCGCACCCTTCACGCCCGCCAACGGTAGTCTGTCTCTCGAATCGTCGCGCGGATGTCAGCTTGGACGCCGGGCTTGTCCACGATGCTGTAGTGGTCGTCGCGCGACCAGCGGTACAAGATCACCGACTGAATCTGCGGCGCGTGAGGCTGATTATTAAAGCGCTCGATCTCAGCGTATGCAGCTTGCACCCAGCCATTCTGCCCCCCTGCCCACGGCGTTGGGCCGTGCGGATCAGTTTCGGTGATGAAGATCGGCTTGTTGCGATGTCGCGGCGGCAGCGCGTCAAGGAAAGTCGTGTAGCAGCGAAAGTGGTAATACTGCCAGCGCAAGGGATCGTCGCGGAAGGTCTCCAGCGAGGTGATGAGATCGGGCGTGTAGCCGTGGGTGTAGGCATGAAGCGCCAGCCCGTCAATGTCCACGATGTTCGCCATCATGCGCTCGAAGTACTCCAAGCAGCTCATCCATGGACCTTGGTAGGGATCAATCGCGCCTGGGACGACGACGGCATGTGGCTGGACGCTTTTGATCGCCGCGCGCACTTTGTTGAAGCAGAGCGCGTAGCGCTCCGGCGTGATCGCGTCCGCGGGGTTGTTTCCTGGGTTGTGCGGCGACTGGTTAGGCCACTCGCGCGGGTTGTTCATCTCGTTGCCGATCACCCAGATGAAACAATCACGCGAGTTTTGAACCCAGCGCCGGCACTGATCAGCAAACACGTCGTAGCGATCGGGCGTGGGGACGGTGCCGCTGCCGCCGTAGTCGTTGTTCAGACGCGCGATCACACCGTAGCCCGCGCGCGCCCATGCGCTGTAATCCATGCCTTCGCCGCCCACCACGCGATGCGTGATCAGCACCCAGCCGGTCTTGCCGCTGTTGGCGAAGAGATCGCGGTCGAAGGGATCGTGAATCCCGTAAAGCCACGCGCACATGCCGAACGGCAGCGTTGCATCAAGCACTTTGCGGCGGAGATCGGGGTAATCGGGCAGGCGCAGAGCCTCGCTGCGCACGAAGCCGCGTTTGAAGGCGAAGGTCTCGACCTCAATGAAGTGTCCTGGCACTCCCACTTTGGGCCAATCTGCAGCGCTGCGCAGGCGCACAGGGGTGCCTGCTTTGATGCGCCATTCCACTGCGCTGCTCGCTGAGGGCGCGCGATGGAGCGAGGTGTTCACTGCTGCAAGTGCCACACCTTGGCTGATGATGACTTGCTCCGACTCCGCAGGCGTAGCGTGCACAGCCACAAACTCCGCAGCCACGTATCCCATGACCCCATCCAGCGTGCTCACGTGCAGCCACTGATTTGGTTTGCCCACCTTCGGCAAACCGACGTTTGCCGGCTCAAGCATCAGGATCAACGTCCCGAAGGGCAGGACGCGCTTCACTGTGGTGCCAGAGGTGCTAGGCGCATCGCGCAAGTTCAGCCCCAAGCGCGCGATGACGCGAAGGATGGGGCGCACCTCCGTTTCCACGCGTGCAACCGTGGTGTCGCGTCGCACCTGGGGCGCAGCCTGCGAGCGCGTTGACTTGCGCATGGGCAGCGGTTCAACCGCCTGCGCAGGCACAAATCCCTGCACGTTGCGGCTCACGCGCACGCGCAGCCAGCCCTCGCCCTTCGCAGTGGCTTGCTCGACAGCCGTTGGGTCGTCGAGTGCTTCCGCTTTGCGACGCGCGCGCAAGGCACCAATGACCTCACCATTCGGCGCCGCGTGCACGGCCACATCCGCTGCGCCTTTCGCGCGCACGAAGTAGCGCGGGCGCAGAGGCGGTTGGACGTACGCCTCATCCGCGCCCGCTGCACGCGCTGTGCCGACCTCACGCAGATGCACAAGCCATGCTGCCACCCAGCCAACTTGCCCATCCTCCGCGCGCACGTTGAGCCATTGGCCGAACACGCCGATCTTCTCGCGCGCTGCGGCGAGCAGCTCAAGCGGAGCGAGCACGCTCCCCGCAGGGAGGCGGCGAATAACTTGAGTCCCTAACACGCCCGGTCGGTTGCGCAACGCCAATCCGCCAGCCTGATGAATCTCGGGCACGTCGTTCACGACGATCACCGCTTGGGGCAAGGGCTGCGGCGAAGGTTGAAAACTCGGATGGCTGTAGAAGACGGCGTAGGTGATGATCTGGGCTGGCGTCCCTGCAAAGCCATAGCGCTGCCGCAGCAGCGCGCGCTGCTCGGGCGGATAGCTCCACGGATCGTGCATCAGGTAATCGCTGCCCTCGCGCCCGTAGAGCAAGACCCAATGATTTTGAAAGCCAGGGCTTGGCGACATGTCAAGCTCCACGATGACCGGCAGCCCAGCATCCAGGGCGGCATCGATCTCCGCCATGGGCGCAGGCTTGTTGCGGCACTCAATCAGCTTGTCCACGCGCAGCCCGGGCAAGACACGCGCCACGCCAAACCACGCAATCAGCGCGCCGAAGAAGCCTTGGTTCGGACCCAGCGCCTTGAGCTTGTCGTTCAGCGTGGCGGGCGTCTCTTGGAAGCCAAAGCCATTCGCCATCATCGTCACGCAGGTCAGCGTGCAGCCGTCCGAGCCAATGGTGCGCCCCTCAGTAGTAAACCCGAGCAGGATGTCGCGCCACTGAGGGTCGCGCTGCGAGAGCGGCTGCGTGTTGAAACGGATGTTGACCGCTCCCTCAACGAAGCGGAACGCCCCATTCGCCACTGCGAGCACGCGGTCATCGCGGTCCTCACCAGGAGGTTCATCGCCTTCGAAAAGCCCGAGCGGCTCGAGCAACTGCGGGCGAAAGATGAAATCGAGCAAGCCCCAGTTGCGACGCGGCACGCGCCGCAAGTAGAGGTACTGAAAGATTTCCTTTCCGCTGTCGTTAGCAATCACAGGGTAGCGCGTCCAACGCAGACCAGTGGTTGGGTCAACCTGAGGCACTCCCGGCAGCACCGTGACCTGGTTAGGCGCAGTACCTATGGTCTTGTGGTACTGCAACGCAGCGAGGTAGGGATCGCCGTTCCACTTCTCCTGCACCTCGCGAGCAGCGCGTGCAGGACCAGCGTTGTACGCTAGCCCAGCAAGCGCTACGTAGCCGTGGAAGCGGTCTAATTGCTCGCGGATGTAGTATCCGCCAGTGACGATCTGCACTAGCGCATTGCGACTCTCGAACGCCTGCGCGAAGCGCTGGTTTAGCTCTGCGTCGCTCAACGCAGGCGTAGTCTCCTCAAGGTTAAGTGCAGCGAGCTTGATGGCGCGAGGGATGCGCGGGATCAGCGCTGCGCGCGTGGACGGCGTGACCTGCAGCACGCCGTCACGATGATTGAGGTTTGCGCCCTCCACCCCCATGAACGCTTTGAGCAGAAGCGGCGGCATGTTGAGCAGCTCAGCCGCGCGACGCGCCGCAACCACTAACGTCGTGTTCAACGGCATGGCGCAGGAAAGACTAGCACAAGCCCCTCGCCTGCGCAACCGAGACCACTGCAGCGCCTCCGCATGCCTATAATCGCAAATCAATGGCTCAGCCGTCGAGAGGGCGCGACGCAGCTGCTGCCTCGCTAGTGTGGATTTTCGTCTTGCTAGTGATCGCAGGCGGCGGTCTGCTCGTCCTCAGCCGTCTGCTCGAGCGCGTGAACTATCAAGAAGTGCCCACTGCGCCCACGCCGGCGCTTGAGTCGCGCGACGAAGCAGTGATCACCGCGCCGCCGAGCAAGGCCGACGCAAACGTGATCACCCGCGACTTCGCGCCTGACGCCGCGATGCCTCGCGCCCGCCGCCGCACGCTGATCACCTACACCGTTGTTGAAGGCGACACAGTGTTCGGCATCGCTTACAAGTTCGGCCTGCGACCCGAGACCATCCTCTGGTCGAACTATGACGTGTTGAAGGACAACTTCGACCTGATCCGTGTTGGGCAGCAATTCGTCATCCCCCCAGAGGACGGCTTGATCATCGAGGTCGAGCGCGGCGATACTCTCGACGGCATCGCGCGGCGCTTCGGCGTCACGCCTGAGCGCATCGTGAACGAGCCAATCAACGGCTTAACCAGCGTGAACCAACCCCTGCAGGTGGGGCAGCGGCTTTTCGTGCCCGGCGGCGAGCGCGAGACCGTGATCTGGCAAGTGCCAAAGCTGATACCTGTGCGTCAGACCGCTCGAGGCGTGCGCGTGTATCGCGTCGGCAAATGTGGCGAGGTCGCCATCCCGCCCCTAGGCACTGGCTCGTTCATCTACCCGACCAACCGGCGCTATCTCTCGGGCTACGACTTCACGCGTTACCATCCGGGCTTAGACTTCGCTGGGCGGCTTGGCGAGCCGATTTACGCCTC
This sequence comes from Thermoflexales bacterium, assembly GCA_025057935.1. Lineage (GTDB taxonomy): Bacteria > Chloroflexota > Anaerolineae > J036 > Brachytrichaceae > DRWP01. The sequence continues at coordinate 20,453 of JANWUW010000076.1, forward strand.
CGACTCGGGCACGGTGATCTACGCTGGCTATTCGCTCAATGCCGCGGGCGTGCCCGTAGGCTACGGGCAGTACGTAGTGCTTGATCATGGCAACGGCTACCAGACGCTCTACGCGCACGCGAGCCAGCTTTTCGTCTCATGCGGTCAACAAGTGGCGAAAGGCACGGTGATCGCCGCCATCGGCTCGGTTGGGCGCTCGACTGGACCGCATTTGCACTTCGAGATTCGCTACCGCGGCGCGCCCGTGAATCCTTGGACGCTGCTGCCGCCGCGACGCTGAATGCTGCACATGCCCGCACCGACACGGATTTACGGCTTTGACGCGCGTGTGATCAGCGATCACTTCCCGGGCATTGGGCGCTACGCTTGGAACTTGCTCCAACAGCTCATCGCCCACCTCGAGCCAAACGAGCGGCTTGCCGTGCTCTACGACCCAGGCGCGCGAAGCAGCCGGCATCCCATCAGCGCGCTCAAGCAGCGCGCGCCGCAAAACGTCGAGTGGATCGCAACTTCCACATCCGTGTTCAGCTTGCGCAACGTGCTTCTAAAGCCCAGCGCTGCGTGGTCAGCAGTGCACTATCCCTACTACATGCGCCCGCTTGTGTCGAACGTGCAGAGCATCACGACGCTGCATGACGCAATTCCCTTTCTGTATCCTCGCTACTTCCCTTCGCTGCACACGCGCTTGGTCATTTGGCTTTTTCACTACTTCTCTGTGCAGCGCTCTCGACGCGTCATCCTGGTTTCATCGCATGCTCTTTCGGAGCTCACGCAGCGCTTCCCACGCTTGCAGCAGCGGGGGGTGGTGATTCACAGCGCTGCTGATCCCATCTTCCGCCCCCTCCCCACGATAGAGGCAAGCGCGAAGCTCGAGCCGCGCTTCGGCGTTTTGCCGCCGTTCTGTCTCTACCTTGCCAGCAACAAGCCGCACAAAAATCTGCCCCGTCTCGTTGAGGCATGGCGGGTCGTGGCGGACGCGCTTGGTGAGCAAACGCCGCTGCTGCTAGTTGCGGGTCATCAAGACCCGCGCTACCCCGAAGCTCAGCGCCGAGCGCAGGTGTTGGGGCTGGGACGCTGGGTGCGCTTCGTCGGCGCAGTGAGCGATGAAGAGGCTGCTGCGCTGTACTCCTCATGCTTGCTGTTCGTTTACCCTTCATTGCACGAAGGGTTTGGTCTGACGCCGCTCGAAGCCATGGCATGCGGCGCGCCCGTCGCGTGCTCCAACACCTCCTCGCTGCCAGAAGTGGTCGGCGACGCAGCGCTGCTGTTCGACCCAACCTCTGTTGACGACATCGCGCGCGCCTGTCTCACCGCGCTGCGTGATGAAGCCCTACGCGCGCGCTTACGCACAGCAAGCCTCCAGCAAGCAGCGCGCTTCAGTTGGGAGCGCGCTGCGCAGCAAACGCTGGCGGTGTATCGTGAGGTGGCAGAAGCGCGCTCATGACAGCCCTGCGCATCGTGCACATCTACAAGGACTACGCGCCTGTGCTCGGCGGGATTGAGAATCACATCCGCGTCCTCGCCGAAGCGCAAGCGCGACGGGGTCATCACGTGAGCGTGTTGGTGACGCAGCGCGCCGGCTTGCCTTTCAGCGACACCGTTATTAACGGTGTGCGCGTAGTGAAAGTGCCGCGCCAGCTCAACGTGCAGTCGGCGCCGATCAGTTTTGCTTTCCCGCGCTGGGTGCGCCTCCTCACGCGCAATGCCGACATCGCCCACTTGCATGCGCCCTACCCCATCGGCGAGCTATGCAACTTGTGGTTCGGGCGCGCCCGCCACACAGTGATCACATGGCACAGCGACATCGTGCGCCAACGCACGCTGTTGCGCTTCTACACGCCTTGGCTGCGGCGCGTGATCGCGCACGCCGATCGCATCTTCCCCACCAGCGAAGTCTACGCGCGTACGTCGCCATGGCTGCAGCGCCATCTCGACAAGTGCCGCGTCATCCCGCTCGGCGTTGACCCGCAGCGCTTCGCGCCGCCAGCGCACCCTCCTGCACCAAGCGGCGTCCTGCGTCTGCTCAGCGTTGGTCGTCTGCGCTACTACAAAGGGCTTGATGACCTCATCCGCGCGCTGTCCACTCTGCACGACGCAGAAGCGTTCATCGTCGGCGACGGACCTATGGCTGCCGCTTGGCAAGCGCTTGCGCGCCAGCTTGGCGTTGCCGATCGCGTCCACTTTATCGGCGAAGTGGACGATGAGGCGCTGCCGCGCTGGTATCAGAACGCCGACGTGTATGTGATCCCGGCGAACGCGCGCGCAGAGGCGTTTGGCGTGGCGATCCTCGAAGCCATGGCGAGCGGCTTGCCGGTGATCTCGACCGAAGTAGGCACGGCAACCTCGTGGATCAACCAGCATGGCGTGACGGGCTTTGTCGTCCCGCCGCGCGATCCACAAGCATTGGCTGCAGCCATTGAGCGCCTGCGCGATCCTCGCTTGCGCCGACAGATGGGCGAGGCTGCGCGCGCGCGCGTGCTCGCCGAATTCACCGAGGCGCACATGCTCGCCTGCGTCGAGGCAGCTTACCGAGAGCTCACGGATGCGTCGGCTGTGCCGCGCGCCGCGCAAAGCGCATGAGGCTCACGCCGTGGAAGAGCCGCTGCTCGCGCAGCACCCAGCGCGTCTCAAACCAACGGCGCGTGTGACCTTGCCTGTCCCACATCTGGGATTCGGACTCGAAGAGCCAAGCGCTCGAGGCGCCGGCAAGTTGTGCCTCTAGCTGCGCGCCGACAGCTTCGAGTGAGGACTCGTTTGCGTAGGGCGCTTCGACGAGGCGCACTGGCAGCGGCGAAGCGCCATGCTGTGCCGCGTAGTACGCGAATGCGTGGCGCAGGTAGCCGATCTGCAGCACCACCGGCTCGCCGGGTTGCGCTTCACGCAGGACGTGCGCCACCGCACCGCGCAGCTCTGGACGAATCGGGTTGACAACTTGAGCGGCTAATCCGCAGAAGTGCGCCACCGTGCAAAGCGCCAGCAAAGCAACGCGCCACTGCAGATGCGCGCACGCTGCGCCGAGCAACACGTAGAACGGGGTTGAGCTCCACAGCACGTAGCGCGGCAGGAAAAGCGGCGCGCGCAGCGACGAAATGACGCTGAGCAGCGCAGTCGGCAGCACCGCCCACGCCGCAAGCACAAGCGCAAACCGTCGGTGCGTCGATCGGCGCAGCACTTGCAAGAACCACACCGCGATCGCGCTCAAGAGGGCGCCCAAAACAAGCGCCTGCGCTATCCTGCGCGCTGCAGGCGAAGGGACGAAAAAGAGCGGCGCGCCCGCATCCAGCCCCAGCATCCAGTTTCGCAACACAGTGCTCGCGATGGCGTCAAGCGGGAAAGCGGGCAATAGCGTCCCGCCGCCTGCGAGCAGCGCAGGCGCTTGCCACGCAGCGAGCGGCAGGTAGGGAAGCGTGAGCAGCGCAAGCGCCACAAGCGCGCGGCGCCACTCAACGCGCGCTGTTCGCCACAGGGCGACAAACGCCACCAGCGCGACCACCAACACAAGGGGCGACAGCACGTGCACGTAAAAGCTGAGGCTAGTTGCAACCACAAACGTCGCCCACCAAGCGGCGCGTCGCGCTTGCCAAGGACCAATCGCGCGCAGCAATGCGTACATCGCAAGCGCCAACAGCGCTAGCTGCAGCGCGTACATACGCCCCTCGCCGGCATACCACACCAGCAGTGGCGATGATGCCGTAATCCACTGCGCAGCAACGCCAGCAGCCCGCCCAAACAGCCGCCGCCCCAGCGCATAGCTGAGCGCCACCAGCGCTACACCTGCGAGCGCTGAAAAGTAACGCAGCGTGAAGTCATTGACGCCCACCAGCGCAAACCAGCCGCGCAATAACAAGAAGTAGAGCGGCCCGTTGAACCCCATTGCGGTCAAACGGCTCAGCAGCGTCTCGGCGGGCTCTAGCGCGAAGCGCACTGAATCCACTTCGTCGCGCCACAAGCTCTCGCGCGTGAGCAACATCACACGCGCTGCAAATGCCAAGCATGACACTATCAGCGGCAGAATCACTGCCCGGCGCATGTTCAGCGCGCTTTGCTCTCAGCCCGATCGCGGCAGCGCGTCCCCATAGTGCCGCAGAAACGCGATCACCAGGCGCGCTACCTCGTCAGGTTGTTCTTCGTGTGGCAGGTGTCCTGTCTCTGGCAACACGTGAAGTTGTGCGTGCGGCAGAATCTCAGCCAAACGGTAAGCCTGATTGACTGGAAAGATGACATCGTTCGCGCCCCAGATGATCAGCGTGGGGTGGGCGATCTCCTTGAGGTGGTAAGGCACTGGTTTGACGCCGTCCTTCGGCGAACGCCCTTGCCACAACTGCGCCAACGCCGAGGCGCGCACGTAGAGCGGCGCAGCGTAGCCGCGCACCACTGCGTTCGTGATCCAAGCGCGCTGCCGGCTGATGAAGTGCAAGACCGGGCGCGTGAAGATCGGCGAGGTCGAGTAAAACGCCAACACGTAACCTAACACCGGCACGCGCAAGGCATAGGCGATCGGTGGGCGATCGGTGGCAAATGCTTCTGGCGCGATCACCACCAGCGAGCACACTCTCGATGGCGCTAACAGCGCCATTTGCATCGCCACGCGCCCACCGAACGAGTGACCCACGCAGTGCGCTGCGCGCACGCCGAGCTGCTCCATCGCGCCGAGCACCACGCGCGCTTGCATCTCGGTGGTGTAGATCGGCTCTGCGGGTCGCGCCGAAGCGCCGTAGCCAAGCAGCTCGACGATCAGCACGCGGAACCCCTGCGCGAGCAGCGCCTCACGCAGCAATCGCCACGTGAACGCCGAAGATGCGAAGCCATGAATAAGCACCACTGCTGGCGCGTGCTTCGGTCCATCGTCGAGATAGTGCACCGCGTAGCCGTCCACCCAAACGAAGCGATCGTCCTTGGCGAACTCGCGCAAGTTGTAGCGCTCGCGCAGAGGGGTGAGCAAGTAAGCGCCCCACACTACCGCCCCAAGCACCATCACCGCGACCAAGCCACCGACGCCGAACGCCATCATTGCCTGCGCGATCTCGCCGGGCACTTGTTGCACGCCAACCAGCGTGACAGTCGCCGCCGCACTGCACAGCCAAACCACTGGCAAAGCGTGCTCGAACGCGCGCGGATGCATGCGCCGACGCAGCCACACTACCGCGCCTAACGCCAGCAGCGGAGGCAAGAAGACGATGGGCCAATGCCCCCAGCGCAAAAAGTCGCGCACCTCCCACCAGTTGACAGGATAGCGCACCAATGTCGTGAGGGCGAGGTCTTCCATCAAGCCGACATCGAGCGCGTAACGCGCCATGCCCACTGGCTCGCCCCACACGGCAACGTAGTAGCGCCCAGTCTGCGGCACTTTCACGTCTAAGACGGCGCGCGGGAAATAGGGCATTTGTGTGAAGATGTCGAAGAAGACGTAGGTGCTCTCACTTGTCGCCGTGATCGCGCCCATGCCGCTCGGCAGCTCAAGTGGCAGCGATCCCTGCGGCGGCTCAGGCAAGCCTGGCCCGATCAGGGCAATGGTGGGGTTGAAGTCGCGCAGCTCGTCGTGGGCAGGAATAAAGATCACCGCTCTGAAGCGATCGCCTGCCCTGTAATCGAAGCGCGCCATATCCACGTCTTCCGCCGAGGAGAGTTCGCCGAGCACAAACCACATGAACCAAGGCTGCGGAATGTAGGGCACGTTTTCGTCTTCGAACAGTCCGTAGTCGCCGCTTGGCATCGTCGTCTCCAAGATCGGCGTCTCAGCAAAGGCGGAGCGCGCAGCGACCACAATTCCCATCCAGCACAAGCACACCACACCTGCAACGCGAAACAACCGGCGAAGCACCGAACCGCTTAGTTCCATCAAGACCTGCTCCTTAGGGCGCAACGACGCTCAAGCGTACTCGGGTTGTAAGCCGCTGTCAAAGCGCATCCTCTACTCTGAGGCGCCGCTTTGAATTGGCGCGAGCTTCTCCGGCGCAACGCCGAGGTTGAAGTAGGCATTGAAGATGCGCTGTGCGACCGGCGCTGCCACTCCCGACCCTTGGCCGCCGTTCCAAAAGTACACGGCAAGTGCGAGCTGAGGATTGTCCGCAGGCGCGTAAGCCACAAACCAAGCGTGCGTCGGCTGCACGCGCATGCCGATGTAGCAAATGCCTAGCTTCTGCGCCACATCGTCGCAGAACTCAGCCGTGCCAGTCTTGCCAGCGTACGGAAAACCCTCGAGGCGCGCGGCGTAGGCTGTGCCGCCTGGCTCGTTCACCGCGCGATACATGGCATCGCGGATCAACTGGAGGTAGCGCGCATTGAGCGGGATGTTTCGGATCGCACGGGGTTGGAATGCTCGCACGACGTTGCCTCGCTCGTCCAGCACCTCGCGGATGATCTGCGGCTCGTATAGCGTGCCGCCGTTGGCGAAGACCGCCACCATGTTCGCCATCTCAAGCGGGGTCGCCACGATGAAGCCTTGACCGATGGCGACATTGTAGCTATCGCCGCGCGTCCACACCTCGCCGATGCGGCGCAGCTTGTCCACTTCTTTGGGAGCAAAGCCGGGCGCGTAGGGGATGCCAAGGTTCGGGTAACGCTCGCCAATGCCGAACACGCGCGCCCAATCTGCCAAGCGATCTGCGCCCAAGCCGCGAACGTTCTCCTGTGGGTAGCCCCCAACGGCTTTGCGAAAGTAGGTGTTGCACGAGTTGCGAATGGCATCGCGAATGGTTTGCGGACCGTGTTGACCGCCGCGCAGACCGATCCAGCAGAAAAACTTTTGCGGGGGCGCATCTGGATTTATCTCGTTCGGCAGCTCGAACACGCCGGGGTCGTTGATGATGGTTCGTTCGCTCACAATGCCCTCTTGCAGCAGCGCAGCCGCCACCACCAGCTTAAAAATCGAACCAGGCGGCACAGTGTCTTGAGTGGCGTGATTGAGCAAGGGGCGATGAGGGTCTTCCAACAGCGCCTGATACTCGCGTTGCGAGATGCCCTGCGCGAAGCGATTGTTGTCGTAGCCGGGCAACGTGACCATGCCGAGGATCTCGCCTGTGTTTGGGTTCAGCGCCACGGCTGCGCCGCGCGGAATGTTGCGCGCGCGCATTGCCTCGCGCATGGCTTCGTCCATGATCTGCTGAAGGCGCAGGTCTATCGTCAGGCGCACGCTGTTGCCGTTGATCGGCGGCGTCTCGCTGATCACCTCCAGCTCCTCGAACGAGGCATCCACCAGCACCACGCGCCGCCCTTTGCGACCGCGCAGCTCGACCTCTGCCGCTGATTCCACGCCCGCAATGCCGACGCGATCGGTCTCGTAGTTGTAAATCTCCGGCGAGAAGAACTGTGGGTCGCGGTCGATCATCTCGCGCAGGATCTTGCCTGTGTAGCCGAGGATGTTGCCCAGCAGCTCCCTGTAGGGATACTCGCGCGAGCCAACTGTCTGCACCATCACCCCGCGCCACTCGATCGCCTTCTCTTGCACCGCCAGCGCCACTTCCCGCGGCACGTTGTCGGCTACGACGATGGGCTGATATGGGGCAAAGAAGCGCACGCTGTGCACCTTGGTGTAGATGCTGCCTGCTGTCACCTCAGGTTGACCGATCAAGCGCGCAAGACCGTCGTACATCGCCATGCGCTCAACACGCTGGCGCACGGGGTCGTCAGGGTAACTCACCTGCCGAATGGGGACAATGGCGATCTGATACGCGGGCGTGTTGCGCACCAGAGGCACGCCGTTGCGGTCGAAGATTAAGCCGCGCGTCGCCGGGATTTGACGCTCCACCACGCTGCGCTGCGCCACGCGCCTGCTGAATTCGCTTTGGCGGTTGACCTGTATGTCGTACAGCCGAAAGATCAGCACCGCAAAGGTGATCACCACCCCGAGCGCGAGGAGCAGCAGACGACCGCGACCCTGCTGCGGGTCAGGCGGCGGCACTTGGGAGGTTCGCCGCTGGATGGGATAGCTCTCGATGATCATCAGCAACCCTAGCGCAGCGCAAGGAAGGATTCCTGCGTGCGCAGGCGACGCTGCAAGCGCAGCAGCAGCGCGAAAGTCGGCAGCGTCAGCAAGGGATTGATCACCAGCGCCGGCAGCACCACGTTTTGCACCGCGAATGCGAGGTCAAAAGGGCGCTGCGCAATCGCGAGCACACCAAGCGCGACAGCGTAGAACACTGCAGTCGCCACGGCTACCCAGTTCGTGGCACGCAACCACGGCATAGGGTTCGGAATTTGATCCACCACGATCGCCACTAAGTTGCCGAGAGGCAAGCCGAGCAGATGCAATCCAAATGGCGCCCCCGAGGTGAGGTCGAGCCACAAACCGCCAAAGCCCGCCCAGAGGAATCCTTCGTTGCCGCGCAGCACAGCCCATGTCGAGGCGACGATCAGCACGAGGTTCGGGCGCGGCAAGTCGCCGAGCATGGCGGGCAGCAAACTGCCCTCGGCCAACGCCAGCACGAATATCACGAGGGCAGCCAAGACGTGACGTCGCACGACCTGCGATTATGCGCCACTTGGGCGCAGCCTTTGCCGTGAGTATGTTGCACGCGAACCTGTCACTCCCACGAAAGCGGGAAACCCCACACTGAATCCCTTGACTACGCAGCGATGAGAACAGGATGCTCGCCCTTGCGTGGGCGAGACAACGGCTTGCTCACGAGGTGCATGCCGCCACAAGCGCGCCCAGCGCGGATTGCTCCGCCATCACTGCCAAAGTGTCATGCGCTTGCACGCGGTAATCGCCAGCAGGATGAAAGTGCAAGGCGCCGTTGCGACGCACCAGCACCACGCTAACGCCATACTCGCGCTCCACTTCGCCGATCGTTTTGCCCGCTAGCGAGCTACTGGGAAGTATCTCTAGACGCACAAGGCTGAACGTCTGCCCCTCGATGGTGATCGGACGTGTCACATCTATGCCGACGGCGGCGGCAGCGAACGCGGGCGCGGCGATGCTGGTAGCGCTGAGCGCCTTGAAGGCAAATTGCTGCTCAAGCGCTTGCGCGAAGTCATCGTCGAAGATGCGCACTACAACCTTGATGCGCGGGTTCAAGCTGCGTGCCTTAACTGCGATCTGTAGGTTGAGCGTGTCATCTTGCATGCAAAGCACCAACGCGCGCGCTCGGCGCACGCCTGCCGCCTCGAGCACGGACTCGCGGCGCGCGTCGTCGGCGATGATCGGAATGCCGAGGTCTTGGATCGCCTTCGCGGTGTCGCCGTGAGGCGCGATCTCGATCACAACGAGGTCTTGCTCGAGCTGATGCAGGTAGCGCGCGACGCGATAGCCCAAGTGTCCCAAGCCCACAAGGACCACGTGCTCGCGCAGCGTTGCCGCAATTGCCATCTGCCACTCCTTGCCGCGCGCGCGGCGGTTGAAGAATAGCACGCCGAAATCCGCTAACCCCTGTGCGAGAACGCCAATGCCCAGCAGCGGCATGAGGAAGTAAAACACCTGCAGGAACCACACGCGAGGAAAGCGATCCACTGCGGACTGCAGGAACACGAGCGAGAGCACGTGGTACACAGCATGCGCCAAGCTCTCCCCGCCCTCCTCGCCCGCGCTGCGTGCGAGCCAGTGATAAAGCACGCCGCCGCTCCCCACCAACACGCTGAACGCAAGCAGCGGCAAGCGAAACTCACGCAGCAAGAGCGAGGTGTCGCGAAGGGCAGCGCGCACCCGTCGCGCATGCCGCCGCGGCTTGCGCCGATTGTAGGGTTTAACCTCTCTGGCGGGCACGGCGCACTGCGATCACGCGCAGCGCTTGCGCTAGTCGCGCGCGCAAACCTCGGCGAGCCTTTTGCGTAGCTCGGAAGGATGCCTGCACACCACAAACGCCCAGCGCCCAAACTCACCATGATGATTCACCGCGCGCACCCAACGCTTCGCCGCTGCCTCTTTCTGTCGGTCTTGTTCGGTCTCAAAGCCTTTGACTTCCAAGATCGCCTTGCTCTCACGTCCATCTGGGCGCCGCAAGCGAATGCGGTAGTCTGGGCGGTACTCGTGCCGCGCGCATGATCTACTTCAATAAGACGAGCTACAACGGCTTGTATCGCGTCAACGCTCGCGGTGAATACACGGGAGGAACTACGCCCGCATATCTACGCGAATAGGCCGATCATTAACAATGATGTAATCACCATGGCTTTCTCTTATTGTTTTCACGTCTTTGGCTTCTACAAGTTCCCCTTCTGGAGACACGCGATAAGCCACTAACTTTGCGCGATGCACCTGATAACGCCTAACATCAGATTCCCAGCACACCACCAGTGTGCCAACGGGCAGCTCGGCACTAACGGTAGCGTGTCTGTCTGGTGCGAGCATGTATGTTGTGCTGCGTGACACACGCGGGAGATAGCCAGTAAGGTTGCGAGCAATGGGGCATTCATTCGGCCACCATGCTCTCCCGTCATGCACGATGACTGCGACGCATCGTGTCCCGTTGCCTCGCGCGCTCAACGCATTGTAGCTTAAGGGCACTCTGTGCCACTGCTGCGCCTTCTCTTTCACATCCATGGCACGCTTCCTCCTTCTGGAGATATTGTACACCAAACTCTGCGATTATGACCGCTGCACCATTTCCTCTTCGGCGACTGCCTTTGGCGAGCATAGGCTACGATTAACACCAGCATGACCTTGTAGCTTTTCAACAGCATGGGACAAGCGGTCGGGGATGGCAAAGCCGACGCCTACGTCTGGCAATGAACCTATTGCCACCCTTAGTAGGAGTCATTCATTGGCAACGATGTGACGAGAATTGACACATCATGCGCAATCTAAGTAGGAGATTGTGGGCAACTTGTGCGACCTTATGTAAGAGGATGACGCAGCGGATCGCGCGGCACGAATGAAGACACTTGCAAACGCGAGGGAGGCGCGTCTTGAGAAAAAGTTGCTTTATGCCCCTGCATGTTGGTGCAGATGGTTGAGCCGCACTTGACCTGATATGCTTCTAGGCGCTCGCAGGGGTAAGGCATACGCTAAGCCTATAAAGGCGCAGAAGTTGTGATGTGCTATAATACCAACAAACCATGATTTATAATCTCGAGACCCTCACTGTAAAGCACCTGTTGACATGGTGGCTGTTTTATGCTCATGCAATTGGTAGCTTTTTGCCTTTTTCGCTCAGCACGCTGCGCGCTAAAATGCATTTCTTTGAGATGACATGCGGGCGTGCTGGTTGCAAACCATGTGGCACGATCTTTGGCGGCGAAACGCTGTCTGCGCCATTGCACACTATGCGTCGCGTGCTAGATGATGGCCGTTGGTTAACGCTTCTGCACACCGTACATCACCTTGGTCCCTTGCTCCTTGGCGATCTGCCTCAAATGCACCGAACTGATCTTGAGGATCTTCGTGCCCGACTGTCCTGTCCTTTGTCTTATGCGCAAGCGGTGTTGACGTTATGTGAGACAGACAGCGCTTACGACAAACAGGTTCTAGGAGATGCGCTGCGAGACATCCCAATATCGCAGTGGGCGCATTGTTTTGCGCCATTTGTGAGCTTGCGCAGATGTCTGCCACGCTGGGTTGGTCAGATGCACGCAGAAGCATGGTGCTCATTAGATAAGGAGACGCAGCGTTGGCTCGCTGCGCTATGGTGGTTACACTACAGTTATGTACACAACGATGCTTCGCGCCCTACGCCAATCATCGCTCATATGCTCGCCAATGACCCTGTAGGCGACTGGTTATCACATCTCGGGATGACGGTTGTAAGCGCAACGCCGCAGAACAAAACGGCGCGGCTCCAGGACGAAAACGTCCCTGAACATCCGCACGTGTGCAAGTTTGTAGAGGAACTTCTTGCTTCTGCAATTGTCGTGCAAGCGATTGCGCGTTATAGTATGCACCCTGACCATCGCGGTGTCGTCCTGCTGAAGAAAACATGGGCAAAAGAAATTCTTGGTTTAGAATGTGCTCAGCCTTGCACTGTATCGCCGCGCGATGTATGGCGGCTAAACGCGCTCGGGGTTGATTCCCCCTTGCACCACGCGCTGCAGGTCTCGCCATGGCTAGCGGCAGCATGGCTGCGATGGCTTGCCGAAGCCGAGAACGATGTCTTGATGATCGCTCAGAGCGCGCAGCTTGTAGACCAGATTTGGGGACTCAATTACATATACCTAGAGCCGGAGACCTATGCACAACTCGCGCAGAAGCTCGCGACGGCAAGTGAGCGAGCCGAAGATCTGCAGCTGGCACATCGTTTACAAGCGCTCGCCCGACATGCCGATGCTACTGAGGCGCTCATGTGGCGTTTGTATATCGACATCGAAGTGAACGTCGGCGAACTTGTTGCGCGTTACGGCGAAGATGTCGATCGGCTGGCATGCGCCGCGCGGGATTACCAGCAGACGATCGAGGACCATCCTCCTGTGTGGCAGAGCATCGTATAGGCGCGCAATAAGCGCAGCAAGCCCGCAGAATGGCGCCGTGCGCGTGGTGCGCCTAACATGCCCTCAAGCGCCTCAACGCTAAGATTCCGAGCCGCTGGATGCTAGGTCGGGATTATCCGCTTTGGGCGAAGACGGCGATAAAGGTTGTTCTGTGGAAGCGAATGGCGTGAAGCGTCGGCGATAGGGCAGCGCGCTCTGTGAGGATTCACGCGGCGCGATCGTGTGAGCAGACTGGAGCTTAGCATCGCTTGCCTTGAACACTTGCAAGTAATGCACAAGCACCTCGAAGCTGTCTGGCGGCGCGCTGGACGCAGCGCTTCGTGTCTGCCGCAATCGCGGACCGCCCGTGTTGGGATCAGAGATCAGCGCGCCTCGGATCATGACCAATGTACCGCGCCGCAGGTGGCGCTTCATGCGGACTGCCATCTGGCGGCGCCCGAAGAGCTTGAAAGTTCGGCGATACAGTTTCCCGTTGCGCTTGGCAACGATGATCAATTTGCACAGCGCGCTCAAGTCGCCGCTGGGCATATAGCGGACAACAGGAGCGCTCGCCACACGACCAATGATGATAATTTCGTGATGCATTGGTATCATTGTATCATATCTCGCGTCTTTATCGGCACCTGCCCTCATGGGTTTAAGCAGCATGACAACGCGCGCACAAGCAGGCGCGCCTTCGCGCGGCATGTCCACATCCGACTCCGAAGATCAGGGCAAAGACACGGTGCTTTGTATGTAGCGATACACTGTAGCGCAAGGCGCTTTTGACCCGCGCGCCCGACTACGTCGTCGCTACACCGCGCCTCTTATTGGTTACATAACATATCCCCTCGATGCGCTATGACCGCTCATGGTGCTAACGGATGACGTTGATCCACGTCGGCTCGTCATAGAGTAGCATGCGCTGATGCGTAAGCCATGACACAGCAGTTTGTACCCATGTGTCAACATCGGCACGCACTTCATTCAGCGCCGCAACCAAGCCGTTCATGATTTGCTTGTGCAAGCGCACTGTCTCTTGTTGATGCTCACAAATGCGCATCACATGCTTTGCCCATTGCTGCGTTTCATCCTCGTGTGCCATTTGGCACACCGATTGCGCGAGATTGGCCAACCAACGATTTTCGTCAGGAGTGTTTTGCGCTAGGTTTTGCAATCCTTCTGTGCCGCTCATGCGCGAGAATGCGTTTACAAGCACGCTTGGATCCATTTGCGAGCTCTGCAGCGACCACTCGTGAATGGCTTGCGCAACAAGAAACCAGTAGCAGCCCAGCCCGACACCTCCCTCAACGCCGTGATCGCGTAGATGTCCGATGATGTTTTCAGGCATCATGATCGAGTTCTTCACAAGCGTAGAATCAATGACGCCAGCGTCCTTCAATCGTCGCGCGAGCGCGGCGATCGCCTCAGCCTGTGGCGCAGGCTGAAACGCGAGTATCAATAAGCTTGACAATGCAAACTGTTTGTCATCTGCATCGTTCAACGCCAATCCTTCCAAATGATCGGCTGTAGCGCGCGGGCTTTGGCTACGAGAGATAAGCAGCACAGTCGCTAGCGTCGCCTCATCGATCAACGGCGCGACCTGCGATGCACCGTCGTAGGTATGCACATGGCTCAGCATGTGCAATCGACGTCGCATACGGACGCGTCGATGTTTTTGCGATAGGGCAGTTTTGAGAGCCACAAGGCGCATGGCGCGCTTGAGGGGAGGTTGGAGGCTCAAGGCGCGACGATTTGCGACATAAGCTATACTCCACAGTGTGCCTTCGTCCAGTGTTGCCCAAGCATGTTGCCAGAATTGCGCGACGTGCTCAGCAGGCAAGGTGTTCAGATAGTGCTCGATAAGCTGCATGGCTGAGAAGCTAAGACGTATGTGCGGATTGATGAAGGCATGTGAGAAGGCTTGAAACATTGGGGGCATAAGGCTGGAAAGATATGCTTGCAGGTCAGGGGGCGAGAACGAATGTCCTGTAATGGTGCGCTCCTCTCGGAAGCGCTGTATGCGCATCAAGTAAGGGGCAATATGCGTGCGCGCCTCGGTGCTTAAAGATGCAAGCATTCGCAAGAAATCCTGCACTGTGTAAACATCGCGCCGAGGCGTATCATCATCCTCGCTGTAGCGCGCCGCCTCAGGATACCACCAATGCCACTGACGCGGTAATAATTGTGCATCGCTAAAGAAACTCACAGCGCGCGCGACGTTACCGATAGTGAGCATCATATATGTCATGCGTTCACTAGTCTATTCTAGCATGCTCTTCTTGCGCATGAGAGAGCACACACAATGACCAGGAATACACGCAAGATGCCTGCCCTTAAGGGCTTGCGTTGCTGCGTGCGACGCGCCTCTTTTGCATGGGCAGTGTTGCTCACACGGTTTGCTCACAACTCGCCCATGCGTGCAACGGCTCGCTCAATGGAATAGAATGTAGGCATCGCGCGCAACACTTGGTCTGGTTCCTGACCTACCATGGAAAGTGGATGCTATAAGGTACGTAAACGGCTTAAGAGCCAGAGGCGTATGCGTCGAAGTACTCTGTGATACGCCTGTATCGCAACATAAACTAATTCAGCGCTTGGGTTATTTGCGTTGCCGACACGACGTGCCGCCCAAACACGTAACCCTTGCTAAGAACGCATTGCCGCCGCATGAATCAGTCCTGCGCGATCTACTGCCAGCACCCTTTTGTCCCCACATACGCTTGTCCTCATCTTTGAGCCAAGCAGCGCTGGAAGACGTGGAGCGACATGCATCGTAACATCTACCCGTGACACGAAGCGGATAGCATTGAGGCTTGTGTGTGACGAATCGCGTGTGACCACGAGATGCGTTTGCGAGCCGACATCGCTCTGCCCTCCCACACCTCAAATCGTCAGACGTGCTCTTAGACGCATTGCCTATGGCACATCATGCGCACGCCTCCTGATGTTCGTGGACATCCGCTTCCTGGTGATGATGATGAAATACGGCCATCTGTCGAATCTTCAAATGGCAGATGCGCGTGATCGCGGGCACTATAACATCTTCAATCTTCCATGTCGGAGAAGCGACGATGCCTGATGACAATCTTCTGCACGCTCTTGTGTCCATATCTCTTGCCACGCATTATCCATTCCTGGTTTGCCCCTTGCTGATCGCGTGTATCCTCGTGCGCGCCGCGCTGCTGCTTGCGCCACGTCCCAAAACGGCGCAGGCAAGAATCACAAGAGATGTGTATGAAGATTTCGTGATCCCTAATCACATCGCATATGCGCTGCGCGGCGCTTTTGCGCCACATGCTCTGATACATCGGCTCTCTGAACAGCAGATGCTTGGGACTTTGCTCATCCTCGCGCCACCGAAGCCAGAGAACATCAGCAGCTCCTGCAAGATGCCGTCATGTCATATGCAAGCAGATTGGCGATGCATTTGTCGAATCTGCTATTGACGCTTGTACACGACACATGGAGGATGTCTATGGCCCAATCATTCGCTCTGTTTATGCCACGGAAGCGCTGAGTGGCATCTTTGCGCCAGAATTTTTTGTACCGCGACCTGTCCGAACAACACCTTTTGTTTTCTCTGCCTGTGCTCGCGTG
>JANWUW010000063.1 GCA_025057935.1 Thermoflexales bacterium
TGAGTGCACGGGCGCGACTAGGCTAGCTAGGACGATACCTGCAATTGCCAAGTTGCGAAGAACGTTATATCTCACCCTTCTCATGGCTGCTCCTCCATGCCTCTATCTAGAATTACCATGTGATTGCGAACAACTTGCGAACAAACTCGGGGGTGTGCACCATGCGTAGCGCGCCAGATTTGGCAAGTCAACTCTTTCGGCGACTGACCAATGCGCTTCAGCAAGGAGAAGGCGTCTGCGTGATCGCGGCTGCAGGCTTCGGCAAGACTACCCTGCTTCGGCATCTCGCTCAGTTGTGGGAGGGCAGCCTCTTCCGCAGAGTTACCTATGGATCAGCTGAGGAAGTGCAGGAGCTGCTCGCTGCGCTGAAGCCTTTGAAGCGCGGCACGCTTGTTCTCATAGACGACGTGCACCTGCTCGAAAACGCGCCTCCAGAAGCCGCGCAAGCCCTCCTGCAGGCTTTGTATCAGCAGCGGTTGCGCTGGGCAGTGGGCGGGCGCTGGTTGCCCCGCGCTTGGCTGCCTCTCCTGCATCACACCCAACTAGTGAATGAGGCAGACCTTGCCCTCAGCCCCCCTCAGATCGCGGCATTCCTTGGCGTAAGTGAAGCCGAAGCAGAGCAGTGCCACGCCCAGACGGAAGGCTGGCCCTTCGCCATCGCTTGGCTAGCGCGTGGGAATGACTCAAAGGCACTGAGCTTCGACCACGCCTTCTTCGAACAGCTACGTCATCGGCTGCAGGCAGAACTCGCCCACGCCGACCTACGTCGTTTCCTGCTGCGCACCGCAATCCCCGCATGGTTCGACGCGGAACTTGCCGCCGCGTTGCTCAACGAAGTGTCAGAGACGCCGCTTGGCACAAGCGCGCTGCTCCTTGAAGAAGCTTTGCGTCGGCGCCTCTTCCTTTCGCGCACCCCAGACGGACGCGGCTGGCGCTACCTCCCTCTGTTCCGCGCCTTCTTGCGCTGGCTCAACTCAGAGACTGAGCGTCCGTGGCTGGAGATCGCAGCACGACACTTCGAGCGGCTTCAAGAGTGGGAGCTGGCCCTCACCCATGCCCTAGAGGGCAAGCTAGACGAGGTTGCAATCTCCATTTTGGCACGCTTGCCTCACGATTGGTTGTGGCTGCGTGGGCGCGTTTGGACACTGTGGCAGTGGGTGCGGTGCCTCGAGCCACAGATTCGGCAGCAAGCGCCGCAGGTGCTTCTCAAGCTCGGCTACGAGCTGCATCGCGCTGGGCACTGGCAGGAGGGACGCGCCTTGGTCGAGAGCATCCTCGACCGGGCTCAGCTTGACGCTCGTCATCCATTGGGCGCTCAGGCGCTCGTCGCACTTGCTGGCATGGCTCACATTGAGGGCAAGTATGCCGAGAGCGTGCGCTGGGCACAGCTTCTTGCGTCTTCGCCGCGACCAGAAGACCAGCTGTGCGCTTACAAGTTGCTCGGCGACGCCAACAGTGGGCTGGCTCGCTTCAGCGAGGCTCGGTGTTGGTACGAAAAAGGAATCAGTCTTGCAGCGCAGCTGGGCGATCTCAACTACTTGTGCTTCTTGCGCCACAATCTAGCAGTAGGCGTCGAGCTCCCTGTAGGACGCTTGGGCAGGGCGCAGCAGCTCCTGCGCGAGAATACGCCGTTCTACCAGCATAAGGCGCCGGCACCGCGTGTCACGCATCTGGTCGGCTGGGCTTGCCTGTGGGTGGAAGGCGGCGAGTGGCATCGTGCCGAGCAAGTCCTCGACGAGATTGCAGCGCTTGCGGAACAAGCCGAGAGCGTGCAGGAGAGCAATCGCTTCTGGTACGCGTGGTGCCGTGCGATGGTGGCGATAGGCAGAGGGAAGTGGGCTGACGCTGAGCGCTGGCTCACAGAGGCTGCCCAACTCATACACGAGCATGTTGACCGCGAGTTGGCGTGGACGCGCGCCGCCTGCTGGCACGCACGCCGTCGCAGAGAACCAGCTCAAGCGCTCAAGCTTGCTGAGCCAGCACTTGCGAAAGGCGAGCACGAGTCGCCCACTGAGCGTATCCTTCTGGAGCTGGAGGCAGCTTTGGCAGCATGGGAAGCGGGCGAAGCCTCGCGCCTGCCTACTGCTGCGCGCCGCGCTGCACGCTTTCGGATCGGCACCGCTCTCGTGCGCTGTCGGGCAGCGCTCGCACTTGCTCTTCACCGGGCCGCTGATCCACGCTGGGCGCGTCACGCCCGAATCGCGCTCGCGAGCCTCGAGAAGCCGGGCTATAGCCATCTTCTCACCAGCCGCGACCCAGAGTTGGGCGTCCAGTTTTGGAGCCTGTGCGTGCGCACTGCGCTAGCCCCAGAGCGCGCTGCGCTCGCGCTCGCAGCGCTGCACGAATGGTCTTCGATCGAACACCTGCTCCAAAGCCCGATTGCTGTTATACGCCAAACCACAGCCCAAGCGCTCGCCAATGCTCAAGACGAGCGCGCCATGCCGCTCCTGTACCGCGCATGGAAACACGAAAAACTGCCAGAAGTGCGAACTGCGCTGGAGCGGAGTCTTCAAGAACTGGAATCCGCCACGCCTCCACCCTTATACATTCAGCTCATGGGAGAGTTCGCGGTCTGGCGGGGAGAAGAGCGCATCGCTGAATGGCCACGCCCAACGGTTGCACGCCTGCTTCAGCTCCTAGCGCTTCATCGGCAGATCCCTTTGGCGACTGAAGCAGTCATGCAGGCGCTCGGCATCGAAGACACTATTCAAGGGCGGCGCTTGTTCCAACGCTTGCTTTCGTGGCTCAAGCAAGCGCTAGAGCCCTACATGCGTCCGCGCGGACCGCTGCGATATCTCGCACTACATGGCGACACTCTACAGTTTGACCCTCCCGGCGTAGTGAGCGTGGACGCAGAGACATTCCGCAGAAGCGTAACAAGCCTGCTTGCCGCGCCAACGCTGACCGCGCAGCAACGCGCGCATCTTGCCGAGCAGCTCAGGCGTTACCGCCCCTTGCTGCAAGGGCAAGAGGATGCCTGGCTGACTGAGCATCGTGAGCACCTCGAGGCGCTTTACCAGCGCGGGCGACAGCGGCTCTCGCAAACAGCCCAAGCTGTGACTGATTGAGAAGCCTGCCGCTCACGC
>JANWUW010000070.1 GCA_025057935.1 Thermoflexales bacterium
GCTTGCAGTCGTTCCTCAAGGTTGGCTTTGCGTGCGCGCAAGTCCTCCAAGCGTGCGCGTTCTTTCTCCACTAGGTGCGCAGGAGCGCGAGTGCTGAACTCGCTCGCAAGCAGCGCTTCGAGGCGGTTGATTTGCATGCAAACTTCTTCCAGCGATTCGCTCAGCCGCTTGCGCTCCGCCTCAATGTCCACCAAGTCACCCAAAGGCAGGTAGATCGTGCCCGTGCCAATGACGCGCGAGACTGCATGCGCCGGCGCCTCGACACGCGCGGCGATGAGCGCGTCAGGCTCGATCTGGGCGAGCGCCGCGATGTAGTCGCGCGTCTGCTCAAACAGCGCAACGTGCTCGCCGACGCTGAACAGCGCCCGCACGCGCTTGCCCGGCGCCACGCCGTACTCAGTGCGCACGTTGCGAATAACGCTGATCGCCTCCTGGATGTGCGCCATGTCTGCGATCGCCGCTACATCTGGCGCATCGAAGTCGCTCACGCGCGGGTATGGCGCCAACATGATCGATGGGTAGTTGAAGCTCTCCAGCAGCAGCGAGGCGTGCGCAGCCTCCTTCAGCTTTTGCCATAGCGCCTCGGTGACGAACGGCATGAAGGGATGCAGCAGGCGCAGCGCGGCATCGAGCACGCGCACCAGCACAGGCGCGTTGAGGTGAACCTTCGAGCATTCGAGGTACCAGTCGCAGTAATCGCCCCAGATGAAGTCGTAAAGCAGCCGCCCCGCTTCGCCATACTCGTAGTGATCCATGAGGCGGCGCATGTCTTGCACAGTTTGCGCGAGTCGGGCGAGGATCCAGCGATCAGGCAGCGTGAGCGGGCGCGGCTCCGCCACGGCGTTCGAGTGCTCGAGCTTGCCGATGACGAAGCGTGCGGCGTTCCACAGCTTATTGGCGAAGTTGCGCGCGCCCTCAATGCGCTCGCTGCGCCAGCGCCCCTCCACGCGCTTAGCGTCCATCTTGACGTCGCCGCCCGGCGCGCCTGCGGTCACGAGGAAGAAGCGCACCGCGTCCGTGCCATAGGTGTCGATCAGCTCCAGCGGATCAATGATCTTGTCTGGGTGGCTCTTGCTCATCTTCTTGCCATCGCTGGTGCGGATCAAGCCGTGCAAATACACGGTGGTGAACGGCAGCTTGCCGGTTAGCTCTAGCCCCAACATCACCATGCGCGCTACCCAGAAGAACAGAATGTCGTAGCCCGTCTCCAGCATGGTGGTGGGGTAGTAGGCGCGCATGTCGGGGGTGTCCTGTGGCCAGCCCAGCGTGCTGAAGGGCCACAGCCCAGAGGAGAACCACGTATCGAGCACGTCGGGGTCTTGCTCAAGCTGCACGCCCTCGCCCCAATCGCGACGCGCAGCGCGGTAAGCATCCTCCTCGGTGAGTTCGCAGTATTGCGTGGGGAGCTGCGCCTCGCGCAGCGCTGGGTTTGCCTCGCGCAGCGCCTCGGCATTGACGACATACCACACTGGGATCTGGTGACCCCACCATAGTTGTCGGCTCAGGCACCAGTCTTTGATGTTGTCCAGCCAGTCGAACCATGTCTTCTCGAAGCGCTTAGGCACAATGCGCAGCCGTCCTTCGCGCACGGCGTCGGCAGCCATCTGCGCCATGCGCTTCATATCGCAGAACCACTGCAGCGAGATGCGCGGCTCAATCACTGCGCCGCTGCGCTGGCCGCGCCCCAGCCGCACCATGTATGGCTCCACTTTCACCAGCAGCCCCTCCTTTTCCAGATCGGCGACGAGCTGCTTGCGGCACTCGAAGCGGTCGAGCCCCGCGTAAGGCCCAGCGTTCTCATTCATGCGCGCGTGTTCGTCCATCACCTCGACAAACGGGAGATGATGGCGCTTGCCCACCTCGTAGTCGGTGAAGTCGTGCGCTGGGGTGACCTTCACCGCGCCCGTGCCGAAGTGCATGTCCACGCTAGGGTCGCTGATGATGGGCAGTTCGCGCCCGATCACTGGCAAGACCGCGCGACAAGCAACGAGATGGGTGTAGCGATCGTCCTCAGGGTTCACCATCACTGCTGTGTCGCCGAGGATGGTCTCTGGGCGCGTGGTGGCTATTGTGATCCACTCTGTTGCGCCTTCCGCCCAGCGGCCGCTGCCCCAAGGATGCTGCGGACCCTGCCAACGGTTCGTTTGCAGCGGATAACGCACGTAGTAGAGGAAGCCCGGCTCGCCCTCTTCCTCGAACTCCACCTCGAGGTCGCTGACGCTGGTGAGCTGCACGGGGTCCCAGTTGATCATGCGCGTGTCGCGGTAGATCAAGCCGCGGTCGTAGAGCATCTTGAACGCAGTGCGCACAGCGAGCGAGCGCGCCTCGTCCATCGTGAATGCCTCGCGATCCCAATCCACGCTGATGCCGAGCGCGCGCTGCTGAGTGTTGATGATGCGATGCGAGTATTCCTTCCACGCCCATGCCTCTTTGAGAAACGCTTCGCGCGTTAGGTCGCGGCGGCTGATGCCGCGCTTGGCGAGCTCGCGCTCGACCACAGCTTGAGTGGCGATGCCCGCGTGGTCGGTGCCCGGCACCCACAAGGTGCGCGCGCCCTTCATGCGGTGATAGCGCACCATCAGGTCTTCGATCGCGCTGGTGAGCGCGTGCCCCATGTGCAGCGTGCCGGTCACGTTTGGCGGCGGGATGGTGATGATGAACGGCGGCTCGTTGGGATCGAGGTAAAGCTGATTTTCCGGCTTGAAGAAGCCGCTCTTCTCCCACCACTCGTATAGCGGTTTCTCCACTGCTTTCGGGTCGTAGGTCTTTGCCAGTTCCATAGCGCGTTCCTCGCAAGTGAACACAACAGCGCAGAAACGAAAACGCCCTTCACTCGTCATCGGACGTGAAGGGCGTTTCACGCGGTACCACCGATGTTCGCCGCGCTGCGCAAGCGCGGCGCACTCTCGCCAGCGATAACGGGCTGAACCCGTGCGCGGCTACTCGGCTTCGTTCGCCGCGCCAGCTCCCGAGCGACCTTCAGCAACCGCTTTCCGATGCGGGCTCTCAGCCTATGACCCGCACGCTCTGTCGGCGCGCGTTTGCTTACTCCTCTCGGTCTTCGCTTTTTCGCGATTATACGCACACAGGAAGTCGGCAGTCCTAATCTTCGCCCTGCGCTTTGGTGTAGCCCATCGCGCCGTCGAACTCCTGCAGCTTCTCAACGTGCATCCAGCGGAAGCGGCTGCCTACGCGCTGCAGCAGATCGAAGATCTGTGCGTCTGTCGCTTCGCTTGATTCATCGCGCAGCAAGAAGCGGCAGCGGTAATGATCGACGACGTCAGTGATAGCGCCCGTCGGCGGGTAAACCTTCGTGCCGCGGCTGGAGACCATCTTGAGCTTGAACGGTGACCCTGCGGCGATCTGCTCCAGCGTTTGCCCAAGCGGCTCAGGGTACAGGTCGGTCTCTACGAAGACGTCAACGCCTACCACGCGGCGCGTCTTCGGGCGCACGAACACTGGGTCAGGCGGCACTTGCGGCAGCTGGATGGGGCGGTAATCGCGCACTTGCACTGTGCGCGGCTTCTTGCCAAGATTGGCGATGATCGCGGCAGTGTATTCAGTGGTCTTCGCGCCTTTGTCGTAGCCCACCACGTCGCCGGTGCGCACCTTGCCCTCCTCGAGCGTGTAGAGCACAGCGTTCTCGATTGTCGCTGCCGCCTCGAACTCGCCCAAGTAGCGCAGCATCATCACCATCGAGAGAATCACCGCGGTTGGGTTGATCACATTTTTGCCCGCGTACTTGGGCGCGGAGCCGTGCACTGCTTCGAAGATCGCGACCTCATTGCCGATGTTCGCCGATGGGGCGAAGCCCAGCCCGCCCACCAGAGCAGAGGTCAGGTCGCTGATGATGTCGCCGTTCATGTTCGTGGTCACGATGACCTCGAACTGCTCAGGGCGCTTCACGAGTTGATGCGCGCAGTTGTCAATGATGATGTGGTTCGCCTCGATGTCAGGGTATTCGGGGGCGATCTCCTCGAAGGTGCGCTTCAGCATGCCCTCGGCGAACTTCATGATGTTGGCTTTGGTGGCGCAGTGCACTTTCTTGCGCCCCTCCGCGCGAGCAAGCTCGAAAGCGAAGCGCACGATCTTCTCGCAGCCCTTGCGCGAGATGAGCTTCAGCGTTTGCGCCACGCCAGGTGTTTGCATGTGCTCAATGCCTGCGTAGAGGTCCTCCACGTTCTCGCGCACTACGACGAGATCAATGCCGCGTCCGCTGTATGGAGTAGGCACGTTGGGAAACTCGCGCACAGGGCGCACGTTGGCGTAGGTCTCGAACAGCTTGCGCAGCGTCACGTTTGCGCTCTTCTCGCCGTAGCCGACAGGCGTCTCGAGCGGACCCTTGAGCACCACGCGCGTTTTGCGGATCGACTCAATCGTCTCCTGCGGCACACCCGACTCGATGCCCTTCCTGAAGACGCTGGCGCCTGCTTCACGCACTTCGTACTCGATGGGGACGTTTACAGCCTCCATTAACTTCAACGCGGATTCAATGCACTCAGGGCCAATTCCGTCGCCTGGGATGACCGTGATGAGCTTCTTGCCTGATTCGGTGACGTGTGCCATGGTGTTTCTCCTTCAGCAAAGAGGAGTATACCTGCCGGTGCAATGCGAGGCGAGGGCGCTGGGGACGGCTGACTCAATTGCTGTGACTGTCTCAGCAAGCCTCAGAGCTGGCAATGCGCGAACCTATAATCCACGACGAGCATGGTCACCGACTTTGGTCACCTCGCGGTCATCTTCGCGTTTCTCGCCTGCTTCTATGCTGCAGGCGCAGCGGCATACGGCGCAGTGCGCAACGATGACCGCTTTGTGCAGAGCGGGCGTCTCGCGTTGTTCCTCACGCTTCCGCTCATCTTCATCGGCGCGCTCGGCTTGTGGTACGCGCTGATCACGCATGACTTTGGGGTGCAATACGTTGCCAATGTCTCCTCGCGCAGCACGCCGCTCTTCTTCCGCATCACAGCGCTGTGGGGCTCGCAGAACGGCTCGCTGCTGTTCTGGTGCTTGATCATGGCAGCGTTCGTCGCGGCAGCCATGGCGAAACGCTGGGACGTGGACAAGCCGCTGCTGCCGTGGGTGACGGCGGTGATGGCGCTAGTGCTGGCGTTTTTCTTGTTCCTCACCCTCTTCTTGGCGAACCCATTCGTGCGCACCGATTTCCCACCTGAGGACGGCAATGGCTTGAACCCCTTGCTGCGTCACCCAGGCATGATCATCCACCCGCCGATGCTCTACGCGGGATACACAGGCTTGTTGGTGCCGTTCGCCTTCGCGATCGCTTCGCTGATCACACGGCGCACCGATAACTTGTGGCTGCAGGTCTCGCGGCGCTGGACGTTAGTAGGCTGGGCGTTTCTCACTGCGGGGTTGGCGCTGGGCGGTCGGTGGGCGCATGACGTGCTCGGCTGGGGCGGCTACTGGGGCTGGGATCCCTCGGAGAACAAGCCGCTCATCACGTGGCTGATCGCCACGGCGTTCCTGCACTCCGCGATGATCCAAGAGAGGCGCGGCATGTTCAAGAACTGGAACGTGTTCTTGATCATGCTGACATTTGCCTCCATGTTCTTCGGCACAGCGTTCATCCGCAGCGGCTTGTTGACCAGCGTCCACGCTTTCGCTGCCAGCGATATCGGTCCATACTTCATGGTGGCGATGGTGGTCATGCTGATGGCGTGTGCGTGGCTATGGCTGACGCGGCTAGACACGTTGAAGAGCGAGCGTGCGCTGGATTCCGCCTTCTCGCGGGAGGGCATCTTCCTGCTGCAAAACGTATTGTTCCTGAGCGCTGCCTTCACCGTGTTCATCGGCACGATCTTCCCAATCGTGAGCGAGGCGCTGACTGGCGAGCGCGTCACTGTTGGGCCGCCTTTCTTCGATCAGACTGTGGGCCCGCAGCTCATGGCGTTGGTGTTGCTGATGGGCGTGGCGCCGCTGCTGGCATGGCGCAAGGCGAGCGCGCGCGCAGTGCTGCAGCAGTCGCTTGCCCCACTGGTGTTCGCTGCTGCAGTAGTGATCGGCTTGGCGCTTGGGGGCATGAGCAAGCCGCTGCCACTGGTTGGGTTTGGGATTGCTGCTTACACGCTGGCGCAGACCGTGATGGAGTATGTGCGCGGCGTGCGCGCGCGCGTGCAGGCGACGGGCGAGTCTATCTTCTTGGCGCTGTGGCAATTGGTGGAGCGCAACCAGCAACGCTACGGCGGGTATCTCGTCCATCTCGGTGTGGTGCTGCTCGCCATCGGCGCGCTTGGCAAGGGCTTCTACGGCTACGACGTGATCCGCACCGTTAACCTGAACGAGAGCTTCAGCGTCGGCGGCTACACGTTTACCTACCGCGGCATTCGACCAGTAGCCTGCGAGTTCAGCGACTGCCAGACAGTGCAGGCGCTGCTTTTGATGCAGGCGCCGGATGGCTCGCTCACTGCCATGTTCCCTAGCCGCGACCACTACCCTGAGCAACAGCACACTGCGACAATTCCTTACACGGCGGGGCACTTCAACGAAGAAGTGTATGTGATCCTCGCAGGGTGGGAGCGCGGCGGCGCAGTGGCGTCGTTTCAGGTATACGTCAACCCGCTCATCAACTGGATTTGGGTGGGCAGCGCTGTAATGATAGTGGGTTTCCTAGTGGCGTTTTGGCGTGCGCCTGAGCCAGAGTTCGCACCTGTGCGCGGGCGCGTGACTCGGTTGGCTCGGGCGTAGCTTGGGAGTTGAGAAGATGAGGCAAACGCTTCTGCGAGGGCTTGCTTTTTGCGTCTTGCTCGCGCTTGTGGTCCTCGGCGCGCGTTCCGCTGGCGCGCAGGGTTTGGGTGTGGACGAGCAGACTTATCACATCGCCAAGCAGCTCAATTGCCCGACCTGCGCTGGGCGCAACTTGGCGGACTGCCCGACCGAGACCTGCGCGCAGTGGAAAGCCGAGATCGCATATCAGCTCCAGCAAGGCAAGAGCGCGGAGGAGATCATCGCATACTTCGAGCAGCGCTTCGGCACAACCGTCCTGCAAGAGCCGCCGAAGCAGGGCGGCACACTCGTGCTCTGGGTGGCGCCGTTGGGCGCAGCGCTGGTGTTTCTAGCCGCAGCCGTGCTGGCAATGCGACGCGCAACGCATCGGCAAGCGCCGCTGGCAGCAGCGACAGCCTCTGAGGATCCGCTGGTTGCTGAGATTGAGGCAGAAGTGCAGCAGCGATGGTGAACGAGCCTCTTGCGCCCGTTGAGAGGCACGCGCCCGCGAGCGAAGCGCGTCGGCGACTGTTCGTTGCGCTAGCCGCAGCACTCGGTGTGTTGCTCCTCGGCGGGCTGTTCTGGTTGGCGCTCAACCTGGTCTCGCAGCAAGGGGCGCGACCTCGCCCCGGCTCGCCAGCGCCGGATTTCGAGCTGCGCTTGTTTGAGGGCTATCGCGCGGGGTATCCCGAAGTGTTGCGCCTCTCTGACTTGCGCGGCAGGGTCGTGGTGATCAACTTCTGGGCGTCGTGGTGCGAGGAGTGTTACAAGGAGGCGGCAGCGCTCGAGCGGGTGTGGCGCGAGTACCGCGAGCGCGGCGTGGTGTTCGTCGGCGTGGACTATCTCGACACCGAAGCGCCAGCGCTTGCCTACCTCAAGCAGTTCGACATCACATACCCGAATGGCTTGGACGTGCAACAACGCATCGCCAAAGCCTATCGCATCACTGGCGTCCCTGAGACGTTCTTCATCGACCGCGAAGGGCGCGTAGCCGAGGCAGTGATCGCGCCGTTGACTGAAGCCGATCTGCGCCGACGGCTCGATGCGCTGTTGCGCTGATCGGAGCTGGGCTATGAATTTCCCAATCGGCACCCTTCTGCTCGGGCTGGCGCTGCTCATCGTGTTGGCGTTGATCGTCGCCTTGCCGCTGTTCGACCGCAAAACGCCCGTAGTGCGCCCGCCGAGCCGTCGCGAGGCGCTGGAGGCAGAACGCCGCGCGGTGATCCACAGCATCCGCGAGCTGGACTTCGATTTCCGCACAAACAAGATCAGCGAAGCTGACTACCGCGCTCTGCGCGCTGCGCTGGTGCAGCGCGGCGCGGAGGTGTTGCGCGCACTGAAGGCGCTCGAGGAGCGCGATGTGGACGCGGAGATCGAAGCGCGCGTCGCACAATTGCGCGAGACGCGCGAGGCAACTCCAGTGCCAGCAAACGGTCGAGTGTGCTCGGGCTGCGGCGCGCTTTTGCCGAGCGGCGCACGTTTCTGCCCAAGCTGCGGTCAGCCCGTGGCGCACTCGCCGACCGGCGTTCAAGCGAAATGAAGTTGTGTTCGATGTGGCGCGTTGGGCTGATTGTGTGCAGCGGGCTGCTCTTGGCTGCTTGCACCATCACGCCACGCCCCACAGTGCCCGTTGAAGCGCTGCTCACGCCGGCGGCGCTGCCTACGCCGGCGATGGATGGCGAGTCGGCGCCCATGTTGCCGCCGAGCGTCGAGAACGGCGCCGTGATCTACGCAGAAAAGTGCGCCGCGTGTCATGGTGAGAGCGGTGCAGGTGATGGACCGCAAGCCGCGACCATTCGCGCGCAAGGGCGGCAAGTGCCGAGCTTGATCGACCCTGCGCGCGCCCGTGTGGCGAAACCCAGTGAATGGCACGCCATCATCACAGTGGGGCGGCTGCAAAACTTGATGCCCGGTTTCGCCAGCTCGCTCACAGGTCAGCAGCGTTGGGATGTGCTGGCGTATGTCTGGGCGCTGGGCACGCCGCCGCAGCGCCTTGAAGCAGGGCGCAAGCTATACGCGGCGCAGTGCGCTTCATGTCACGGACCGAACGGTGAGCTCGCGTTCGGCAATCCTCCACGTGCGTTCAACGACATGCCCTTCCTCGCCTCTTACTCGCTGCAGGACCTAGCAGACCTCATGCAGGAAGGCGAGGCGCACGCGAAGGTGCGTCTGAGCGGGGAGGAGCGCCACTTGGTCGCCGACGTAGTGCGCTCGTTTGGCTATTTGTATGCTGACCCAGCAGCGCTGCGCGAAGCGCGCTTGCGCGGCGACGGCACGCTCACGCTGCGCGTGGTGAATGGCACGCCGGGTGGGCGCGGCACACCGATTGGCGCAACTGTGGTCTTGCGCGCCTACGATACCCGCGGCGAGGTGTTCACGCGCACGGCGCAGTTGGACGTCAGCGGCTGGGTGACGTTCACGGCGTTGCCGCGGCGCAGCGACTACTTCTATCAAGCCGAGCTGGACTACGCCAAGGGGCGCTTCTACGCGCCGCCGCTGCAGTTCAGCACAGCAGCAACTGCGACGACAGTGCTGAGCGATATGCTTCCGATCTTTGAGACCACAGAGGACGAATCGAACATCCGCATCGCTGAAATGCACTTCTTCGTGCAAGAAGTGCGCCCGCGTCAACTCACTGTGGTCGAGATCTATCAGTTCGACAACCTCAGCGACCGCGCCTACATCGGGAAGCCGAGCGCCGATGGACGACGGCGCACGCTGCGCCTGAGCAAGCCTGCAGGCGCGCAGAACCTGCGCTTTGATGGGTTGGGGCTCGGGCAGCGCTTCTTCGAGGACGGCGATGTGATCTTTGACACTGACGCTGTAGTGCCTGGGCGCGGCGCCATGCGCATCATCATGCTCTATGAGGTGCCCTACCGCGATCGCTTGCCGTTCGAGCGCAAAGTGTTCTACCCTGTTGATCGCTGGGATGTGATCATCCCCGAACTGGAGGGGGTGCAGGAGCAACTCCGCGCCGAAGGGCTTGTTGACCGCGGGCGGCAGGTGCTCGCCAACGGCGTGTTTTACCTGTTCGCAGCCGACCGACCTGCGCAAGCTGGAGAGACGCTGCGCTTCACGTTTGCTGGGCGTTTGGCGCCTGCTGATCGACCAGGCAGCGATGCGCGTGCGCTTGGGTTTGGGCTGATTGCGCTTGGCGTGGCGATCGGCTTAGCGTATCTTGTGTTGATGCGCGTGCGCGCGCTGCGCGAGCACTACCGCGACCTCGGCGAGGTGCGGCAAACGCTGCTGCGTCAGATCGCGCGGCTAGATGATGCCTTTGCTCAAGGCAAGCTGCGCGAGGCAGATTACCATGAGCAGCGCCAACGGCTGAAGGCGGAGTTGAGGGAGATTTGGGAGTGATGTCAGACGATGCACTCATCCAGGAAGCGAAGCGCACTATCCCTTCGCTAGAGCAGATGCGCGTTGAGCTTGAGCGAGACAGTGAGAAGATAAAGGGTGCTTTTGAAGATAAGCTTGTGGCACTGGATCAGCGAGGGGCAGCGTTGTTTGCGCAGTATCAGGAGAAAGCACTGCGCAGATTGGTAGAGCTTTGGCTTGACGCTAAAGAGCAGACGCTGGGGAAGGCGTATCTAGAAGTGCTGCAAGAACAAGGTTGGCAAGCCTTCAAGCAAACAGTTCTGCCCACGCTAGTGGAGTTGTCGCGGCTCGTCCAAAGGCTAGAGAAGGATCTGGGCAACATGCGAAAAGCGCGCGGTGGGAGTTGGTTCCAGTACAGCATCCAGCTTCTCCTCCAGCAGGAGGGCATCGCCTCTGAGTTTCCACTCGGAGCCAACGCGAAAGCGCTGGGAAGGGTGGACATGGTTGTGCCCTCTGTGAAGGTGGCTAGGGAGCAACCAGACAAAGCTTTCTTTATCACCTGCAAGCGAACACTGCGAGAGCGTTGGAAGCAAGAAGTGCCGCAAGGTGTTGCGAACAGACGTTATTATCTTGTGACTTTGGACAGTGCGCTTTCTGCTTCGAAAGCAGAGGAGATCAAAATGATGAACCTGATTGCCTACGTCCCTACGTCCGTGTGCGACGCGCTTCAGCAGCAGTGTGATATGCCTTGGATTCGCCCGCTTAATCAGTTGCCGCGAGATCTACGATGAGACAGCAATTCCTGCCGATCACAGAGCTTGACCAAGCGTTGCCCTACAAACGGCTTCGCGATGCTTCTTGGGACTTCAAGGGAATTCCTGCGAGCTCGGGGATATATGCCATTCATCCTTACCCTGCAATGTTCCACTTTGGCATTGTGCGGCGGGTCATCAGGGAATTTTCGCAAGTCGGTGATTGGGTCTTGGATCCCTTCATGGGTTCTGGCGTGGCTGCGACGGAGTCACTACTCCATCAGCGCGCCTTCGTTGGCTATGACCTGAATCCACTAGCAATCCATATCGCCAAGGTGCGCACTACTCCGCTGCCAGTTGCTGCTATCAAGCTCTCGTGTGAGCATCTTTACCAGCACTACAGAGAGGCTGCACCCGAATTTATCCCCACAGGCCCTAACTTGCACTATTGGTTCGATGACTCGACTGTTCAGCAGCTCAGCCGACTGCACACGGCGATCCGACGTCTTGCTGAGACTGATCCTGAAGTGGAGCGCTTTTTCTGGGTCTCCTTCTCTGAGGCTGTGCGCATCTGCTCGTTGAGTGATGAACAGGAGTTCAAGTTAGTCCGACGCAAGACGAGAAGCCCTAGCGATGTTTGGTCTATCTTCGCGCGAGTCGTGTGGAAGAACATCGCAGCTATTGCTCATTTATCCAACGCGAGAGCACTTTTCCCAATGCGTATGCACTGCGCCGACTTTCTACATGCCGAGGAAGACCTTGAACCCAATCGTTTCGACCTCGTGATCACTTCGCCGCCCTACGGCGACTCCCGCACGACTGTAGCCTACGGTCAGTTTTCTCGACTTTCGCTGTGGTGGCTCGGGATGTCCAATGTCTCTGACTTGGATAAGCGCATGCTTGGAAGCCGCAGGCAACCCATTGCTCGGGACCTGCCCTCGCCAACGTTATATGCCGTCCTCGATGAACTTGCTCACCGAGACCTAAAGCGCGCTGAGGAGGTGTTTGGGTTCTACGCTGATCTCTTCGCGGCGATCCAACGCATCGCTCCTCTCGTCAAGCGAGGCAAGCATGTGTTCTTCCTTGTGGGCAATCGCCGCGTGAAGGGAATTGAGCTGCCCACAGACAAGATCTGCGCTGATCTCTTCGAGAGCCAAGGATACCAACACGTGCGCACTTACGTGCGCAGCATTTCGAACAAGCGCATGCCCGTGGAGAACAGCCCGACTAACATCCCGGGGCAGCGCGAGACGACCATGCGCTACGAGTATCTCGTTCACCTGCAGCGCATGCGTTAAGATGCGCGCGTCCTTGCGCCGCATGAACGCAACGCCTCATCATCGCGTATGTCCTTCTGCATGCTCCTCCTGTGGTTCTGGCTTGCTGCGCCAGAAGCAGAGCTTGTCCGAGGCCGGCGACAGCGGTGCAGCGAGCAGGTGCGCTGTTTGTGCGATGCTGGAATAGGCATTGGCGCTTCAAGCGTGCATGCCCTTGCTACTCATGCTCCCTGCAAGGCGCACGCGCATGTGAAGTGAGCCCCCAGGGCTTACGCATCAGGAATTTTAAGGTTCTGCGCGGAGCAAGCCAGCACCGTGAGCAAGAAGTCGTCGCTGCGCGCTGCGTGCAGGCGCCTCGCTTTGATGGCGCGTTCCCCCTCCTTCTCCTCGACGTCAGCCT
>JANWUW010000100.1 GCA_025057935.1 Thermoflexales bacterium
TGAAGAACGACTGAAACCCGAGCATTACCTCAACCATATTCGCCTTTTCCCCGAGGGTCAGTTCGTCGCCATTGAGCGCCAGAGCGGGCGCGTTGTGGGTTCGGCGTCTGGCTTTCTCACCTACTACGAGCGCATCGCGCCAGAGTTCTTTCAGCATCACACGTTCCTTGAGGCGATCGCCGGCGGATGGCTCACCAACCACAACCCGCGCGGGAATTACTACTACGGCATTGACATGTGCGTGCACCCTGACTACCGCGGGCGAGGCATTGCGCGCTTGTTTCATGACGCGCGCAAAGCGCTGTGCCGCCGCTTGAACCTGCGCGGGCAAGTGATCGGCGGCATGATCCCGGGTTACGTCCACTACAAGCACCTGATGAGCGCAGAGGACTACGTGCGGCACGTGTGCGCGGGCATTATCTTCGACAGCACGCTCACCACCCAGCTCCGCAACGGCTTCGAGCTGCGCGGCTTGCTCAAGGGCTACTTGCAAGACCCGCCCACCGAAGGGTGGTCTACCTTGCTGGAGTGGCGCAACCCAGACTATGTCCCACCGCTGCCTTGACGCTCAGCTAGAGGACGGCGCGCACGGTTGTGCCTGCGCCTGGGCGGCTGATGATTTCAAGCTGGGCGCCGATATCGTCAGCACGTTCGCGCATGATTTTCAGCCCTAAGTGGGCCGAGCGATTGGCGTTGGGGTCGAAGCCACGCCCATCGTCAATGATGGTGAGCTGCACTTGGGGAAGCGCGCCGTTGCGAGGGACGACGTGCAACCGAACAGTGCAGTGCTTGGCGTTGCTGTGCTTCGCCACGTTGTTCAGCGCCTCTTGGGCGATGCGATACAGCGCAACCTTGTGCTTGTCTGGGATCGCCTGCGTTGGACCCTCGACTTGGACGTCCATTTCTACAGGCGCGCGGCTTCTCACAGTGGCGCAGAGCTGTTGCAGGAGATCAGCGAGGTCGGCTTCGAGGATCGACGCAGGGCGGAGCTCAAGCAGCAATGTGCGCATCTCCGCTAGGGCGCCACGGCTAAGTTGTCGCAGCTCTTCGAGGCGTCGCTTGCCCTCGGCAGGGTTGCGCTCCCAAATGCGCGGTAGCACGTCGGCGATCACGCTTACGGAGAACAGCGCCTGGGTCACAGAGTCGTGCAGGTCGCGCGCGATGCGGTTGCGCTCTGCTTCGACGGCGCTGCGCGCAACCTGCTGGCGCAGCGCCTCTTCTGCACGGTAGCGCTCAGTGATGTCGCGCAGAATGACGATGCACCACACCTCAGACGTGCGCTGTATCTTAGCAATGGCAGCCTCGGCGGGAAACTCACTGCCGTCTTTCCGGCGCCCGCTAATCGGCTGGCGTTCGCCCATGGGACGTGAGCGGACAGGCGATTCAAGGAAATGGCGGAAATGCTCGCGGTGGATCGCCACGAATCGCTCTGGCAGAAGGATGTCGAGAGGCTGTCCCAGCACCTCTTCTGCCTTGTAGCCGAAAATCGCCTCGGCACCCTTGTTGAAGTAAAGGATGCGCTGGTCTTGGTTGAACGCGATCACCGCGTCCACCAAGATGTCAAACAGTTCGGTGAGGTTGAACTGCGAGGCGACGAGCGTCATGAAGCTTTTCGTAGGCGGAGTATAGCGCCCTCAACATCGCCTCGGGGGGGTCGCTCTTGCTCACGAAGCTGTCAGCACCTTCCTCGAGCGCTTGCTGGCGCGCCTCTGGGTGCCCGCTCATCGCGATGACCCAGGCGCTGGGCACAATGTTGCGCACTAGCGCAAGTCGCTTGCCGTTAGGCGGCAAGCCAGGCAGTTCCCAGTCCAGCAACACGATATGGGGCGTGGCTTGGTCGGCAATTTGCTGCAGCATCTCGGCGTTGCTTGCCTCGCC
This sequence comes from Thermoflexales bacterium, assembly GCA_025057935.1. Lineage (GTDB taxonomy): Bacteria > Chloroflexota > Anaerolineae > J036 > Brachytrichaceae > DRWP01. Next base: position 1,879 of record JANWUW010000100.1, read on the forward strand.
CACCACGCAGAAAGCTAATTCCTGGTCAATCAGCAACCGCAGCGCCGAGCGCACCTTTTGTTGGTCATCGGCGATCAGCACGCGAGCCGGCGCCTGGGCAATCATAGCTTGCTGCAGTGTAGGTGATTCACCCGTTGTTTTCACCCTACGCCTCGCCAGTCTGCGGACTGGTCAGGTGACTAGGTGACGCACTAGCCGCACGTGGGGTGACAAGTCGAGGTTGGGTTAATACATTGGTGCGCAGTAATGCTGACAATGCCCACATGAGCGAATGAATCGCTCTGCGGGCAGAGGAAGCAAGGCGTGGCTGCGTGAGCAGTGTGCAGCACGCGGCGGGTGTGGTCGCATCTTCTCTCCTCTTCTCGTGATGCACATACCCCGTAGAGGCAAAGCTCTACGGGGTATGTGCATGTACGCGGGCTGAGCAGCTCAGTCGCGATACCCGCACATTAGCCATTCGCCTCTTTGCTGCACTAGGCGAAAGTCGCGCAGCGAGAGATCAAAGTCGCGCAACTCGCCGTTGTAGTTTGCAACGATCTTGCCCTCGCAGTGCACGAAGGCGATGGTCGCGTCGCGGTCTGTGGTCGTGCATTGCAGATTTTCGAGGGTGACCTTGACGTTGCGCAGCGAGGCGGCTTCGGTGCGCGCGTTGCTCTCCCAATCTGCACACGAGAGGCGCGTCATGGCATCAGCGTCGCCTTTCACGCGCGCTTCGAGGTATCGCACGATCACCATCTCTGGCGCTGTGCTGCCTGTTGGGCTTGAGGCTGGGCAACCTGCAAGCAGACCTGCGACGAGAAGCAGGATCGCGATCCACAGACGAGATGCTTTCATCGGTGAGGCGATTCTAGCGCCTTACAATCGCGGCATGCGATTCGGCGTCGAACCTGCCCAGCTTCAGAAAGCTGTGCCTGTCATCGCCTCGATTTTCATCATCCTTGGTGTTGCGTTCCTGCGCGAGCGCTCGCGCACCCTAGCAGCGATCCTTGCCACAATGCCGATCAATATCCCGCTTGGGCTGTGGGTGCTCTTTGGCACAGGCGACTACGATCCGCGGGCGGCAGCGCTCTTCGTGCGTGCGCTGTTGCCAGGGCTGCTTGCCACAATGGTGTGGGTGGGCGCAGTGTGGGCAGCACTGCGCCTGGGTTGGGAGTTGTTGCCGGCAGTGGTTGGAGGATACGGCGTGTGGGCAGTGCTCGTAGTGGTGTTCATCGCCCTAGGCTGGTTGCATGTGCGGTGAGTGGGAATCGGCTTTCTGCCTTCACGGCGCAGCGCGCATGACATCCTTCGCCATGTGCCACACGCGGCGGTCGCTGCGTGTCAGCGCGAGCTGCGGCAGTTCGTCAAGCCGAACCCACTGCACGCGCGCGTAGCCGTGCTTGCGCGTCGGCGCAGGCTGCGCGTCGAGATGCAGCAGCCACACAGTGCGCACGAGCCGAAAATGAGTGAAAGCATGGCGCGTCTCGCCCAGCAGCGTAGCGGGCGCAGCGCTCACGTCCAGCCCGACACGACGCTCCACCATCATCGCTAATGACTCCTGTGGCGGGTCGCGCAGCTCACTGCTGATGAACTCCCATAGCCCGCCAAGCAAGCCTTCCGCTGGGCGTTGACCCATCAGCACAGCATCTCCGGCGACGATCACTGCGGTTTGGACACGCACCAGAGGGGTGGATGAACTGCGACGTGGCGCAGGAAACGCCTCGGGCGTGCCAGCGGCGCGCGCGGCGCATAGGCGACGCAGCGGGCAGATCGCGCAGCGCGGCGCGCGTGGCGTGCACACCAGTGCGCCAAGCTCCATCAGCGCTTCGTTGAAGGCGCCGGGGCGATCTTCGGGCAGCAGCGACTCTGCCAACGCCCAGATGTCGGCATCGTCGGCGCGCGCGAACAGGCGACACAACACACGACGCACGTTGCCATCCACGACTGGCGTGCGTTGATTGAAGGCGATGGAAGCGATCGCGCCTGCGGTGTAACGACCAACGCCCGGCAGAGCGCGCAGTGCTTCTGCTGCGCGCGGCAGAGCTCCGCCGTAGTGCGTCACTACATGACGCGCAGCGCGGTGCAGGTTGCGCGCGCGGCTGTAGTAGCCAAGCCCCTCCCACATCTTCAGCACCTCGTCTAGCGAAGCTTCCGCGAGCGCTTGCACAGTCGGAAAGCGCGCCATCCAGCGCTCGAAGTAGGGGATCACAGTGCGCGCTTGGGTTTGCTGCAACATCACCTCGCTCACCCAAACGCGATACGGATCGCGCGGCTCGGTGCGCCAGGGCAACGGACGCTTGTTGGCATCGAACCAGCGCAGCAAGGCGCGCTGAATGCAGCGACAGTTCATGCTTCTTCCTCCAGTTCTCCTAGCGCGAGCGCATTTGTCGGTTCCGATGTTTTGCTCGCGGTCAGCCAGGGCGTGACGCCGGGCATGCGGTTGCGGTACTCGTCGAGGCGTCCTTCGCGCTCGGCTTGCGCAAGCTGCTCGCGGATCGGCATGAGCGCCTCAATAGCGGCCTTGCGTGTTGCCTCAGCGTCCACAATCGGCAGAGGGTAGTCGCGCCCGGGGTGCACGCCGTACCAACTCTGCTCCAGCGGCGTGAGGCGATGCGGCTCGAACACGAGCGGCGCAGGCAACGCGCGCAGCTCGGGCACGTACTTGTGGATGAAGCGCGCTTCAGCGTCGTGGTCGTAGCATTGCTTGAGCGGGTTGTAAGCGCGAAGGAATGGGCGACTCGGCTGCGTGATGCCTGCCTGCATCTGCCATTGCCAGTGATCGATGCAGGTGTCCCCGTCAACCAAGTGCTTCATGAACCACTCAGCGCCGTGCCGCCAATGGATCATCAAGTTGAGCGTGAGGAACGTGGCGAGCATCGCGCGCATGCGAAAGTTGAGCCAGCCTGTTTCGCGCAGGGCGCGCATTGAAGCGTCCACAAGCGGAAAACCTGTGCGTCCTTCCTGCCAAGCAGCGAGCAGCTTCGGGTCAGCATCTTCGTAGCGTCGCAGCGCGTCAAAGGGACGGTAGAGATTGACAAATTCGGCTTCGGGGTATAGCGCGAACTTCTGGATGAAGTGATCGCGCCACTGCAAACGGCTTGCCCACGCTTGCAGGTTTCTTCGCACTGCTGGCGGCGCAGCGAGGTAGCGCTGACGCGCTGCTTGCACGCATGTGCGCACACTGAGGCAACCGAACTTGAGGTATGGCGAGAGATGGCTAGTGCCGTCCTCTTCAGCGAGGCTAGGGCTGCTGATGCAGCGCAGGTAAGTGGCGATGCGCGTCTCGAGGAATGTCTGCAGACGCGCCCGCGCGGCGCTCTCGCCGCCGAGCGGCAAGCGCTGAGTGCTCGGCGGCAAGCCGAGATCGCGCAAGGTGGGGATGTAGCCGAAGCTGGGAACTGAGGGGCAGCTCACGTTCTCTGGCGTGGGCACGCGCGCGGGCGGCTCGTATAGCGGCTGCTTGCTAAAGCGCATCCACTCGGCATGCCATCGCTCGCGGTCATACTCGCCCTCGAGCTGCAGGTAGTAGTTGAGAAAGCCGCGGAACACTATCCCTTCGCGTGCGAACCTCTGCGCGAGCGCGCGGTCGCGCACTTGTCCGCTCCAGCGCTCGATGTCGAGCGAGTAATACACGCCCTGCGCGCTAACGCAATGCACGAAGCGGGGCAGGACCTCTTCAGCGCGTCCGCGAAGCAGGGTGAGGTAGCTGCCGCGCGCAATGAGGCTGCGGTCGAGGTCGGCAAGGCACTCCAGCAGGAACTGCACACGCCCCGACCCAACTTCGTCGTGAGCAAGCTGCGTCGGGTCGAGGATGAAGACAGGGATGACCTCATCGGCGTCTTGGCAGGCGTGCGCCAGCGCAGCGTGGTCGTGCACACGCAGGTCGCGCCGAAACCACACAATGAGGCGGCGATAGCGAGCCATGCACTTTGCAGCAGCGCTGCAAGTTTACGCGCGCTGCTGCCGTGCGTGAGACGGCGCTCATTCGCCGCGACGGCGCGTGGTCGGCAACACACCCGCAGGGCGCACGATCATCATAATCACCAGCAGCGCCGCGAACGTCACGATGCGATACTCATCTACGCCGCGCAACACTTCTGGCAACCCCTTGAGCGCGATGGCGCCCAACACCACGCCGGGGATGCTGCCCATGCCGCCGACGATGATCAACGCAAGTGCATCAATCGAGACAAACAAGGAGAAGTTATCGGGGAAGATGTTCACTTGTCGTGCTGCGTAAAGCTGACCTGCCAGCGCGGCAAACGTCGCACCGATTGCGAACGCCAGCAATTTCGCGCGCACGAGGTGAATGCCCATGGCTTGCGCCGCTTCCTCGTCCTCGCGCATCGCCATCCACGCGCGCCCGATGCGTGAACGCTCGAGCCGCAGCGCTACAAACGCGATTACGGCTGAGCCGACAAGCGCCAAGATGAAGATGTCGCGAGGGTTGCCCAAGTTGTAGCCGAACAGGGTAGGCGCAGCGATGTTGAGCAACCCTCGCGGACCGTTGGTGAGGTCTGCCAGGTTCAGCATGAACAGGCGAATGATCTCGCCGAAGCCGAGTGTGACAATGGCGAGATAGTCACCGCGCAGCCGCAGCACTGGAACGCCCAGCATCACGCCCCCGAGTGCCCCCAGCAGCATGATGAGCGGGATCGCCTGCCAAAAACTGAGCAACGGCTGTGTGGTCGGCAGCCCGAGCTGCGCGAGTTGCTGCGAGAACCAAGGCGACGAAAACGGTGCCGAGAGAAAGGCGTAGGCGTAGGCGCCGATGGCGAAAAACGCCACGTAGCCCAGATCCAACAGCCCTGCATACCCTACAACGATGTTCAAACCCAAGCCCATCATCACGAAGATGAACACAATGCCCATCACCGCATTTTGAAATTGATCGAGCGTGAAAGGCAGAGCTGCGACACCGATCAGCAAAGCGCCGGCTACTCCTCTTTGCTCGAGCCCGGCGCGTGTTGCCCGCAGCGCGAACATGCCGCTGGCAATTGCGAGCATCGCGAGCAACAGGCGCAGTGTGCCGCGGTTGCTCCCTCCCAGCGGAAATCCTGCGTCGCCCATGGCGATCACCAGCCCGAGCAGCAGGAAGGGGAGCGCAATCGCTGCCCAGCGCAGGGGATCGCCGAGGCTTAGGCTGAGGCGCGCGCGGCTTAGGGCTGCAAGTGCGCCGCCGACCCCGCCAGCTAGCGCTAGCGCTAATGCTGGTCGCAGAAGCTCGAGCGCGCCAAGTTGGCTGCGCGTAATGGCGATTGGCGGCACGCCGAACCAAGCTGCAAGGTTTGGCGGCGTCATCTTGTCCAACACTTGCTGCACGCGTACTCCGCTGCCGACCAGCGCTGCCAATCCGCCCACCATCCCCACTGTGCACATCCCGAGCACCAAGCCGCCCAGCATGCCCTGCACAATGCTCGTCCCTGCGCCCGCTGATGGTGCGCGTCGCAGCAACAAGAAGAACAGCGCGGCTGCAAGCGCACTGAAGACGCTCAAAGCGCTTTCGGCAAGACGCGCCGGCAACCCCACTAGCGTCAAGTACGCAAGCACAGCAAAAGCTGCTGCGCCCTGCCGAAGCGCGGTCTTGATCAACGCGCCGGCGCTCATGCTCGCTTCTCCACCACTGCTTCGCCTAACAATCCAGCGGGGCGGAAGATCAGCACCAGCACCAACACCGAGAAGGCAATGATGTCGCGGTACTCAGCGGGAATCCCCAGCGCGCTCGGTCCTAGCGACTCTGCTAAGCCGAGCACCAAGGCGCCGACCATTGCTCCGGGGATGTTACCGATCCCGCCCAACACGGCTGCTGTGAAGGCTTTGAGTCCAGGGATGAAGCCGCTGTTGAACTTGATCACCGCGTTGTGGAAGCCCAGCATCACACCTGCCGCGCCTGCCAGCGCCGAACCGAGCAAGAAAGTGAAAGCAATGATCTGGTTTACGTCGACGCCCATCAGCGCCGCCGCGTCTTTATCCGCGGCCACGGCGCGCATTGCGCGACCCAGCCGCGTGCGCTGCACGATCACGAACAGCGCCCCCATCAGCATCAGCGAGGTCAGGAAAATGATCAGCCCCGTGTATGGGATGAACACGGCGCCAATGCGCATGCCATCAGCAATGAGCGAAGGTCGCTGATACACCATCGGGCGCACGCCGAAGATGAGCAGCACTGAGTACTGCAAGAAGAGCGAGGCGCCAATGGCGCTGATCAGCGGCACGAGGCGCGGCGCGTTGCGCAGCGGGCGATATGCGACGCGCTCCAGCGTCACCCCTGTCAACGCTGCGATGCCCATGCCGAACGCCAAAACCAGCAGCAGCCCGACCACTACTTCCAACGGCGAGCCGCTGAGCAGTCCTAGCGCGGAGGCGATCTGCAGCCCGAAAAATCCCGCAACGCCGCCGATCATCATCACCTCGCCATGGGCGAAGTTGATCATCAGCAAAATGCCATACACCAACGTGTAGCCCAACGCGACGAGCGCGTAAACGCCTCCCAACACCAGGCCGTTTGCAACTTGCGATGCCCAGAAGCTCAGCGGGTAATTCTCCGTCGCGCTCACGCTGATCGCGCGCACAATCACCGCTGCGATGAGCAACATGCCGAGCATGCGCCGCGCGATGCGCATTCCTGCACCGCCTTGGCGCGCGGCGGACAAAGCACGGCTGATCAAGGCCACGATGTCACCCTGTCGCTCGCCTGCATACATGCGAGGCGCAGCCTTAGGCAGGCTGCACCTCGCACGCGCAAGCGATCCTCAGCGATTAGCGCTTCAGACCGAAGCCGTACACTTGCTTGAACTGACCGTTCTCCACAGTGAACACCTGCACGCCGCCTGCGCCACACTCGCCGATTGGGTTGCAGGTGAGTGTGCCAGTGATGCCGGCTAAGTCTTTCGTCTCGCGGATCGCCTTAATCAGCGCCTCGCGGTCAATCACTAGGTTGCCGGCAGCGTCGAGCTGTGCCACCTTCTTAATCGCCTCGACGATCAGCAGCACTGAGTCGTAGGATTGAGCGTGGAACGGGCCTAGCTTCTCGGGTTCGATGCCGAACTTCGCGATGTACTTCTCGCGGAACGCGGCGAGCTTGTCGGCTTGGGTGTCGCCAGCGACGTAGGACATGAATGCGCCCTCGGCGGCGCTCCCTGCAGTGTCGAGGTACTGCTGTGTGTAGGCGCCGTCGGTGCCGAGGAACTTGGTGTTCTGCAAGCCGGCGATTTCCTTCATCTGCTGCGTGATCAGCGCGGCTTCGGTGGAATAGCCGCCGAAGAACAACAACTCCGGCTCGGCGGTAGCGATGCGGGTGAGGATGGCGCGGAAGTCGGTATCGCCCACCTTGGCGCCTTCAAAAGCAGTGACTTCGCCTCCGAGCTTGATGAACGCATCGCGGAAGATCTCCGCCACGCCCTTGCCGTAGTCGGAGCTGTCGTGCATCACCGCGACCTTGCGCAGACCAAGCTCCTTGTAAACGAACTCGGCGTCCACTTCGCCCTGGAGGGCGTCGCTCAGCGCCACGCGGTTGCACACGTCGCAATCGGCGCTGGTGATAGCGGGGTTGGTAGCGCTTGGCGAGACGAACGGGATGCGCGCGCGCTGGAGGATCGGCTTCAACCCGAATGTCTCACCTGAGCAAGTGCCACCGGTCACGGCAACGATCGTTGGGTCTGCAGCGAACTTGTTACCCACCACAGTGCCTTGATCGCCGGAGCATGCGCCATCCTCGGCGACCAACTCGAAGAGGAAGCCGTTCACGCCTCCTGCGGCATTGGCGTCGTCAATGGCGATCTCGGCGCCTTGGCGGATGTCCTTGCCAGGGTCGGGAATCGGACCAGTGAGCGCAAACGAACCGCCGATGCGGATTTTGCCGCCGGGCGGGATCACCACCTTGCCCGGCTCGGGAGTGGGTGCTGCGGCGGGCTGGGCGGGCGCAGCAGTGGGTTGTTGCGGTGCGGGCTGTGTTGGCTCAGCAGGAGCAGGTGGCTGAGGTGCGGCTGTCGGCACGGCACAAGCCGCGAGGAGCACGCACGCTGCGCTGAAGGCAACGAGACGCGTTGGAAGATGAGGGAGCGGTCGCATGATGCAATCTCCTTCTTGCTAAAGGCTGATGTGATTGGCGCGCCTAGTGTAACCCTTAAGCGCGCGAGGCGCAAGCATGAAGAGTCGCCAACTTGGTGTGATCGCGTTGCCCCGAGCTGCGGCAAGTGGCTTAGGCGGCAGAGAGGGCAGCTTGTTGGTCGGTTAGGTTAGTCCTTGCCGTGCTGCTCGTTGGGCAGGGAGAGCTTAGCCGCTGAGGGCAGCGTGAACCAGAAACGCGCGCCCTCGCCGAGGGTGCTTTGCACGCCAATCTGTCCGCCCATCATCTCCACCAGTGACTTGGCGATCGCTAACCCTAGCCCAGCGCCCCCAGTGCTGCGCGCGCGGGATTTGTCGCCGCGGTAGAAGCGATCGAACACAAATGGCAGATCCTCTGGGGCGATACCTTCGCCCGTGTCCTGCACAACGAAGCGCACGCCTGCTGAGGTTTGCTCAACGCTCAACGTCACTGCTCCGCCGGGCGGCGTATGGCGCAAGGCGTTGCTGATGAGGTTGCGCAGCACCTGCGCGGCGCGGTCTGGGTCGGCTTGCACCCAGAGCGCCGTCAGCGGTGCGATCACGTTGAGCGTCACACTGCGCTCGTCAGCTAGAGGCACAAAGTGTTCCGCTGCTTGCTTGAGCAGAGATGCAGCTTCCACTGTTTGGATGTGGATGGGAAGCTGGCGCGCCTCGGCAAGCGTCAGCACGCGCACGTCATCCACAAGGCGCGTGAGCTGTCGCGTTTCGTCGTAAAGCGTGGAGATTTCCTTCGCAGTGATCGGATACACGCCGTCCAGCAGCGCGCGCAACAAGCCCTGCATAGCGCTGAGAGGCGTGCGCAGTTCGTGAGCGATGTCTGCCATGAGGTTTCGGCGTTGCTGCTCGGCGCGTTGCAGCGACTCCGCCATGGTGTTGAACGCCTGCGCCACCTCGCGCAGTTCGGCGATGCTCGAAAGGCGCGGCGGCAGGCGTTGCTGCCAATCGCCGCTCGCAAATGCATGGGCGGCGCGCGCCAACGCAGCAAGCGGGCGGTTCACGCTGCGGCTGATGCCCAAGCCGATTGCAGCACCAAACGTCGCTGAGGCGAGCGCTGCTAGAGCAATGGAGCGCTGCAGGTCATCGAGGAAGCGTTGTTCGGCTTGACCGATGATCTCGCCTGCGGCTGCGGTGGCGACGGCAAAACCGCGCACCTCGCCGTCCACGTAAATGGGCACGGCTGCTCGCGCTAGTTCCTCTGGCGAGAGCCGCGTGCCCACAGCGCGCTCCTGCTCATCGTAAACCACGCGCCCCTCTGCGTCCGCGATCATCAATGCCCAGCCGCGTGTGCCCAGTTCGCGCTCAAAACCGCGCGCTCGCGGTGGCGGTGGGCGACGTCGGCGGCGCTCCAGCAGTCTCTCAATCCCGTCCCAGCTCCCATTTTGGGCGTAGTAGAGGCCCAGCAGTTGCACAGTGCCGCCACGCAGCAGCACATCAGGCTGCACAAGGTAGCCGCGGAATTGCTGATTGACTGTCCATGTGGTCAGCGCAGCGACGAGCCCTGCTGTGAGCAGTGCCACAGCGACGAAGGCAAGCGTCAGGCGCACCCAAAGACGGTTCATGGCACATCGGGTGGAGCGTTGACCGAAGGCGCGTTAGGCTGCGCGCGCAGCCGATAGCCCACGCCGACCACCGTCTCGATGTAGATCGGCTCGCTTGGGTTTGGCTCGATCTTGCGGCGCAAGTTTTTGATGTGCGTGTCAATTGTGCGCTCGAGTCCCTCGTAGTCGTACCCGAGCGCTTTCTCGATCAGCTCACTGCGCGTGAACACGTAGTTAGGGTATGTCATCAGAATGCGCAGCAAGGCAAACTCGGTGGGCGTGAGTTCGATCGGCTGACCTGCGCGGGTGACGCGATGCTCCGCCTCGTCCAGGCGCAGATCGCCCACCTGACGCACAGCCGGCGGAGGCGGAGCTTCGCTCCAGCGCGCGCGGCGCAGGATGGCGCGTACGCGCGCCACGACTTCTAGCGGGTTGAACGGCTTCGTCACGTAGTCGTCAGCGCCTAGACCAAGCCCGAGCAGCTTGTCGGTGTCCTCCACACGCGCAGTGAGCATCAAGATCGGCAAGCGGGCGAGGTGTTCATCACTGCGGATGAGGCGCGTCAGCTCCCAACCGTCGCGCTTGGGCATCATCAAGTCAAGCACGACGCAATCAGGGCGCTCGCTGCGGATCACGTGCAGCGCTTGTTCTCCGTCGTACGCAACAAAGACAGTCGCGCCCTCGCGCTCAAAGTAGCCGCGCAGCACGCGCACAATCTGCGGGTCGTCGTCAGCGATCAGCACGCGCGCGTTCATGAACACCCGCTATTAGATAACCGAAATGATGGGCAACGCGGCGCCTCTGCGGTTTTCAAGGTGGCAACACCCCACGCTCACCGCAGTGCAGCATGGTGAGCATGGGGTGCGCCTTGGCGGTGGCTTGCGCCTAGAAGCGCAGCCCAGTGGTCTGCGTTGGTGTAGCGCTTGGCTGAGGAGGCGGCGCGCTGAACCACCCATGACCGCGCTCGCCTTTGCCACGCTTCAGACCGAAAGCGAAGCCGGGACCCCCCTTCAGCGCCAGCAAGTGCGGCAGATTTGCCTTGAACTGCTCCAGCGCTGCGTCGGCTTGGGCTTGCGTGAGGCGCCCAGCCGCCACACTTGCGTCCAGCGCCTGCTTGTAGGCGTCTGCGAGTGCGTTGCTCACCTTGTCCAGCGCCACGCCCTTCGCTGCAGCAACATCGGCGATGGACTTGCCAGCGCGCAACTCAGCAATCAGCTCAGCCTCGCTGATGCCTATGGCGGACGCTACAGTTGTGAGGGAGATGCCGCCTTTCGGGCTGCGGAATGCGAAGTTCTTCAACCTCAGCCCCGGCACCGCGCGCACTTGCAAATGACCAGGCAGCACAGCACGGAAGTTCGCCAGCAAGGCGTCTGCTTGGGCTTGGGTGAGACGCCCAGCGGCAACAGCTGCGTCTAGTTGCTTCTTGTACTCGTCCACTAGCGCGTTCACCACTTTCTCGAGCGCGACGCCTCTGGCTGCAGCGACATCAGCAACAGACTTGCCGGCTTGCAGTTCAGCTTGCAGCTCGGCAGCGCTCATATTCAGCGCCGAGGCGATGGTGCTGAGCATGGGCATGCCCACGCCTTTTGCCCAACCGCGGGCGAAACCGCCGAAGCCGAGTGCGCCATGATGCAGCAGCGCCGAGGCGCGAGGCACTGCTGCCTGCGCCACATGCACACCGCCAAGACCAAGCGCGCCAGCGAGTGCGGTGGCGCTGAGACTGAGACCAAAGCGCTTGAGAAAATCCCTGCGATTCATCATGAGCGTGTTCCTCCTTAGTGTTGTTGAGTCTCGCGGCGCTCACCTGCGCCGCACGCGCCTCATGATGCGCTTCCGCTGTGGAGAAGGCATGGACGAAGGCTGAGAGAAAGCTGAGTTTCGCTGTGCAGCAAGGGCGAGGTATTCTGTCCGTCACTGCATCAGCAGTGCGAAAGGCGCATGCGAAGCTGCTCTGGGCGATACCAGCAAATGCCGACGTCCGGCAGCGTACAATCCGAGTATCTATGCTCGCGCGCATCAAGTCGTTTGCTGAGCGTCACCCCCGGCTAGCGGCGTGGATTGTGCTGGCGACGGGAATGGTGATCATTCTCGTCATCGCGGCGCGCAACGTCGGCTTGCTGTGGAACCAGTGGTTGTTCCTCATCCTCGCCACGATTGGCTTAGCCGGGCTGTGCGTGTGGATTATCAGTTGGGAGCCAGACGACGAGGAGACAGACCAGCAGCCAACCCAAAAGTCATAATCTGCTTCAGCCGCGCTCGATGCAGTGAGCGCCAAGGATAGCAGTCAGCTCTCGCTCTAGCTCAGGGCAATCGCGCACGGCGTCGTTGGGGAACTCGATGACGTACGACTTGCTCCCGCCGCGCAGCTCCACGATGAAGGGACAGTCGCCTGGATAGCGACGCAGCACGCGCACTGCTGCTTCGAGGCGATCTATATCGCTGCGGAGGTTCCCGTTGCGCCGCAGCACGACCTTGATAGGCGGCTGCGCTGCGAGGATGGGCAAGTCTTGCGCGCGTGGGTGTGGGTTAGGCTCTGGTGGCTGCTCGTTGTTCACTTCATCTGTTGTTACCACTGCCGGCGTGGCTTGTGTCTGGAGGATGTCGAGCGTCTCGATGTGGTACACGGGTGTTGGCTCGCAGAGCGGCGCGGTGTGCGTCTCGGCGATTTCTGCGCGCTCGTGGTTTGCGTGCTGGGGTGCAGCCGGCGCATCGGCAAGCGGCTCAGGGGAGGGCGCCGAAGCCGACATCTCACGCCACTCGCTCTCGCCACTCGTCTCAAGCTCTGACTCAACAGAGACCAAAGCAGCGTACTCCGCGCTTGCGAACCACTGCTGCGCCACCAGCTCATCTGCTTGAGGAGGCTCTGTCACGAGCTCATCTGCGCCGCGTGTGATCTCCACTGAAGTGCTCACGCGGTCCACAATCACCTTTGGCGTGCGTCCCTCTTCCACTTCGGCTTTGCCGTCGATCAACACGGCTTGGTCACGCACCAACAGCTCGCGGTATTGCTCCCACGCGCGTGGGAACAGCGTGAGCTCGACGCGCCCGAACAGGTCTTCGATCTCAGCAAAGCCCATCGCCTTGCCGTCGCGGGTGGTGTGAGGGCGAACGTGCATAACCACGCCTGCGAGGCGCACTTTCTGCCCGTTGTCCGCGGGGGAGAGCTGGTTGCTGGTGTGGGTGATGTACCCTTGCAAAGCGCGCAGCACGCCTTCAAGTGGGTGATCGCTCACGTAGGTGCCGAGCAGCTCTTTCTCAGCAGCGAGTTGCTCTCGGCGCGAGAGCGGCTTGAATCGTCGCGGCAGCAGCACCAGTCCTGCTTCTGCCGAGCCAAGCTCGCCGAAGAGCATGCCTTGCCCGCTTTCGGCAGCGCGGCGCGCGGTGGTCGCTGCGGCGAGGATGGCGTCGATGCCCGCGAGCAGTTGCGCGCGCTCACCGAAACAATCCATTGCGCCAGCTTTGATCAGCGCCTCGAGCACGCGGCGGTTGAAGGCGCTGGTGTCCACGCGGCGCACGAAGTCATCCAGCGATCGGAAGGGTCCGCCTCGGCGACGTGCCTCAAGAATAGCGCGCACAGGGCCTTCGCCCACGTTTTTGATCGCGAGCAAGCCGAAGCGGATCGCGCCGTGCCCGCTCTGCTGCGCAGGTGCATCTTCGATGGTGAAGCCCTCTTCGGAGCGGTTCACATCGGGTGGCAGAAGGCGAATGCCGTGCTCGCGCGCATCTGCGATGATCTTGGACATCTTTTCCAAGTTGCCGCTCTCCACAGTGAGCAGCGCGCAGAAGTACTCCAGCGGGTAGTTCGCCTTCAGCCACGCAGTCTGGCAGGTGATGGAGGCGTAGACGGCAGCGTGCGATTTGTTGAAGCCATAACGCGCGAAGAACTCGATATCGTTCCACACCTTCTCCGCGACCTCGGCCGGGTAACCGCGCTCCACTGCGCCTTGAATGAACTTGGTGCGGTGTTTGTCGAGCTGCTCTTTGTTCTTCTTGGCGACGGCCTTGCGGATCATGTCTGCCTCGCCCATGGAGTAGCCCGCCAAGTCGCGCGCCACGCGCATGATCTGCTCTTGGTAAACCAAGATGCCGTAGGTCTCCTTAAGCGCTGGCTCGAGGTCGGGGTGGTGATAGACGACCGGCTCTTCGCCGTGCATGCGGCGGATGTAGGTGGGGATGTATTCCATTGGACCAGGGCGGAAGAGCGAGAGCGCAGCGACGATGTGCTCGAAGCGCCGCGGCTTCATCTGCATCATCAAGTTGCGCATCCCCGGACCTTCCACTTGGAACACGCCCACCACGTCGCCTTTGCTCAAGGTGTCGTAGATGATGGGGTCGTGGATGGGGATGGTGTTCAGGTCGTAGCGCTTGCTGTGACGCTGCGCGATCAGCTCACATGCGCGGCGCATGATGGTGAGCATCGAGAGCCCCAGGTAGTCCATCTTGAGCAAGCCGATGGACTCAAGGTGGGTCATCTCGAACTGAGTGACGGCGTTCAGCCGCGGCGTGAGCGGCGTGCCCGTGAGGCGATGCAGCGGCACATACTCGATCAGCGGCTTGTCGGCGATCACCACGCCGGCAGCGTGCGTGCCCGCGTTGCGCACTGTGCCTTCCACCAGCATGGCTTTGTCGTACAGCTCGCGCAGGTGAGGCTCTCTTTCGTAGAGCTGCTTGAGCTGCGGCACTTGCTCGAGCGCTTCCTTGAGCGTGATGGGCTTGCCGGGGATATTGGGCACCAACTCGGTGACGCGGTTCACCTCCGAGAGCGGGATGTCGAGCACGCGCCCGATGTCTTTCAACGCGGCACGCGCCGCTAGGGTGCCAAACGTGATGATCTGCGCCACCTTCTCCGCGCCGTAGCGGTCAATGGTGTAGTCCACCAGCCGATAGCGCTGATCGTCGGGGAAGTCCATGTCAATGTCGGGCATGGTGACGCGCGCCGGATTGAGGAAGCGCTCGAAGTACAGGTCGTTGCTGACCGGCTCGATGTTGGTGAGCATCAGCACGTGGCTCACCATGCTGCCGGCAGCGCTGCCGCGCACGTCCCACCAAATGCCCTCTTTGCGGCAGAAGCGGATCAGATCCCAGACGATCAGCATGTAGGTGGCGAAGTTCATGCGGATGATCGTCTCGACCTCGAAGCGCAGGCGCTCGCGCAGCCGTCGCGGCGTCATGGCAGGATGGGTGTCGGCGCTGGGCAGCGCCAGTGAGCTGAGCGCCGTGAGCTTGATCGGTTGGTCCTCGCCGAAATACACTTGCGCTTTTGGTCGTCCAACGATGGTGAGACCTTTGGCGGCTTCAGGGTTGCGCGCCGCCTCCTCTGCCGTGATGAAGCCGTCTTCAGGCTGCGGCGGCATCACCTCATGCACCCAGGTGCCGTCATCGCGCGCCGGGATGCCGTAGCGCACCTCGAAGCCGATCTCGCACAGGTAGCGCAAGTAGTCCTCGTCGCTGGCGAAGCGCGCCGGGCGTTGGAAGTGCGGCAGGTGGAAAACGTTGTCCTTGAGCTTCACGTCGCAGCGCGCGGCGAGGTCAAGCGTGTTGCTGATTGCTTCTGGGCAGATCGGCTCAAAGAGCGCGCGCATCTCCTCCGCGCTCTTCAGGTAATACGAGTCGTCGTTGAAGCGCATGCGGTTGGGGTCGCGGTATGTCGCGCTGGTCTGCACGCACAGCAGCAGGTCGTGCGGCAGCGCGTCCTCGCGGCGCACGTAGTGTGCGTCGTTGGTGGCGATCACTGGGATGCTTAGCTCGCGCGCCAGCGCTAGCAACATCTGGTTGAGCTTTGCGAACTCCGGCAGGTTGTGCTCTTGCAGCTCGATGTAGAAGCGATCGCGGAACACGTCGAGGTACCAGCGCGTGACTTTCCAGGCTTCCTCAACTTTGTCCTCCAGCAGCAGGCGCGGGATCTCGGCGCTGGGGCAGCCGCTTGTGCAGATCAAGCCCTCGCTGTGCTCTGCAAGCACGAGGTGGTCGATGCGCGGTTTGTAGTGGAAGCCCTCCAGTTGTGCAAGCGTGGCGAGGCGCATGAGGTTCTTGTAGCCGGTTTGGTTCATCGCCAGCAGCAGCAAGTGATGAGGGCTGCGGTCGAACTTGTTGTCGTGGTCGCGCATGCGCTGCCCGCGCTTGCACAGATACGCCTCCATCCCGATGATCGGCTTGATGCCAACCTCGTGGCAGGCGTCGTAGAACTCGATCACGCCGTGCATCACTCCATGGTCAGTGAGCGCCACGGCGGGCATGTTCATGGCTGCGGCGGCGCGCGCAAGGTCTTTCACCTTGCTCAAGCCGTCGAGCATGGAGTACTCGCTATGGTTGTGCAAGTGGACGAAGGACATGGCGCACCAAGGGCATTCAAGCGCAGAGCTGTCGCGATGGCAAAAAGAACCGCGCACCCAGCGCCACGCGCTGCTTGCACGGTTGTCTATCACGCTAAGGTGAAGTATAGCCCTGCGCTCAAGCGGCGCGCGTTGCGGAAGGGCTCATTGCAGCGATGTGGATGGGGTCCAGAGCCACCGCAGGCGTCCACCTTCGCCGGCATGAGGTCGTTCCCGCTTCGCATCCACACGCGGTTCGCGCTCTCCTGATGTGCCGGCGCGTGATGACTCACTCCAACTTGCGCTTTAGGAACTCCGGCAGGGCAAACGCGGCGCGATGGATCTCGGGGTTAAGGTAGTGGTTCTCGCCGGGCGGATAAGGCTTGTTCAGCCCCTCTTCCCAAGGACGATTGGAGAGGTAGAGAAAGCCGTTGCCACCTCCGGGGTAGGAAGGAATGAAGGCTTGGTAGTAAGCGGGATGTTTCACCAGCGTCCTCGCAAAGGCATACAAGCGGCGGATCAGCTCATCGCCGAAGTAGGGTTGGTCGCACTGCGCTGAGGCTGCGCCGTGGGGCGCGAGGGCGCGCACAATCAGGCGGTAGAAGTCTTCGGAGAACAGCCGCTCGGACATGCCG
Organism: Thermoflexales bacterium; assembly: GCA_025057935.1. Taxonomy (GTDB): domain Bacteria; phylum Chloroflexota; class Anaerolineae; order J036; family Brachytrichaceae; genus DRWP01. Next base: position 18,448 of record JANWUW010000100.1, read on the forward strand.
AGCGGATCGGTCATGTCAGCGCAGATCACGTCGAAGGTGCCGGGGTTCTCCTCCATGTAAGCGTAGGCATCGCGAACAACGAGGCGCACACGCGGGTCGTCCCAAACCGCGCGGAAAGCGGGGAAGTGTTCGCGGCATACTTCGACCACGCGGCGGTCAATCTCACACACGACGATCTCCTCCAGTGAGGGGTAGCGCAGCATCTGTGCCAACGCTGCGCCGTCCCCGCCACCGACGATCAGCGCGCGCCTCGGCGCACCCACCACCAGCGCCGGCACATGCACCATCATCTCGTGGTATCCAGCGTTGTCCAACTCAGTGAGCTGCAAGTTGCCATCGAGCAGCAAGGCGCGCCCGAAGAAGTCGGTCTCTAGCACTTGGATGTGTTGATACTCACTGCGCTCGTCCACCAAGATACGTCGCACGCTAAGGCTGGTGCGGAAGTAGCTGTAGAGGTTTTCTGTGACCCAAATGTTGCCCATCGTTGCTCCTCCGAGAGGATGAGGTGTGTTGCGGCGTGCTGCGGAGCGCAGCAGCTCCCAGAAATGCACAGCTCATTCTACAAGCCCAACCGCAGCCAGCTTTGCTGCTACGATCCGCAGGCGGAACTATGCCCAAGCGCACGGATCTACGCTCCATCCTCGTCATCGGTTCCGGTCCCATCGTGATCGGTCAGGCAGGTGAATTTGACTACTCCGGCGCGCAGGCGTGCAAGGTGTTGCGCCGCGAGGGGTATCGCGTCATCCTTGTCAACTCCAATCCCGCCACCATCATGACCGATCCTGAGTTCGCCGATGCGACTTACGTAGAGCCGCTCACCGTCGAAATGCTTGAGAAGATCATCGCCCATGAGCGCCCCGATGCGCTGTTGCCGACGGTTGGCGCGCAGACGGCGTTGAACCTTGCGGTTGCCCTCGAGGAAGCGGGTGTGCTCGCGCGCTACGGCGTGCAGCTCATCGGCGCCAACACGCACGCCATCAAGATCGCTGAGGACCGCCAGCTCTTCAAGGACACGATGGAGGCGCACGGCTTGCGTTGCCCTCGCAGCCAAACGGTGACCTCTGTCGAGGAGGGGCTGGCGCTGCTCGAGCCCAGGCACCCGCTTGGGCTGACGTTCCCCGTGCTTGTGCGCCCCTCGTTCACGCTTGGCGGGAGCGGCGGCGGCGTGGCGCACAATCTCGAGCAATTGCGCGAGATCTGCGCGCGCGGCTTGCGCGAAAGCCCCGTGCATCAGGTGCTGATCGAGCAAAGCGTGCTCGGCTGGAAGGAATTCGAGCTGGAGGTCATGCGCGATGCCAACGACAACTTCGTCGTGGTGTGCTCCATTGAGAACCTTGACCCGATGGGCGTGCACACTGGCGACAGCATCACCATCGCACCTGCCATGACGCTGACTGACAAGGAGTATCAGCGTCTGCGCGATATGGCGAAGATCGTCATGCGCGCAGTGGGCGTGGAGACGGGCGGCAGCAATGTGCAGTTCGCGGTGAACCCGCGCACAGGCGAGGCGCTGGTGATCGAGATGAACCCGCGCGTCTCGCGCTCCTCAGCGCTCGCTAGCAAAGCTACAGGGTTCCCCATTGCCAAAATTGCCGCGCTGCTCGCCGTCGGTTACACGCTGGACGAAATCCCCAATGACATCACCCGCAAGACGCCCGCCTCGTTCGAGCCTTCTCTGGACTACGTCGTGGTGAAGTTCCCACGCTGGGCGTTCGAGAAGTTCCCCGGTGCCGACCCCACGCTTGGTCCGCAGATGAAGAGCGTCGGCGAAGTGATGGCGATCGGGCGCACATTCAAAGCAGCGCTGCAAAAAGCGGTGCAGAGCTTGGAGATCGGCAAGATGGCTTGCACAGCGAACGTGCGCGAAGTCACTCCAGAGATGCTGCGCACGCCCACCGCGCAGCGGCTGTTTTACGCCTTCGACGCGCTGCGCGCCGGCATGTCGCCTGAGGAAGTCGCCCAGCTCACTGGTTACGACCGTTGGTTCGTCGAGCAGTTTGCCGGCATCATCGAGACCGAGTGCGAGCTGGCGCGGCACACGCTGCAGACGTTGCCTGCAGAGCTGCTGCTGCGTGCCAAGCAAGAGGGCTTCAGCGATGCGCGCATTGCCGAGCTTGTCGGCGCGCGCGATGCGCTAGAAGTGCGCCGTGTGCGCAAGGCGCTTGGCATCGTGCCTGCCTTCTACCGGGTGGATACCTGCGCTGCTGAATTCGAGAGCAGCACCCCTTACCTCTACAGCAACTACGACGGCTTTGACGAGAGTGAGCCTCAGTTCGAGCGCCAGAAGGTCATCATCCTCGGCGGCGGACCTTATCGCATCGGTCAGGGCATCGAGTTCGATTACTGCTGCGTGCACGCTTGCTTTGCGCTGCGCGATCTCGGCATCGAGACCATCATGATCAACTGCAATCCCGAGACGGTGAGCACCGACTACGACACCGCTGATCGGCTGTACTTCGAGCCGCTCACGCTGGAGCACGTGCTGAACGTATGGGAGTTGGAGTCGGACAATGGGCGCGTGTTCGTGCCCATGCTGGTGCAATTTGGTGGGCAGACGCCGCTCAACTTAGCCCAAGCGCTAGCGCAATATGGCGTGCCAATTTGGGGCACCTCGCCTGAGGCGATCGCGCTCGCGGAGGATCGGGAGCGCTTCGCCGCAGTGCTGCGCGCGTTGGACATTCCGCAGCCGGAGAACGGCACAGCGCGGTCGCTAGCAGAGGCTGTGGAGGTCGCGCATCGCATCGGTTACCCTGTGCTGGTGCGCCCCTCCTATGTGCTTGGCGGGCGCGCCATGGGCATTGTGTATGACGACGACGACCTGCGCGAGTACATCGCGGAAGCGACGCAAGTCTCGCCCAACGCGCCTGTGTTGATCGATCGCTACCTGGAGGACGCCTTCGAGATTGACGTGGACGCCGTCGCGGATGGGGCGCGCGTGGTGATCGGCGGGATCATGCAGCACATCGAAGAAGCCGGCGTGCACAGCGGTGACAGCGCGTGTGTGTTGCCACCGTTCAAAGTGAGCGAGTATCACCTCAGCATCATCCGCGACTACGTCGAACGCATTGGGCTGCATCTTGGCGTGCGCGGCTTGATGAACGTCCAGCTTGCCATCAAGGACGAGGTGGTGTATGTGCTAGAGGTGAACCCGCGCGCCAGCCGCACAACGCCGTTCGTGAGCAAAGCCACTGGTGTGCCGCTGGCAAAAATCGCCGCGCGCGTGGCTGCTGGGCAAACGCTTGCCGAAATTGGCTTCACGCGAGAGCCGAAGCTCGATGGCTTTTTCGTCAAAGAGGTGGTGTTGCCTTTCAACAAGTTCCCCGGCGCGTTTGTGCGTTTGGGGCCCGAGATGCGCAGCACCGGCGAGGTGATGGGACATGCTTCAAGCTTCGGTCATGCCTTCGCCAAGGCGGAGATCGCCGCGGGCAACGCGCTGCCGCTTAGCGGGCGCGTGCTGATCAGCGTCAACGACTTCGACAAGGGCGCAGTCACCAAGATCGCGCGCGATCTGCGCCAGCTTGGGTTTGAAATCCTCGCTACGCGCGGCACGGCGGAGTGGCTCAATCGCGTGGGTGTGCCAGCCAGAGCCGTGAACAAAGCTAGCGAGGGCACGCCTAACGTGCTCGACCTGATAGCCGCTGGCGAGATTCACATGGTGATCAGCACGCCGCTAGGGCGTCGTGCCTACACGGATGGTCAAGCTGTGCGCGCGGCTGCGATTCAGCACAAAGTGCCGTTGATCACCACGCTGAGCGCAGCCGCTGCTGCCGTGCAGGCGATCCGCGCGCTGCAAACCAAGGCGCTCAAAGTGCGCAGCCTGCAGGAGCATCACGCGCTCAATCGTGCGCCGCTTGCGCCACATGCCGCCTTGCCGCGCGCGTAGCACATCGCCAATCAAACACAATGGCGGGGCGCTTTGTCTCGATCTGCTGCTGAAGTCAGGTGCGGCACGGAACTGGGATTAATCCGCGAGCCCGCGGATGTCTTCCACTGTGCGCGGCTGCACGCCGAAGTCCTCTGGCGCTTTGTGGATCTCGGGCACAGAGACAAAGCTCGCCACTAGGTCCTGCGTGTTTTTCACGCCGAGGCGATCGTAGAGCATGGTGAAGCGCTCTTCCAACGCGGCGCGGATGCGCGCGCGGTCTCCCTCGGGCAGCGACCAAAGCTCTTTCTTGAACGGACCTGTGGCTTTCTTGCGCGTCTTGTGCAAGAATTGCTCATCGGTGTCGCCGGGCTTGCGCTCGTCGGCGGCGTGCTGGAACAGCCACTGGGTGATCTCATCGTTCAGCGCCTTGGGCAAGTTGGCATACACGATTTGCTGGAAAGCGGTGGCGAGGTGTACCTCAATTGCCCCTGCTTGGACGAACTTGCCGAACGCCTCCTCGGGTAGGGTGCTAGCGCCGTGCTGCACAGCGCCGCCCATGCCGAACTCCTCACGAGCTGCGATGGAAAGCTCGCGCAGGCAATCGAAGTCGATCTGCACATCGGCGATCGAGCCATCAGGCAACACCACGCCGCCGTGGGTAGTGCCGGTCTGGATCGAGATCTTGCTCAAGCCGGGGCGATGCTTAAACAAGCGCTGGAAGCCCGCCATGAATGCGCGCAGCTCGTGCACGTCGCTGTTCTTCTGCCCCACTTCGCCGATCTCGCCGCCGAGGGAGACCACCACGTTCGCGGGTTGACGACTGCGGATGTAGTTGGCGAACAGGGCGGTGTACTCGTAGTTCAGGCGCTGCTGTTCGTCCAGCGTCGGCTTGCTTAGGTCAACCAGTGTGGAGGCGTCAATGTCGATGTTGTAGTAGCCGGCTGCCAGCGCCTCGTCAATCAATTTTTGCAGGGCGGTGATCTCTTCATCCGCGTTGGTCTTGAACTTCTTAGCGTTGATTTGGAAGTGGTCGCCCTGGATGAACAGCGGACCGCGGAACCCTTCCTTGATCGCAGCGGCGAGCATCACTGAGACGTACTCTGAGGGGCGCTGGTCGGTGTAGCTCATTTCGCTGCGTGCCAGCTCGAAGATCAGCGCGCCGACCTTGTGCTTGACTGCAGCGCTCATCGCAGCGCGCGCTGAGTCGTACGCCATCATGCGGATGTTCATCGCTGGCACGGTGAAGGTGTGCGGGATCGCGTTGCGCCCGCGCGCGACGTATAGCTCGTGGATTGAGGCAGGGCGGATGCCAAGCTGCTGACCTAACTCCCAAAGCAACCAGCGCGCTGCGCCCTTTTGCTCGTCCGTCCCGAATACCGCGAGGTTCACCAGCTTGTCCACGCCCTCTCGGCGCAGCGCGTCCATGTCGTGGATGGTGAGCTCGTAGTGGCGTGTGCGTTGCGCAACCTCGTCCACGCGCTGCGGTTTATCCACTGTGACTTCCACACAACCGCCGATCGCGGCAGTGACTTCGCGAATCACATTCGACATTGTTTGTCCTCCTCACGGCTGCCTTGATTGGTGGCAAGTATATGCGTGTGCGCAGTGCGTACAAGGTCGCTCAGAGCTGATAGAGCAACCCGCGTGAACTCAAGCGCGAGTGTTTTGGGGTACGAAACGGCTTGCTATCTTCTGGACTCCACAGGCAGGCTTGCTGCTGCAGCAGTTGGGGTGGCAGGGGGTGTGCAGGCGTCTGGGCACTGCTCGGCTGCAGCTCGGATGAGGGTGAGTAGCACTGCGCCAAGGAAGAGCAGGAACAACGTTAGCAACAGCACGCGCCAGTGTTTGACGACCAGCCGCGCTATCCCTGCAGCCAACAATCCTGTCGGCAAGCCAAGGATGAAACCAGACCAAAAGCAATTTGAGAGTGTGGTTTCCATGCTCGACCTCCCCGAATCAACCACGGCAGCATGCTCGATACGAGCGCAGCACGTGGGTTCACACCGCAGGCGTTTTAAAAAGTTTAAAGAGCGAACTTGCGCGCAGTGTACGAACGAATCTCGACTAGCGCAAGCAAACGGATTGCCAACCCTGCCAGAGCGCCTGTTTGCGACACCCCTACCAGCGTGCGACTTAGGGAGAGGAGGTCTTCATGCCGCCTGCTTGAGCAACTTCGCGCTCATCGCTGCGCAGCGTTGTGAGGGCAAAGGGTGGAGGAAGCGCTCCAAATCCTCATTGCTCACGGGCGAGCTTGCGCACCAGCGGCAGGGTGATCAGCGCAGTGCCGCCTGTGAGGAGCACAGCTGCGCCTATCAGCACCACCTCACGCATGCTCAACGGCGTTAAGCCCAACAGCGCCTGCCCCAACGACCAATACACCAAGCCGATCTGCAAAGCAGCGCCGACTAGCACGCTGAGGTTCAACCACAGGTTGGGCAGCGGGCGCACGCGCAGCAATCGTGAAGGATAGGCGAAGAACAACTGCGCCAGCCCTTCGTAGAGGAAAACCGCCGTGCGCGCGGCAGTCAAGCCAATCCCCAGCAAGTAAGCCCCGAGCAGCACAGCAGCGCCAACGAATGCCTTCACGACGCCAGTGAGCACGATGAAGCTCAGCGAAGCGCGGTCGAGCAATGGTTCGCGCGGATCGCGCGGCGGGCGCTGCATCAAGCCGGGGTTGCGATCCACGCCTAATGCAAGCGCTGGCGGGCCGTCGGCAATGATGTTGATCCAGAGCAACTGCACTGCCGTCAGCGGCAGGAACAGCGCGCCTGCCTCGCGCAGGTTGAGCGCAAGGGACAATCCCAAGCCAAGCAACACCAACAGCACCAGCGCCACGTTGGTCGAGAACAGGAAGCGGATGAACTTTTGGATGTTCTCGTAAATGCTGCGACCTTCTTCGATGGCGGCGACGATGGTGGCGAAGTTGTCGTCCATGAGCACGAGCGCAGCCACCTCGCGCGAGACGTCCGAGCCGCGCTGCCCCATTGCTACGCCGACATCAGCGCGCTTCAGCGCGGGCGCGTCGTTAACACCGTCGCCAGTCATGGCGACCACCTCGCCGTGCTTTTGTAGTGCAGCGACAATGCGCAGCTTGTCCTCCGGCTTCACACGCGCGAAGACGTCCACATTCACCAGCGCCTCGTCTGAGAGATCAGCGATCGCTTCGCCAGTGACCACGCGCTGCGCGGGAATGCCAATGCTGCGCGCGATGGCGAGCGCAGTTGCTGGATGGTCGCCAGTGATCATCACTACGCGCACGCCCGCCTCGCGCACCTTGCGCACTGCCTCTGGCACTTCAGGGCGCGGCGGGTCAAGCAAGAGAACAAAGCCCAAGAAGGCAAGCTGTGCTTCGCATTCGCCCTCGCCATAGGCGAGCGCCAACACGCGGAAGCCTTGTTCGGCGTGTGATTCGGCCTCGCGCAGCAGCGCTGCCTGTGCCTGCGCGGAGACTGCAAGGCGCGGGATCAGCGCCTCGGGTGCGCCCTTGAAGAAGCTGCCGCTCGGGGTAGTGACGCGCATGTACTTCCATGCGCTGTCGAAGGGGCGCTCGGAGAGCCGCGGATGCGCGCTGCGCACATGTGCAATGTCCAAGTGCTGCGCTGCAAAGCGCAGCAGCCCGAGCTCAAGCGGATCGCCAGCGCCAGTCTCGAGGTCGGCGTCGTTGCACAGCACCATCGCCAGCAGCGCGCGCTGCGGATCGTCGCTGATCAGGCGCTGCACCTCCATGCGGTTCTCGGTGAGCGTGCCGGTCTTGTCGGTGGCGATCACGGTAACGCTGCCCAGCGCCTCAACAGCGGAGAGTCGCCGCACCACCGCTTTGCGCCGCGCCATGCGCTCCACGCCCAGCGCTAATGCGAGGGTGAGCACTGCCGGCAACCCTTCGGGCACGGCAGCGACGGCTAGGGCTACAGCGAAGATCACCACCTCGCCGGCACGCTCCAAACCCTGCGACGCGATGCCTCCCAGCGCGATCAGCATCGCCAGTCCCATGATGTAGCGCGCCACTTGATGGCCGAACGCCGCTAGGCGGCGCTCGAGCGGGGTCTTCCCCTCTTCCATCTCAGCAAGCAGCCCAGCGATGCGCCCCATTGCGCTCTGCAAGCCAGTGCGGCTCACCTCGAACAAAGCGCGCCCGCGCACGAGCAGCGTGCCTGCGAACACCTCATCGCCTTTGCCTTTCTCGACGGGCACACTTTCGCCTGTGAGAATGCTCTCGTCCACCAGAGCGCCGCTCGCGCTGAGGATCACGCCATCGGCGGCGACGCGGTCGCCTGCCTCAAGGCGCACCACATCGCCTGGGACGATCTCGCGGCTTGGGATGTGCTGGAAGTGCCCGTCGCGCAACACCCAAGCCTGTGGCTCAGCGAGCATCTTAAGGCGGCGCAGCGCATTTTCGGAACGGCGCTCCTGCAGTGTGCCCAACGCCGCGTTCAGCAACAGGATGACGAGGATCGCCAAGGACTCCGTGGGCAGCCCTTCTGCGCCTTCGTAGAGCCAGAGCGCTGCGTCGATCACCAGCGCTGCGAGCAGCACGTATATCAGTGGGCTTTGAAACTGGCGCAGGAATTTTCGAAGCAGCGGCTCGGGCGGCTTTTCGGGAAGCGCGTTCGGGCCGAATGTCAGCAAGCGCCGGCGCGCCTCTGCTGTGGAGAGACCCTGCATGGGTGGTTGATAATAC
>JANWUW010000039.1 GCA_025057935.1 Thermoflexales bacterium
ATGCGCATGAGTGTGCACGATTCTAGCATGGCTCGGAGGCGCAATGCTGGCGCAAGCCGAGAGCCTCAATTGGAACGATGCCTCGCCGTGGGGAGAGAGGCGAATAATGCCGTACGCATGAACAAGGCTAGCGAGACTGAATCCTCTCGTTCGCGCTGTGCAATAATCTGCTCAAACATGAGCAAGCGACCGTTTCTCCGCCCGTTGCCGCGCGTGAGCGCAGCCGTGCAGGACTTCTTGAGTGAGACCTACCTAGAGTCGGTTGAGTCTGGGCGGGTGTCGCTGCGCGCGTTGGCTGCGCGTTTGAACGTATCGCCGCCTGCGGTCTCGCGCATGGCGCAGCGCTTGGTGCGGCAAGGGCTGTTGCGGCGTGAGGGCGCTTGCGGCTTGGTGTTGAGTGAACTCGGCGAGCGCGTGGCGTTGCGCGCCATTCGCAAGCGTCGCATTTTTGAAGTCTTCCTCGTTGAGAAGCTTGGCTACACTTGGGACGAGGTGTATCCCGTCGCTGCTTCATGCAGCAACTACCTTGACGACGACTTGGTGGAGCGCATGTACGCGCAGCTCGGTCGCCCAACGCGGTGTCCTCACGGTGATCCAATTCCTACGGCAGACGGACGGATGGAGCTGCCCTCCTCACTGCGGCTCGATATGCTGCCAGAGGGGGCGCGCGGCGTAGTTGGGCGCATTGCCTCGCAGGATGCTGAGATGCTGCGCTACCTTGCTTTGTTGCGCATTGTGCCGGGCGTGCCCATCCAGTTGGTGTCACGCGCGCCGTTCTCAGGTCCACTGCGCATACGCGTGGCGAATGGCGCTTTCTTCGACGAGCACGTGATCGGCAACGAGCTTGCTGCAAAAATCTGGGTGGAGGGCGTCGAGCCGAACGATGAGGCAGTGGCGCGCATGCAATCCCGAAATGGCAGAGCAGAGGACTGCCACTCAGCGCGCTAGGAGCGGCTATGAGTGCATCAGCTCGCGCGCGAGCGCAAGCAACGCATCGATGCGCTGCTCATCTTCGCCTTTGATCTGGAAGTAGCGGCGCAGCAGCTCCTCGGGGCTGAGTTGCTCTGGGCGTTCCACAGCTAGACGCGAGCGGGGCGCAGCTTGCACTTCATAGTTGACGCCTGCAATGTAATCTGCGCCCGCCCTGTGCAAGGCTTGCTCGATGCGACGTATCTCGAGCGCAGGCTCTTGGTCGCGTCGTATGCGCAGGCGCACGCGCACGATGGCATCTTGCACGTTGTAGCGCTCGAGGGCGCGCAGCGCCGCGTCGGTGGGGTCTGCCTGGTTGGTCAGGTCTAGCTCAACGGCGACCATGGCGCGCGCCGGCAGTGGCACGAAGCGCCAGTGCGTTTCGCCTTTCACCACTTCCAACCAGCAAAACCCCTTCGGCTCTTCTGCCTCGCTGAAGTCCACGCGCTCTGGGCTGCCAGCGTAGACCACAGCAGGGTATTGACCTGGATTTACCACTTGGTGGCTGTGGATGTGACCAAGCGCCACGTAGTCCCATGCGTGGAGGTGCAGGCTGCTGAGTTTGAAGACCACGTCAGTGCCAAGCAGTGTGCTGCGCTCGGCGCCAAAACGGGCGCCGCTCACCGAAAAGTGCGCGAGTAGAATCGCAGGCGCG
>JANWUW010000042.1 GCA_025057935.1 Thermoflexales bacterium
ACTGAGCCGAATCTCCTGCGCCACATGTTGGCTGTCGAGGCTGCTATGCGCGCCTACGCGCCGCGTTTTGACGGCGACCCTGAGCTCTGGGGATTGGTAGGGCTGCTGCACGACTTCGACTACCAACGCCACCCCAACCTCGACGGCAGCGGTCACCCGCTTGTCGGCATTCGTGTGTTGCGTGAGCAAGGCTGGCCCGAAGTGATCGTGCGCGCCATTGCTGCCCACGCACCAGAGATCACTGGTGTTCATCCAGAGACGCCCATGGAAAAGGCGCTCGTGGCTGTTGATGAGCTCACAGGGTTCATCGCCGCAGTGACCTACGTTCGACCCTCGAGGAACATCGCTGACGTGCAGCTTTCGTCCATCAAGAAGAAGTGGAAGGAAAAAGCATTTGCTGCGGGTGTGCATCGCGATGAGATTGAGCGCGCAGCCGCAGCGCTCGGCGTGCCGCTGGATGAGCACATCACAATCGTGCTCAACGCCATGCAAGCGAATGCGGCGCTGCTTGGTCTCGACGGCAGTCGCTGAGTTGGCATGCATGCCCCACGTTCTCCTCATCGCCGAGCCTCGCCAGCGAGCTTGCTGCTGATCGCGACTGGCGTTTCGGCAGTGGTGATCGGCGCGATGCTCACGTTGCCTAACATGATGCGCGGCAGCGCAGTGCCCGAATCCACCCTTCGGCCGCTCCCTATGCCCACGCTGCCTAATGGGGCAGCGAGCATCGCGGTTGAGGCAACAGACCGCAACCGCGCCGCTTCATTGCTGCCGACCATCGCTGTGCCACCGACCGCTGCGATTCCCACGCCCGCTGTGATCGAGCACGTGGTGGCATCGGGCGAAACGTGCAGCGCGATCGCGCTGCGCTACGGCATCAGCATAGGCGCGCTCGCCGCTGCCAACAACCTCGACCTCAACAACAACTGCCCCATCTTCGTGGGGCAAACGCTCAAAATCCCACTGTCTGCTGGCGCAGCTTCTGCCTCATCGCCGAACGCGGCGCTGCCTGCGCCGTCAGCAGTGCTCACCCACGTGGTTAAGCCCAACGAGACATGTTCAGAGATCGCCTTGCGCTACAGTGTTCCGCTTGAGGCGCTGCGCGCGCAGAACAACCTCGACGAGCAATGCATCATTCGCGTGGGTCAAACGCTCATCATCGCCCGCCCTACGCTGCAAGCCGAACCAACAGCGACTCCCATCGTTTTGCAGACGCCCACGCCGCGCAGCGGTTATCCAGCGCCCGTGCCCCTCGTGCCCATTGATGGCGCGCGCGTGGACGAGGCGCAGAGCGCGGTTACGCTGCAGTGGCTTGCTGTGGGCTTGCTCCAGCCCAACGAGTGGTATGTGGTGCAGGTGCAGCCTGAAGATAGCGACACTGCGCTCCTCTTCGAGACCAAAGCGACATCGCTCAAGCTCAGCCGCGACGTCCTCGGCGACCGCCCCGAGCGCACGCTTGTGTGGTGGGTGCAGGTCAAGCGCCGGCTGAGCGCGGAGATCGTGAACCCGTCGCAGCGCTATGTGCCGCTCAGCCCACCGAGCGCAGCTAGGCGCTTCACGTGGCAGCAACCTGCGGTTACTCCTACGCCTTAAGCGCCCTGCTCACACCGTGCGTTCCACGACGAGGAAGTGCGAGAGACCGAACATGCGCAACGGTGTGCGCTCAAAGGCGTGCATGACCGCGCGCAGCCAAGCGCCAAAGCGTGGGCGACGCGCGATCAGGTTGTCGAACGCTGGGTAAATCTGCGTGTGCACCACGATGCGCGTGGGCGTCGCGGCAAATAGCGCGCGCACTTGTGCCGTTGTGTAAGTACGCACGTGGGGCGCTAGGCGATTGCGCAATGCGTCGGGCAGCCAGTTCACGAGCGGTTTGTTGCCGAACGAATAGCGCCCGCGCCAGTAAATCCCGTGCGTCTCGAAGGGGTAGTTGCGGTTCGGCACAAAGACCACTGCGCGTCCGCCTGGGCGCAGCACGCGCACCATCTCGCGGCATGCTTGGCGGTCGTCGCGCACGTGCTCTAGCACCTCGTGGCTCAGCACTACGTCGAACGTCGCCTCGGCAAAAGGCAGATGCTCGCCCGCTGCGACCAGCAAGTTGCGCGTGCCTGCAGCGCTGCCTTGACGCACATGCTCTGCCTCGATGTCGATACCGACTACGTGCGGCGTGTAGCGCGCGATCGCGCGCACATATAAGCCGATGCCGCACCCGTCCACCAACACGCGCGCGCCCGTCAACGGCGCGTAAGCGTTGATCAGCGCTAGGCGGCGCTCCTGACCCGCGCGCCATACCAGCGAAGGCACACCACGCGCTGCGCGTTTATCCACCATCGTCTTCCTTTACACAGCACGCGCGAGGGCGATCATGCGCGGGCTGCCCTCGCCGTAGGGGGTGAGGTCATAGTTCCCCGCCCATCGAGGCGCTTCGAAGCCGCTGCTCAACAAGAGCAGTTCCATCTCATAGCGAAACACGTGGCGCACGCGCACTACGTAGAGATGCTCTTGAGGTGGCGCGTGCGGCGTTTGAACTTCGAGGCGGTAGGTCAACTCTTGCTCTTGCGTGGACCAAAACACTCGGCTGGCGACGTATTTTTGGATCGTGCGCTTAGCGGCTGGATCCACCAAAGTCGCCTCGTGGTGGAACTGACCATCGTCAGGTTGCCACGCCAGCTCATCGTTCGGCGGCAGGTCAACGACCAGCAGCGCGCTAGGCTTAAGGTGTTGCCTTGCGGCGCGCAGCATTGCCAGTTGCGATTCGCGGCTCAAGTTGTGCAAGAAAGTGTTCAACGCAATGATGGCGAGGTCGAAGCGCATGGTGAGCGCGAGCTTGCGCGCATCGGCGCGCACCAACATTCCTCTGTGACCGATCGGCTGCGGCAAGCTAGCGAGGCGCGCTGCAGCAATGCGCAGCATCGCCGCTGACTCATCCACGCCGACCACACGCCACCCTGCCTCCAACAGCGGCACCAGCAGGCGCCCACTGCCACATCCGATCTCCAAGATACACGCCGACGGACCAGCCTCGCGCGCGAGCCGCAGGTACATGGGCAGGTCATCGAGGTAGTGGCGATGCTGCAGGTCGTACACCTCAGCGAAGCTGTCGTAGAGCGCAGCAGCGTGGCGCGTGTTTGCCATTTGGCGCGTTCAACGATAATCTTACCTATCGAGGGAAAGCGGCATGACTCGCCCGCCAGTGGTGGATCCAACGCAAAACCCAAGCGACGCCGAAACCACGCCCGAAGCCTGGTTCACACAATCGTCAACGCGCTACGCGGTTTGGGCGCTGCTCGGGGCACTTGCCTTTGCCGCGCTGTGCGCCATTGGCATTTGGCTTGCTGCTCAGGCGCTGTTTGCTCCCACGCCCACCCCTACGCCGCAGGCGATCAGCGCAGCACGTGTCGAGCCATCGGGCAACGTGCAGCCTGGCGCGTCTTTTGCTGTGCGTGGCAGCGGCTTCGTTCCCAATGAACAAGTGGAGATCTACCTTGCGCCAAGCTCCGCAGCCAGCCCGAGCGCATACGTGCGCTTGGGCATAGTGCAGGCCGATGGCTTCGGGAACTTCTTCGTGGAAAACCTTCAAGCGCCTGCCGTGCCGGGCAACTATGTGCTGATCGGGCGCGGAGAGCGCAGCGGGCTAAGCCGCTTGGTCGCGTTCGCGGTCGCTGTGCCGCCGACGCCGACTGAAACCGCCACGCCGCTTCCTCGTCCGCCGACGGAGACGCCGCTCCCTCCCACGCCGCGCAGCAGCCTGTTGCCCTTCTTTGTGATCAGCCGCGTCGCAATTGAGCTCGAGACGGGCGATCGCTGCGACTATACCTCGACCCAGCTCGGCGTGCGCGCGGTGGTGGAGAACCGCGGGAATGGCTACGCTCCGCCGTTCGTGGTGCGCATCAACGGCCGCGACGTGTTGGTGCGCGATGGCTTGCTGCCAGGGCAATCCGCCAGCTTGTGGGTGCCGGGCTTCCTCACTGGCGCAAACCGCGTGATCGTAGACCCCAGCAACTTAGTGCCTAAAGCTAACCCACAGCCTGTGGAGTTCAACGGTCCGCTCGCTGTTCCCACGCTTCCTGCGCCTTGCACGCCGACGCCCACGCGCACCCCACCGCCGTCCACGCCAGACCCCAACGCGCCGGGCGTGTGGTTCGGGCAGTACTTCGGCAACCAAGACCTCCTTGGTGCGCCGCTGTTTGCGCAAACGCTGCGCGAGCTCAACGTGAACTGGGGCACGTCTGCGCCCGGTCCAAATGTGCCCCGCGAGGCTTGGTCGGCGATCTTCCAGCGCACCGAGAACTTCGCCAGCACTGACAACTACCTGTTCACGCTCGTGGTGGACGGCGGCGCGCGCGTGTACATAGATGGTCAGCTCGCCGTCGACGAGTGGCGCTTCGGCGGGCTGCGCACGGTGACGTTCAACCGCGCGCTTGCCGCGGGCTTGCACACGCTGCGCGTGGACTACTTCAAGGCTGGAGCAACAGCGCGGCTCGCGCTGAGCTGGCGCGTGAACTACAGCGGTTGGGTGGGGCGCTACTACAACTCGATCAACCGCGATGGACCGATCGCCCTCAAGCGCGACGACCCCGAGATCAACTTCGACTGGGGTCTGGGATCGCCAGCGCCCGAAGTGTCGCCGGACTTCTTTTCAGTGAGCTGGCAGCGGCGGCTCAACTTGCCCGGCGGCGCATACCTGCTGCGCTTCGACTTGACGGATGGCGTGCGGCTCTTCGTCAATGACCAAGCAGTGATCGACAGCTACAACGTGCAGGGTGCGCGCGTGCTCACAGCGACGCGCACGTTGCCCGCTGGGCTCAACTTTTTTGAGGTGCAGTACGTGCACTACACGGGTCCTGCTCGCATCCGCTTCACGTTGGAGCTGCTGCCGCCGCCGCCCACTCCCACGCCCTCCGTCACGCCGACGCCAACCAATACCCCCACACCGACGCAGACGCCAACGCCGACCAACACCCCCACACCCACGCAGACGCCAACGCCAACCAGCACACCGACGCCCACGCCGACGCCCTCCATCACACCAACGCCGACCAACACCCCCACACCCACGCAGACGCCAACGCCAACCAGCACGCCAACGTCCACGCCGACGCCAGGTGTGACGCTCACGGCAGTGGTCGGCTCGTGAAACGTTGTGCGCGCCACGCTCACAGCGTCACTAGGGCGATCTCTGGTGGCGCGTTGAAGCGCGTGGGCGTGGTGTGCTCGCCAACGCCTGCGGAGACATACACCGCGCCGAAGGGCGTGCGATACAAGCCACGATAGTAAGGCGAAGCCACCGGCAACCCAAGCCGTGTGAGCAGCGGGAGATGGATCTGCCCGTGGTGGGTGTGCCCAAACAAGAAGACCCAGTCGCTGCCGCGCAGCTCAGGATGCCCGTGCTCGATCAGCAGCATGAGATCGGGATTGTGGCAGAACACCAGCACGCGCTCGGCGGGTTGATGCGCAGCGCAGTGCGCGATCGCCGCTACGAAGTCGTCGCGCTCTGCCCAAAGCTCGTCCACGCCGATCACGTGAAGCGCGCTGAGCTGCACACATTCGTTGCGCAGCACGCGCACATCTAAGCGCGGCAGCAGCGTGAGCAGCGTCTCGCTGTAATCAGTGCCGGGCATGCCGCAGTCATGATTGCCGAGCACCGCGAACACGCCCAAGGGCGCACGCAGGTATCGGAGCGGCTCAAGCATCGACTGGAGCAGCGCTGGCTCCACGTTGCCGACGAAATCACCGCCGATCAGCACAAGGTCAGGGTCTTGCGCGTTCACGAGGCGCACGAGGCGCTCTGCCCATGCCCTGCCCTTGTATCGCCCTAGGTGCAAATCAGAAAAGAAGCACACGCGCATGCCCAGCGGCTTGCCCTGCGCGGGCGGCAGGTGCAGATGCCGCACCTGCAGTCGGAAAGGCGCCACGAAGCGCGCGTATGCGCCAATCCCAGCGCCTGCCGCGATCGTGCCCCACGCCAACGCGCGCGACGTCCCACCGCTGCGAAATGCGCGCAGCGCGGCGAAAGCCGCCGCAGGCGCAATCAGCACGCTGCTCAGGAAGGCTTTGTCAATTAGGCTCTCGACGAAAGCCCCCAGCCCTTTGACGCGGCGCACATGTTGCAAATGCGAGGTCGATCGCGCTCGATCGTGCTGTGCGCGCTGCATGGCGGCAACCATACCAGAGCGCGGTTGCCTGTCCCCTCGTGTGCATGCGCGCGTATCATTGCCGCGCGTGTAGCGCTTGCCATGAATTTCTGTTCGTTCGAGCAATTGCTCTACCTCGACGTCGCTGGCGCATGGTTCATCCGCAAAAACGCTGCGCTGCTCGTGGTGGGCAATCGAGCTGCGAGCTTTGCGCTGCCGAGCGCACATGCGCTTGCTGCGTCCTTTGCTCGGGAGCGCTTGTGGTTTGGCTTGCCGCTGCTCACTTCACCATTCCCGCTCTTCGTCGGCGCCATCCTCACCGAGCGTGGCACCCTGCTGCAGCAAATGGCGCTCTTTGCATGGTTGGAGGACAACTACATCGAGCAGCCGCGCGCTGAGGTGTTGGGCTTGACGCCGTTTGGTGAGCAGCCAGTGGTCTTTGTGCGCGATGTGGACATGGACCGCGCGGTGGAGGTCTGGCTGCGCCCCTCGGCAACTCAGGACTGGGCGCGCCTCGTGGGTGTGATCATCGCCGATGAGCGCTTGTCGCGCGCAGAAGCCATGACCGCCGACCAAGCCGCGCTCGCGCTCATGGCGCTAGACCTCCCTGCTGATGCTCAGGCGTTTGTGTCCACGCTCGTCAGCGCCGTGCAGCGCGGCACTACGCTCAAAGCCGCTTTGCGCCAACATCGCAAGACCACCGAGCCAACGCTCATGCACCGCTGCGAAGGTTGGCGCGTGTTGGCGCGCGCTGTGCGCGTGCTCAGCGCAGCCGAGGCAAGCGCAGCAACGCTGCTGCTCGAAGCGCCGCGAGGATGGTAGCGGCGTTTTCGTGGTAGCCTTCTCGCTCGCCATGACGGTCAACCTGCGCAACCGAAGCTTCCTTAAGCTCCTCGACTTCTCGCCAGAAGAGATCACCTACCTGCTTGACCTCGCCAGCACGCTCAAGGCAGCGAAGAAAGCCGGCACCGAGCGCCAAGTGCTGCGCGGCAAGAACATCGCGCTGATCTTTGAGAAGGACTCCACGCGCACCCGCTGCGCGTTTGAGGTTGCCGCTTACGACCAAGGCGCGCATGTCACCTACATCGGACCCACAGGCTCGCAGATGGGGCACAAGGAGTCCATCGAGGACACTGCGCGCGTGCTTGGGCGCATGTACGACGCCATCGAGTATCGCGGCTTCAGTCAAGCCGTGGTCGAGACGCTCGCGCGCTACGCAGGCGTGCCGGTGTACAACGGGCTCACCGACGAGTTTCATCCCACGCAAGTGCTCGCGGACTTGCTCACCATGCGCGAGCACAGCCACAAGCCGCTGCGCGAGGTCACGTTCTGCTATCTCGGCGACGCACGCTTCAACATGGGCAACGAGCTGCTCGTAGGCGGAGCGAAGATGGGCATGGACGTGCGCATCGTGGCGCCGCGATCGCTCTGGCCCTCAGAGTGGCTGCGCGAGCAGTGCGCGCGCATTGCAGAGCAAACGGGCGCGCGTCTCACCTTCACCGAGTCAGTGGAGGAGGGCGTGCGCGGCGCCGACTTTGTGCACACCGACGTGTGGGTCTCGATGGGCGAGCCGGATTCCGTGTGGCAGGAGCGCATCGCGCTGCTGTTGCCCTACCAGGTCAACGCGCGCGTGATGCAGCTCACAGGCAACCCCAACGCCAAGTTCATGCACTGCTTGCCCGCCTTCCACAACCGCAAGACGAAGAAAGGCGAGGAGATCTTCCAAAAGTTCGGCTTGGATGGGATAGAAGTAACTGAAGAAGTGTTCGAGTCGCCGGCTTCCATCGTGTTTGACCAAGCCGAGAATCGCCTACACACCATCAAAGCCGTCATGGTGGCGACGCTGGCGGGCGGTTACGAGCTATGAGCGCGCGATCGTGCGCCGCCTCGGCTCAGTCGGCGAGCAGTGGCTCGAGGTCTTCGAGGGCGCGAAGGCGCGCGCTTAAAGTGCGGACGTCAGCCTCTGTTAGACAAGGCTGCGCAGCAAAGTAAATGCGCTCGGCTGGCGAGAGATCGCTGGCAGAGGATTGGTCAGTGTCAATCGCAAGCAGCGCGCCCGTGTTGCAGACCGCGCACTGCGCGGCTAAAGTGAGGGTCGCATTGCGGACGCGAATCAGGCGCAGCACCTCAGCGTCGTAGGGCGTGCCGCATATCGGGCAGCGCAACACACCGAGGCGCGCGGGCGAGAGCAGCGCTTGCAGATCAAGAGCGTCTTGTGCTTGGCAGCAAGGTTGAGCGTCGGTGAGCACTGCCATGACGGCGCCTCGATTCAGCCAACCGGCGCTGAAGCCTCTGCAGATGCGCCTTTCTCAGCCACGCCCTCAGGCAGCACCGTGATGGTGATCTCAGGCGAGACGTCAGCGGAGAGACGCACGGGCACGCGATACGTGCCGACCTCGCGGATGGGCTCGCGCAGCGCCACCTTGCGCCGATCGAATTCGCGCCCCAGCTTCGCGCTGATTGCTTCCGCGATCTGCGCGGCAGTAATCGAGCCGTAGAGCTTGCCCTTCTCGCCAGCGCGCGCGTGGAAGACAAACGTCGTGCCTTTCAGCAGTTGCGCAGTTGCTTCGATGTCGGCAAGCTCGCGCGCACGGCGCTCCGCTGCCAGCTGCCGAATGCGCTCCGCGCGCTTAAGCGCGCTCGGCGTTGCCAAAACCGCAAGCCCACGCGGCAGCAGGTAGTTGCGACCGTAGCCGTCTGCTACTTCGCGCACATCACCAGCATGCCCAAGCTTGTAAACGTCTTGTAGCAACAACACCTTCATGGCTAGTGCTCCCTGTCAAAAAGCGGGCGCGATTATACGACCGATCGACGCGCTGCGCATGGGCGCAGCCGCGTGCGGCGCAGCCTCAATCGCGCCGCAGGCTTGGCGTTTGCTGAGCTGCGATTCATTAGCACAGCCAACGATTACCATTGTGCGCGATGGTCTCCGAGCACGAGCTGGCACGCGCCTTCATGCAGCTTGTCCCCCAGATGGCGCACGCAGTTGCTGAGGCGCTGCGCAGCGATGGCGACCCCAACACGCTCATGCAGGCGCACACGTTGCGCATGCTGAGCGAAAAACCGCGCAGCTTCAAGGAGCTGGTCGCGCTGCGTCGCGTCTCCGCGCCGACGCTCTCGCGCACAATCAACGCCTTGGTCAAACGCGGCTGGGTCGAGCGCGTGCCGCATGCGCACGACCGGCGTCAGGTGCTGCTGCGGCTGACGCCAGCCGGGCTCGCTGAGTTTGAACGCTTGCGCGCGCAAGTGCAGGCGCATCTCGCCGCGCGTTTTTGCCGCCTCAGCCCTGCAGACCGCGCGACGTTGTGGCGCGCGCTGAACGTGCTTGAGCGCGCGCTACAAGCAGAGACCTTGAGCCCTGATCCGCTTCCTGTTGTGGTGGAGAGATGAGCAGCGACCCCACTCCTTCGACGACCCCTGTTCGACCTCAAACCAACGCGCGCGCCCTGTTCCGCGCGATGGGCTATCTGCGCCCGCACGCCTGGATGATGCTGGGCGCTTTCTTCGGCTTGCTGGTCAGCACAGCAGCTAACCTGCTCGCCCCTCAGTTGTTGCGCGTCATCGTGGATGATGGCATCTTGGCGCGCAACCTCAGCGTGATCGGCAGCGCGGGTGCTGGCTTGGTTGCCCTCGCGCTCGCGCGCGGTGCATTCGAATTCCTACAGGCTTACCTCGCCGAAGCTGCTTCGCAAAACGTCGCCTACGACCTGCGCAACGTGATCTTCAACAAGATCACCACGCTCAGCTTCAGTTATCACGACCAGCAGCAGACTGGGCAGCTCATGACGCGCGTCACCAGCGACGTCGAGCTGGTGCGCCAGTTCTTAGGGCAAGCGATGTTGCGCTTGCTCGGCGCGGCGATCGTCCTGATTGGCGCGTTGGTCTTCCTGCTGCGCATGAACGCGCTGCTGACGTTGGTGATGATGTTGGTGTTGCCCGCGTTCCTTGGCTTGCTGGGGCGCTTCTTGCGCTTCGTGCGCCCGCTGTTTAACGTCACGCAGCAGAAGCTGGCGGAGTTGAACACTGTTTTGCAGGAGAACCTCGCTGGCATTCGCGTGGTGCGCGCCTTCGCGCGTGAGCCGTTCGAGCTGCAGCGCTACACGCGCGTCAACACAGAGCTAAAAGACATCAGCATCCGCATCAACAATCAACTCGCGATCACTTTCCCCTTGCTCTTCTTCGTGGTGAACGCAGCCACGCTGTTGGTGGTGCTGGCAGGCGGGTTGCTGGTGATCGATGCGCAGTTGACGGTAGGCGAGCTGGTGGCGTTCACGAACTACCTCGCGGTGCTGATTCAGCCGATGTTTGCCTTCGGCTTCCTCTCGGCGTTTGTGGCGCGCGCGAGCGTCAGCGCTGAGCGCATCTTCGAGGTGATCGATGCCGAGAGTGAGGTAAAAGAGAAGCCTGGTGCCGTTCGCCTGCCGCCCATCCAAGGGCGCGTGGAGTTCCGCAATGTGTGGTTCAAGTTCGCCGGCGCCGACCGCTGGGCGCTGCAAGATGTGAGCTTTGTGGTCGAGCCAGGCACGAAGGTCGCCGTCGTCGGGCGCACTGGCAGCGGCAAGTCATCCATTGTGAACTTGATCCCGCGCTTCTACGACCCGCAGCGCGGTCAGGTGCTGATCGACGGCTACGACGTGAAGGACGTGACGCTCGACTCGCTGCGCGGCAACATCGGCGTCGTGCTGCAAGACGCGGTGCTCTTCAGCGGCACCATCCGCGAGAACATCGCCTACGGCAAACCCGATGCGACGATGGAGGAGATCATCGCTGCCGCGAAAGCCGCGCAAGCGCACGACTTCATCATGCAGTTCCCCGACGGCTACGAGACGATCATCGGAGAGCGCGGCGTGGGGCTGAGTGGTGGGCAAAAGCAACGCATTGCCATCGCGCGCGCCTTGCTGCTCAAGCCGCGCCTGATCATCCTCGACGACAGCACCAGCGCCGTGGACGCCGAGACAGAGTATCAAATCCAAAAGGCGCTGGAGACGATGCTGAGCGCCTGCAACTGCACCAGCTTTGTGATCGCGCAGCGCTTGAGCAGCGTGCGCAACGCCGACTTGATCTTGCTGGTGGACGAGGGGCGCATCGTCGCCCAGGGCACGCATGAGGACTTGTTACGCGAGAGCGCGCTGTACGGTGAAATCCTCGACACACAGTTCGCTCCCGATCTCGTGGAGGACGCAGCAGAAATGCTGAAAGCGGAGGTGCGCGCATGAGAGGCGGCGATCCTGTTTCTCTGCAACGCATGATCGAGATGCCCGACGAGCGGGCGAAGAACCGCGCCGCGACGGCGCGCCGACTGCTGCGCTACGTCGCGCCTTATCGCCGCGAGGTGATGCTGGTGCTGCTGCTAGTGATCGTCGCCTCAGCAACCCAAGCGCTTGGACCAGCGATCATCGGCTTCGCAGTGGATCGCTTCATCCGCCCCGGCGGCAGCGTCGGCGGCTTGTTGCTCAGCATGGCGGCGCTCGCTGCGGTGTATCTGGTGGGGCTGGTCGCCGCGCGCTTGCAGATCGTGTACATCGGCGTCGTCGGACAAAACGTGCTGCTCCGACTGCGCCAGCAAATCTTCGAGAAGGTGCAAAGGCTGCCGCTGCGCTACTTCGACAAGAACCCCGTTGGTGACGTGATGAGCCGCTTGGTCAACGACACCGACACGATCAACCAGTTCCTCGGGCAGGGCGTGGTGCAGATTTTGGGCAGCCTCTTTGGGCTGGTCGGCATCTTGATCGGCATGTTCGCGCAGAGCGTGCCGCTGGCGCTGGCGAGCGCGACGGTGATCCCCTTGGTGTTGCTCGTCACGAACGTCTTCAGCCGCGCGGCGCGCCGCCGTTACCGCAAGACGCGCCAAACCATTGGCGACGTCTCGGCGAACTTACAGGAGGAGATCGCTGGCGTGCGCGTGGCGCAAGCCTACAACCGCACTGCGGTGAACTTCCAGCGCTTTGCAGAGCGCAACGCGGCAAATCGCGAAGCGAACATGAGCGCGAACGCCGTCACCAGCGCCTTCACGCCGGTGATCGAAGTGATCAGCGTGTTGGCGATCGCGCTGGTGGCAGGGTTTGGCGGCTACTTGGCGGTGCAAGGTCAGGCGAGCGTGGGCGTGGTGGTGGCGTTCATCGCCTACATGCAAAACCTCTTCCGACCGCTGCAGGCGATTAGCACGATCTACACCCAAGCGCAGGCGTCTTTAGCGGGCGCCGAGCGCATCTTCGAGTTGCTTGACACGCCTGACGAGCGCGATGCGCCCGACGCGCGACCCATGCCGCCGATCCGCGGCGAAGTGGTGTTCGATCGCGTCTCGTTTGCTTACGAGCCGAGCAAGCCAGTGCTGCGTGAGGTGAGCTTCGCCGCCCAGCCGGGGCAGATGATCGCCATCGTCGGTCCGACAGGCGCCGGCAAGACCACGTTGATCAGCTTGTTGCAGCGCTTCTACGACCCAACCGAGGGCGCGATCTACGTCGACGGGATCGACATCCGCAGCGTGACGCGCGCCAGCCTGCGCGGGCAGATGGGCGCTGTGTTGCAAGACGGCTTCCTCTTCGCTGGCACAGTCGCCGATAACATCCGCTACGGCAACCCGAGTGCGACTGATGAGGAAGTCGAGCGCGCAGCGCGCCTCGCTGGGGCGCATGAGTTCATCGTGCGGATGAAGGACGGTTACCAGACGCGCCTCGGCGAACGCGGGGGCGGGCTAAGCCAAGGGCAGCGCCAACTCATCAGCATCGCGCGCGCCATCCTCGCCGACCCGCGCATCTTGATCCTCGACGAGGCGACCGCCTCAGTGGATACCTACACCGAGTCGCTGATCCAGCGCGCGCTCGAGCAGCTCATGCGTGGGCGCACCACGTTCGTGATCGCGCATCGGCTTTCCACAGTGCGCCGCGCCGACGCGATCCTCGTGTTGCGCGATGGGCGCATCGTCGAGCAAGGCACTCACGCCGAGCTATTGGCGCGCGGCGGGCTCTACGCTGAGCTGTATCGCCGCCAGTTCCGCGATCCGCCGCCTGTGCTGCGCCGCGCCGACGCCCTCGCCGTGCCGCTGCGCACCAACGGCGCGGCGCTTGAAGCGCTCAGCCGCAACTAACTAACCCTGCTTGAAGACCTCGTCCACGGGCACGTGGAAGGCGTCGGCGAGGCGATTGGTCATGTTGGCGACGCCGACGATCGCTGCAAGCTCGGCGTACATCGCGTCGGTCATGCCCAAGGCGCGCGCCGCTGCCGCATGGGACGCCATGCAGTACTCGCAGCCGTTGGTGATGCTGACGGCGAGGTAGATCAACTGGCGCGTGAGCGGGTCGAGCGCGCCTGGCTCTGCCATCACCCCTTTGACGATGGTCCACACGCGCTTCAGCGTGGGCGGGTGCACCGCGAGTGCCTTCCAGAAGTTGTTGATGTAGTCCGATTTGCGCGTGGCGCGGATGTCGTCATAGACGGCGCGCACTTCGTCGTTGGCTTCTTCGTATTCGATCAAACGCGACATGCTTGTTCACCTCATAGGTTTGAGTAGCAGGTTGGGAAATGTAGCGAAAGAGTCAAAGGCAGCCAATCCACAGGCATCATAACGTCGCGCGCGCACGAGCAAGCGTCCAGTCCGCGCAAATAAAGCTGGGCTATACTCTCCGGCTCTTCAAGCGGAGCGCGGAGAGCACATGGACATCCAAGCCTTGGAGCAATGGTTGTGGGACGCTGCCTGCGCGATCCGTGGGCCGGTGGATGCGCCAAAGTTTAAAGACTACATCCTGCCGCTGGTCTTCCTCAAGCGCCTCTCGGACGTCTTCGAGGACGAGCTT
>JANWUW010000055.1 GCA_025057935.1 Thermoflexales bacterium
ATGAGGCGCACCACGTTCTCGTAAAACGCCGCGAACTCGTTCTCGGCAATGTCATTGCAACTTCCAACGTGCGGCAGCAAGAACACATTTGCGCTAGGTTCTTGCTCGACGAGTCGCAACAGCGGGTTGTCGCTCGAGATCGGCTCCCATTCGTAGGTGTCGAACGAGGCGCCGGCGAGGTGACCGTTGCGCACGGCATCAGCAACGGCGCGCTCATCCACAACGCTTCCGCTGCCCGCCTCGACAAGCCAAGCACCACGCTTCATCAGTGCAAGGCGCTCCGCGTTGAGCCATAGATCGGTTTCGGCGCTGTAGGGCAGCAGACACACGACGATGTCGCTCTCGCGCAGGAGCGCCTCGGCATCGCGGAACTCAACGCCAAGCTCTGCCTCCAAGTGGGTCGGGAGAGGATGGCGCTTGTGGTAGAGCACGCGGCATTGCCACGGCTGCAACCGCTTCGCCAATTCCGCGCCGATCTCGCCAAAGCCGAGGATGCCAACCGTTTTGTTGTAGAGCAGGGCAATGTGTGTTTGTTTGCTCCAGTTGAAGGCGAACACGTCTTCGTCGGTGCGGCGTGGTCCGCCGGGCAGGAAGGTTTCAGGCGGCACGCGCAAAACGGCTTGCAGCGGCATCGCGCGGCGCAGCAGGGCGAGGATCTGCAAGATGACGTGCTCCGCGACAGCGATTGCGCCGTAGATGGGACGCACGCACACCGCGATCCCGCGTTCGCGCGCAGCTTCAAGGTCAATGTCATGGTGAAAAGCGCCGATGCGCTGGATCAGCTTGAGCTGTGGGCTAGCTTCGATCAGCGCGCGATCTACAAGCGCGCTGCGCTCGGTGATCAGTACGTCGACGTTGCGCAGGTGTGCGCGCACAACTTCGTGTGGCGTTTCTTGAGGGCGCAAGATCACCACATGAACATCTGGCGGCGCGGCCTGTAAGCGCCACATCTGATGCTGCTTGCCCAGCGGGCAGAGATAGAGCACGCGCATGGCGCCAGTGTACGACTCAGCGTTTGCTCACATGCAGCGGGTATGGTGAGCAGCGATGATGCTCGCCGAGGCAGCCACCCACAACGTGACCTCGCAAGCGCAAACTTCGACGCAGCCAGCGCCTGAACCTCCCCTGCACCCTCGTGTTCTAAAACGGCGCGCGCGACGGGCACTCTGGTTCGGCGCGCGCATGGTGCTGTCGTTTATCTTCTGGGAGGTGCTCATGGTGCGCCTACTCGGCAGGGCACGCGTGGAACAGACACGCCTTGAGCGCCTTGTGCGATTGGCGCGGCGTTTTCGCGACCTGGCGGTGGATTTGGGTGGGGTGTGGATCAAGCTTGGTCAGTTCCTCAGCAGCCGCGTGGATTTGCTGCCGCCGGAGGTCATCGCCGAGCTGAGCGGCTTGCAGGATGCAGTGCCGCCAGAGCCGACGCCTGTTGTGCTCGCGCGCCTTGAGCGCGAGCTAGGTCGTCCGCTGCATGCAGTGTTCGAGGAGTTTGAGCCCGAGCCGGTGGCGGCGGCTTCATTTGGTCAGGTGTACTTAGCTACTCTGCGTCCTGAGTTCGTGCCGCAGCGCAACGGCAAGCCTCCCGCGCCTGAACGCGTCGTGGTCAAGGTGCAGCGCGCGCACATGGAGGCCATCGTCAGCACAGACTTGAAATCGTTGCGCACCATTGTGGGGTGGCTCAAGCTCTACGAGCCGATCCGTCGCCGCGTGAACCTCGATGCGCTGGTGAAGGAGTTTGCTGATGTGGTCTTCGAGGAGCTGGACTATTTGCGCGAAGCGCAGAACGCTGAAACATTTCACCAGAACTTCTTGCATGACCCCGGCGTGCGCGTTCCGCGCGTGTATCACACGCTCACCACCAAGCGCGTCATCGTGCTCAAGAATGTTGAAGACATCAAGATCACCGACTTCGAAGGCTTAGCCCACGCAGGCGTTTCGCGGCGTGAGGTGGCACGCAAGTTGTTCGAGACCTACCTCGAGCAGGTCTTCACTCATGGTTTTTTCCACGCCGATCCTCACCCGGGCAACTTGTTTGTGCAGCCGCTCGATGTGGAGACAGCGCGCGCGTGGCATGTGCCGATTGGGGAGGGGCGCCCTTTCCGCTTAACCTATGTGGACTTCGGCATGATGGGGCGCTTGCCGCCTAATTTTGTGCGTGAGCTGCGAGAGTTCATCATCGCTGTAACGCTGAAAGACGCACACCGTTGGACGCTCTCAGCGCAGCGCCTGGGCTTCTTCTTGCCCGGAGCTGACCTAGCGCGCGTTGAGCAAGCCATCGCGCAGCTCTTCGATCGTTTCTGGGGCGTCGCGTTGAGCGATTTGAGCAACGTGGAATTCGAGGAAATGTACCGTTTCGGGCTGGAGTTTCGCGACTTGCTCTTCTCCCTGCCCTTCCAGATCCCGCAAAACGTCTTGTATCTTGGGCGCGCGGCGAACATTTTGGCAGGCATGCTCACAGCATTGGACCCAGAGTTCAACCCCTGGCAGGCGTTGCAGCCTTTCGCCCAACAAGCCGAGCAACAACGGCAGCTCAGCCAGCGCACGCTGAGCGCAGTGATCAGCGAGGGCGCGCGGCTGCTGCGGCAAGCAGCACAACTGCCGAGCCAGAGCGAGACGTTCTTCGCGCGCGCGCTGAGCGGTCAGCTCGAGGTGCGGGCACAGCTAAGCCCAAGCTCCACCGACGATCTGCGGCGCATCGAGCGCAGCGTGGATCGCCTGGCTTGGGCGTTGGTGTTCGCAGCGCTCACGCTTGGCAGCGCCATGTTGCTGATCAACGACGTGGTGTGGGCAGGTGTTGTCCTGTTGGTGGTGGCGGTGCTTGCGTTTGCGCGCCTGCTGTTGCGCTCATAGCCAAACGATTTCCACCCATTGTTCCTCAACGATCTCCACGAAGGCAAAGTGGTAGGTGCTATCCGCAGCTGCACGGTAGTTGTCGATCCACATCGCGAAGCCGAGCGGCTCACAAGGCGGGCTGGCGGCGCGTAGCACGAGTTGATCCTCCACGAAGAAAAGCGCTTCGTCGCAGCGCCACTCTAGCGCGAAGGTGTGCCACTGAGTGAGATCGAGGTCGAGCCAATGCTCATGGGCGAAGGCGCTTCGGCGCCCTAGTGCCATCGCGGGGCGCGCAAACAAAGGCGAGCGCAGCGCGAAGTTCGCTGCGCGCAGCAACACGCGGGCAAGTCGGCCGTTCTCTCTGATTGGAAGGCGCGCGTTCAGGACGGAAGCTCTGAATCCGGGCCTAGGCGCGTGTTCAGAGACGCGCAGCGTGCTTTCAGGTGAGCTGTAGAAAAACCACACGTTGCGTGGCGGCGCGATCACATCACCAGCGCGTGTAAAGGGGTGATTCCAGAAGCCAAAGCCTGCCGTCCCTTTGAGCGTGCCTGATGGGTGCGAAAAGCGCGCGCGCACGACCAGCGTTTGAGGCGGTCGGAGCTTGAAACGTCGCGGCAGCGTGTGAGGGTAGTCATCAAGTTGCGCATCTGCATAGCGATCGGCGGGCGTCGGCGGCAGCACGAGGCGAGCCGTGTCGCCTTCCACCCACACTTCTCCACCACCAACGCGATGCGGCTTTAAGTCGTTTAGGCGAAAGCTGGAACGCAGAGATGGACACACTGTCGCCTCGCGATCCTAGCGCAAAGCGCGAGTTTGTGGACGCGAGCAGTGTTTGAGCAAAGCAAGGCGAAGGGGCTAGAATATCGTGACACAGGGTCAAGATCATGGCGAAACCAGAGCTGTTCCCAGCCATAAGCCTTTGTCTTGTGCTCCTTGTTGGTTGTGCAACGACGCCTATGCCCTCCGCGCCCCCGACGGTACCCGCGCCTGCCCAGCAGCAGACCGAACCTGCCTCTGCTACGCCTACGCCGCTGCTCACTGCAACTACTCCTGCTGCTGCGCCTACGCCACAAGAACAGAAGGTAAGCAAGCCGATCGCGCAACAAGCCGCGGTGGTTGCGACCATCGAGCGCATTCGCGCTTTGCCCGTGGATGAGGCGATTTCAGTGTGGGACTTGATTGGCGCGCCGCACTTGCCGTGGGTCGCCTTGAACACCAGCGAAGGTGTTGTGCTCTTGTCGCATCGCGACGGAAGCCTGGCAGGTGTGCTGCCTTGGAAGGAAACGCGCGCGATTGCGTTCGGTGCGGCCCAGCCTTACCTTGCCGTGCTCACTGACGAAGCCGTGAAGGTGCTTACGCTGAACGTGCAAAGCGCGGTGCCTTTGCTTGATGCAGAGGTGAGTCTTGAGTTGCCTGTTTCGGGCGAGCTGGTGAACTTGTTGGGATTCTCGCCACGCGACACTTACCTTCTCCTGCTCGAGGACAACACCGTGCGTGGCTACACGCTTCGAAATGGAAAACTGGCCTTCGAAGTGGCGCTGCCAGTGGAGACCGGCAGCCGCGACCCGTGGGTGATGACCGACGATGAGCGACTGCTGCTCTACGCGCCGCCGCAGGGCAACCTGCTCATCGTTGACGTTGCCCGATCAAAGCTGATCGGCGAGATCGAGTTCGACCCTATCAGTGCGCTGGCGATCTCGCCAGATGGGAAGCAGTTGGCGATCGCGGAGAACCGCGTGGCGCAGAATGAAACCTACGGTGAGGTGCTGATTCCGCTGCGGCTTGGTGTTTGGGAGATGAGCATCTTGAATGAGCGCGAGGTGTCGCTCTCGCTCACGGCAGAGTTGCCCTTCGACGCCGAGTTTGATGGCGCAAACCTGCCAGTGACGCTGGAGTGGTTGCAGTTTTACCCTGGCGAGCGGCCGTTGTTGCTGGGCATCGCTCACTGGCGCGGCGAAGGCGATACCCCATCGCGTATGCTGCTCTGGGAGCTCTCCAACAACCAACAGCTCGCGCGCCACAAGACGGAAAGCCGCATCCTCGGTCATGCTCTTGCTGATCCCAGCGGCACAATTGCGACCTACCAAGCTGGTGATGGAATTGCGCTTTGGTCGGTGAAGCAAAGCCCATGAGTGGTGAGAAGTCAGGCGCGGAGCCTTGCGCTTGAGAGCGTTGATCTTGCGCAATGTGCGGCATCATCGGCTACGTTGGACCTCGTGAAGCCACAAGCGTTATCTTGAATGGCTTGCAGCGCTTGGAGTATCGCGGCTATGACTCAGCCGGCGTTGCAGTGCTGTGCGGTGGGCGCATCGAGGTGCGCCGTGCCACAGGCAAGTTGTCTCGGTTGTTGGAGCGTGTGCAGTTGGAGCCGCTGTGCCCTGCGCGCGCTGAAGCGTTGAACATCGGCATTGGTCACACGCGCTGGGCAACACACGGCGGCGTGACCGAGTACAACGCTCATCCTCACCTTGGCATGAAGGGGCATGTCGCAGTGGTGCATAACGGCATTGTGGAGAACTACGCTGAGCTGAAGCAGGGGCTGCAGGCTGAAGGTGTGCGCTTCACGAGCGAGACAGACACCGAGGTGATCGCGCACTTGCTCGAGCTGGCAATCGCTGCCGGGGAGTGCTTTGAAGATGCGGTGCTCCACACGCTGCGGCAGCTTCGCGGATCAAACGCTGTGGTGGTGATGAGCGTGACGCAGCCGGATACCCTCATCGCTGGGCGCCTCGGCAACGCCGGCGGCATCGCTGTCGGCTTGGGCGAAGGGGAAATGTTCATCGCCTCTGACGTGCCCGGCATTCTTGACTACACGCGGCGCATCCTCTTTCTCGATGATGGCGAGGTCGCCATCGTGCAAGCGGGGCAAGTGCGCGTGCTCGATCGAAACGGCAGGCTAGTGGGCAAGTCCGCACACGTCATCCCGTGGGATCCGGTCTCTGCAGAGCGCGGCGAGTATCGCCACTTCATGCAGAAGGAGATCTTCGAGCAAGCGCGCGCCATCACTGACACGCTGCGCGGGCGGGTTCATTTCGAAAGCGGGGTTGTCAAGCTGGACGCTCTGACGCTGCCGCCGCGACCGCCACGCAAAATTCACATCGTCGCGTGTGGCACTTCTGCGCACGCAGGCTTGGTGGGGAAGTTCATGCTAGAGCGCTTGGCGCGCATCCCCGTCGAAGTGGACTACGCCAGCGAGTTTCGCTACCGCGAGCCATTGATCGGCGACGAGGAAGTCGTGCTTGGGATCACGCAGTCGGGCGAGACCGCAGACACGCTCGCGGCAATGGACGAAGGCAAGCGCCGAGGCGCGCGCCTATGGGTGATCGTGAACGCGATTGGTTCGCAAGCGGAGCGCTTGGCTGAAGGACACATCGCCATGCGCGCAGGTCCAGAGATCGGCGTGGCGAGCACCAAAGCGTTCACGACCTCGCTTACAGACCTTTACCTGCTCGCTTGTGCTCTGGCGCAGGCGTTTCCGCAGCCCAACGCGCCCGATCCTTTCGCTGCAGCGCGCGCGCTAGCGCAGTTGCCTGGCTGGGTGAGCCAACTGCTTGCTCCCAATCCCCTGTTCGATGAACTTGCTGAGCGCTTCCATGCGCACGAGCATTTTCTCTACCTTGGGCGCGGCGTGAATTACCCCATTGCGCTTGAGGGCGCGCTCAAGCTTAAGGAGATCAGCTACATCCATGCCGAGGGCTATCCTGCTGGTGAGATGAAGCACGGTCCCATCGCGTTGATCGATGAGCGCATGCCGGTGGTGTGCATTGCCGTGCGCGATAGCGTGTATGACAAGATGCTCTCGCAGATCGAGCAGGTCAAGGCGCGTCACGGCACGGTAATTGCAGTGGCTACAGAGGGCGATGTTGAGATCGCCTGCAAGGCGGACTACGTGCTTTGGGTGCCTGAAGCGCCAGAGCTGATCACGCCGATCCTGTCGGTGATCCCGCTGCAGCGCCTCGCATATCACCTCGCTGTGCGGCGCGGCTGTGATGTGGATCAGCCGCGCAACCTCGCCAAGAGCGTCACGGTGGAGTGAAGGCTAGCGCCGCACGCTGCTCAGCCGCTCGATCAAAAGCGCGCTTGCAGCCGTGGTGAGCATCAGCAACGTGCTCATCGCCATTGCTTGCCCGTAGTTGAGCGCGCCAGGCTGCCCTAAGAAGCGAAAGATTGCCACGGTCATGGTGGGATATTCTGGGCGCGTCAGCAACAGCGAAGCCCCGAACTCGCCGAGCGAAATGGCAAACGCAAACACGGCGGCGCTGCTGATGGGCGCGGCAAGCAGCGGCAGCTCGACAGTGCGAAAGGCAGTCAGCGGAGTGGCGCCCAAGCTAAGCGCAGCCTCGCGCAGGCGCACGTCGAAAGCGCGCACGGCAGGCAGGATCGCACGCACCACGAACGGCAGGGCGATCAGCGCATGGGCGAGCGGCGTGATCAAGATCGACGTGCGCAGCGCCAGCGGCGGCGCGCCAAACGCCACGATGTAGCCAAGACCTAACGTTACAGCGCTGGTGCCGATGGGGAGCAGGAGCAACGCTTCCATCGAGCGTGAGAAGCGCGCGCTGCGCGCCATCGCATATGCGAGCGGCACGCCCATTGCTAGGGTCAACGTCGCCGCGATCAAGGCGAATGTGAGCGAGTTGCGGATAGCGGCAAAGGGCGGCACGAAGAAGAAGGCATTGCGCGTGTTCTCGTTGAGCGCACGGTAGAAGCGCAGCAGGTCGCCGTCCCAGCTCAGCGAGCGCGCAACAAGCGCTGCCATTGGCGCGAGGATCAATGCGCCGATCAAGCTGATGCTGCCCGCAACGAGCGCAAAGGCGGGCAAGGCACGCGGACGAGGGAGCTTATCAGCGGCGCGAAGCTCGAGCGGCACTGCTGCGCGCGCCTCTAGCCGCCCAGCCACAGCGCTGACCAACATTGTGATCGCCGATTGCAGCAGCGCCAAGGAGGTCGCCACGTCGAGACGGAGCAGTTGTGCCGTTTGGCGGTAAATCTCCACCTCAAGCGTTGCGAAACGCGCGCCGCCAAGGAGCAACATGACGCCAAAACTGGTGAACGTGAAGAGAAACACGAGCGCGCTTGATGCACCGATCGCGGGCAGCGCTAACGGCAGCGTGATGGTGCGGAACACCTGCCAACGATTCGCGCCGAGGAGTGCCGCCGCTTCCTCAAAGCGCGTGTCAAAAGCTGCGAGGAATCCGCCCACGATGCGCACCACGACCGCGATGTTGTAAAACACGTGCGCGATGAGCACCAGCGCGAGGCTGCCTTGGAGTTGGATCGGCGGTTGCGGTAAACCGAGCGAAGCTTGCAGCCCGGCATTCACCCAGCCGCGTGGACCGAGCAGCGCGCTAAACGCCGCGGCTGTCACTACAGGCGGCATGACAAACGGCACAACTGCGACCGCGCGCCAGAAGCTCTGCGAGGGGAAACGATAGCGCGCCAGCGAGAAGGCAATCGGCAGCCCTGCGAGCAGCGTGAGCGCAGTGGAGAGCGCCGCTTGGAACACGCTAAAGGCGAGGACGTGCAAATAGCGCGGGTCTATCACCACTGCGAGGGGAGATAGACCCGCGCTGATGGCGCTCGGCGTGAAGCTCACGCGAGCGATCGCGCCGAGCGGGTAGGCGAAGAAGAGGAGAAGGAAACTTAGCGCTGGCGCTGCTAGCGCAAGCGTGATGAGCGCCGAACGCACTTCACGGCGCATCCTCGAGCAGCGCTGTGGTGAAAGCTTTGCTCACATCGACCTCGCCGAGAGCGTTGTACTGCTGCAGCATCTTCGCTAGAGCCTCCCACTGCTCTTTGGTCTGCCAGCCGATCCCTTTGGCTTGGTTATAGGGACCGAAAGCGTCGCGCAGTTCGGTCTCCAGCATGTAGCGCATGTGATTGGGATCGGCCTCTGGGCCGGTGTACTTCAGCACAATCTGCACGGCTTCGCTCACGTTCTGCCGCGCGTACTCGATGCCGCGCAGCGCAGCGCGCACGAAGCGCCGTATGGCTTCAGGGCGCTCGGCGAGATGTGCTTCGCTGGTCACGTAAGTTAAGCCTAGCGTTGGCACGCCGTAGTCGGCTGCGTCCCAGATCACTAGCTCTTGCCCAAGCTTCTTAGTGAGCAGGTAGGGTTCATTGGACTTGAACACTGGATACACATCCACTTTGCCCTCGACAAGCACGCGCGGGTCGAAGCCGACGTTCACGAGTTGCACCTTGTTCACATCAGCGCCAGCTGCGTTGAGCAAGGCAAAGAGATCAGGCGGCGGTGTGCCCTTGTAGCCGACCAGCTTGCCCTCCCAATCTTTGGGCGAGGTCATGCCAGAGGCTTTCTTGGCGACGAAGGCTTGCTGGCCGCGCTGGCCGATCAGCGCGATGCTCACCAACGGCAAGCCGGGGTCGGCGCGGCGCTGCAACACGACGGCTGCGTCCGATGTGGTGACATGCACTTGCCCCGACATGAGCAACTGGATGTGCTGCCCTTGACCTGGGGAGTGCTCAATGGTCACATCAAGCCCTTCAGCCTCGAAGAATCCTTTCTCCTTTGCCACGTATGCGCCGACGAAAGGAAGGTTGGCTTGGGGCTTGTAGCCTGCCATGAAGACCAACTTTTGGCGAGCAGGTGGTGGCGCAGGAGGCAAAGTCACCTGACAGCCAGCGAGTGCGAACGCTGTCAACGAGAGCGCGACGATGGACAGCTTGTGCCTGAACATAGCCTCGAAATTGTATGCGAATGCAGTGATCGCGAAAGCGAGGTCGTCGGCTGCGAGCTGCGAAGGGCGCGCTAGAGGCGCTGGGCAACGTGCTAGCATACAATCCACTCTAGCGATGCAGCACGAGGTCGAGTGGCAGTTTGATGCTGAGGATGCTGAGCATTTAGCAGAGGTGCGTGCGTGGTTGCAAAAGCGGGCAAGCAAATCAGACCTCAAGCTTGGCGAGCCAACGACGCACGTGTTCCACGACCGCTATCTGGACACCGACGATTGGCGCTTCTTCCGCGCAGGCTTCGCTCTGCGCGTGCGTGAGCATGAGGGAGGCACGCTGGAGGCAACGCTGAAGTCGCTCGATGCTGCTGACCAGGGGGCACGCGTGCGCCGAGAGTTGCGCGAGAAGTTGACGCGCATGCGCCGAAGCGCCGACTTTGCCGCGCTGGTGGTGCAGGCTGAGGGCGAAGTAGGGCAACTTGTGCGCGCGGTGGTCGGCAACCATGCGCTTCGTGTTTGTTTTGTTCTCCGCACTCAGCGCGAGGTCTTTCCTCTGCATGTGGATGGCGCTGCGGCTGAGGTGGCGCTGGACGAAACGCACTTCGCCCATGATGGCAAGCGCGAAGCGCAGGTGATCTATCGCATCGAGGTAGAGGCGGCGCCAGATGTCGGCGATCATGCGCTCAAAGCCTTGACTTCATTCGTGGACGCCCTCAGAGACAAGTGTGACCTTGAGCCAAGCCGCTTTTCCAAGTTCGAGCTCGGTCTGCGCGCTTACAAGCTCAAGCCGCAAGACTACAAGCCTGATCTCGGCACCCCTGCCACTGCTAAAGCTGCCGGCGAGGACCCTGAGCTTGGTGTTCTGGCGTTAGCGGTGTTGCGCGAGCACTTTGCTGCATTTTTGCACCATGAGCCGGGCGCGCGCTTGGGCATCTCGGCGGAGGGCGTGCACCGCATGCGCGTGGCAACGCGACGTTTGCGCGCTGCGCTGCGCTTCTTCCGCGATGCGCTTCCCGCCTCGGCGCAGCACTTCCGTGAGGAGCTGCGCTGGGTGACGGACGCGCTTGGCGCTGTGCGTGACCTCGACGTTCAACGAGAGCGCCTAGAGCAGTGGCATGCTCAAGAGCCGAAAGCGGATCTCACCGCCCTCAACGCAGACTTAAGCCGTCGCTGGCAGGAAGCGCGGGTGCGCATGCTCGAAGCTTTAGACAGCGCGCGCTTCGCGCAGTTCGTCGGCGAAATGTCTGCCTGGTTGCGCGCGCCGGACGATCTGCCGCTCTTGGCGCGCCGATCGGCGCGCGCGCTTTTGCCCGCCTTGTTGATGAAGCGCTACGCAGCCGTGCGCGTGCTCGGCGACGCGATCACTGCTGAGTCCCCTGCTGAGTCGTATCACGCGCTGCGCATTCAGGTTAAGCGCTTGCGCTACGCCCTAGAAAGCGCTGCATGCCTGTACCCCAAGGTTGCAGAGAGTTTCGTGCCACGCCTGATTGCCTTGCAAGACTTGCTGGGTGAGCATCACGATGCACATGTGGCGCTAGAGCAGTTGCGCGCCGTAGCGCAGTCAGCAGCGCTCGCCGAGAGCAGTCGCCGCGCGTTGGACAAACTCGCGCGTCACTACGCGCGCCAAGCTGCCGAAGCTGTGGAGTGCTTCCCAGAAGCGTACCAGCGCATCTGCGGCAAGGCTTGGGTGCGCGTGTTGCGAGAGATTGACGAGGCTTGAGGGCTTCAGACGCACTTCACACGCTTTCAGCCACTCAGCTTGTCACTGCTTTGCGCGAAGGCAGCGTGAGCGCACGTGAGGTGGTGCAAGCGCATGTGTCGCGCATTGCGTGCGTCAATCAGCGCATCAACGCGCTGGTGGTGCCGCTCTTCGAGCAAGCGCTTCGAGAGGCTGAAGCAGCCGACGCGCGCCGTGAGCAAAGCGCGCCGCTGCCGCCGCTGCATGGATTGCCCATCACGCTGAAGGAATGCCTTGATTGGCAAGATACGCCAAGCACGTGTGGGCTTGCAGCGCGTCGTGCCGACCGCGCGGCTGCGTCTGATCCACACGTGCTGAAGTTGGTGCGCGCAGGCGCGATTGTGATTGGCAAGACCAACGTGCCGCAGGCGCTGATCTTCAACGAGAGCGTCAACACGGTATATGGACGCACGCGCAATCCTTGGCGCCTAAACCGCACGCCCGGCGGCAGCAGTGGCGGCGAGGCTGCCCTGATCGCTGCTGGCGGATCGCCATTGGGTCTCGGCACGGATATCGGTGGCAGTTTGCGTTTGCCAGCAAGTTTCTGCGGCATTGTCAGCCTCAAGCCAACCACAGCGCGCTTGCCTGATCGCACGCGCTATGGCGCTCAGCCGCTTGCGTTCGGACCCGTGGCTTCTGTGGTTGGTCCGATGGCGCGCGAGGTGGATGACCTCACGCTTGCCTTGCGTGTGCTCCTCGCCGACTCCCCCGTAGGGTTCACAGAGCCCGACCTCGTTGATTTGCGTGCGCTGCGCGTGGCGTATTACACAGAGGACCCGTTGTTCGAGCCGGCGCCGGCAGTGGTGCGCGCCGTGAACGAGTCGGTAAGTGCGCTGCGCGCCCATGGCGCACATGTGGTGCCTTGGACGCCGCCCGACGTTGACGAAGCACTTGGGCTCTACGTGCGCATGCTGACCGCAGACGCGGCTGCGCTGATTCGCCAAGCGCTCGGCGACGAGCAGCCGCTACCAGAGATCGCCTTGCTGGCTTGGCTGGCGCGGCGATCGCGTCGCGCTTTGCGCATCTTAACGCCGCTGCTGCGGCTGCTCGGACAGGGAACGTTTGCCACGCAAGTTCAGCATCTTGGCTTCTCAGCAAGCGATCGGGCGTGCTTTGTCGAGGAGGCGCGCGCGTATGCTCTTCGTTTTGCGCAAGCGCTTGACGAAGCGCAGGGAGGTCCATTTGACCTGATCGTGTGTCCGGTCTGCTTCTCTCCAGCTTGGCTCCATGGCGATTCGCGCTTTCTCGTCACTGGTGGCGCTTATTGCGTGCTTTACAACCTGCTTGGCTACCCTGCAGGCGTTGCGCCAGTGGTGACCGTTGAACCCAGCGAGGCGCATTACCCATCCTTCCCTGGGCTT
Source organism: Thermoflexales bacterium (assembly GCA_025057935.1). Taxonomy (GTDB): domain Bacteria; phylum Chloroflexota; class Anaerolineae; order J036; family Brachytrichaceae; genus DRWP01. The sequence continues at coordinate 12,621 of JANWUW010000055.1, forward strand.
GACGTGGCGCGATGGGTAGCTTGGCGCGTGCAGCGCGGAAGCATTGGCTTGCCCGTTGGCGTGCAGGTGATCGCGCGTCCAAATCAAGAACACCTCGTGTTGGCAGCGCTGAAGGCGATCCATGTTGATGCTCGTCGGCGCGGTTTGTTCCCCGCCACGCTGCCGACGCTGCTCTGAGCGCGTCACTACAATCGCAGTGATGCGTTTCGACCGCATGGATCGCGCTGCGCTAAGCACGGCTGCCGCGTTGGCCTTCCTGACGCTGGTAGTGATTTGGCGCGGCGATCGCGTCGGCGTGCGAGTGACGCAAGTTACGCCAGCGGATGGCGCGCGTTTTGTAGCTGCGCGCCAAGGAGTGGCGCTGACCTTCAGCGAAGCCATGGATCGCACCTCAGTCGAGGCGCGGATGCATATCACACCCGCAGTGAGCGGGACGCTGCAGTGGAACGGCACGACGCTGCGCTGGAAGCCAACTCAGCCACTTATGCCTGGCACGTACTACACCTTCACTCTCGAAGCCGGCGCGCGCAGCGTGCGGGGGCGGCAGTTGCTCGAGGCAGTGCAAGTCGCGTTTCGCGTTGCGCCATTGCGCGTAGCGTGGTTGGCACCTGCGGACGGCAGCGCCAATCTGTTCGTACTCGACCTCTCGCAGCCCGACGCCGCGCCGGTACCGATTACCAGCGAGCCGTTTGGTCTGTACGACTACGCAGTCAGCCCCGATGGCACACGCATTGCCTACAGTGCTAACCGCGCAGCAACAGATTCCGAGCGCGACCTCTGGTTGATCAACGCAGACGGCAGTGGGCGCACGTTGCTTGTGCAGTGTGACAGCGAGGTGTGCCAAGCGCCGTCGTGGTCGGGCGATGGCGCTGTGATCGCGTTTGAGCGCCGACCGCTAATCGCTGGAGCAGTGGGGCGTGCCCCGGGCCCGGGACGGATTTGGCTCTACGACACGCAGACGGAGCAGGCAGCCCCCTTATTTGCCGACACTCAACGCTTAGGTTCGCTGCCGCGCTTTGCGCCCGCGGATCGATGGTTGGCGTTCTACGATCCTTTGGAGAGCGCCGTTGTCGTACTGGATATGCTCGGCAACGCGCAAGTCTTGTTGCCAAGTGCGCTCGGTGATTCTGGAGCTTGGTCGCCCGATGGGCGGCGCTTGCTTTACCCCGACCTCGTGGCTGTGGACAATGAGCAATATGCCCAGCTCGTGGTTGCGGACATCGAGACAGAGATCATCACACCGGTCTTACCGCTCACGCGTGCTAATCTCAGCAGTGCAGCATGGTCGCCGCTGGGCGACTGGATCGCGTTCGGTTATCAGCTTAGCCCCGCAATAGGTGGCGCAGGCGTGCAAGTATGGCGCGCGCGCACCGACGGCAGCGAGGCAACACCGCTCACGCAGGACTCAAGCTACACCTACGGCGCGATCAGTTGGAGCCCCGATGGGACATGGCTGCTAGCGCAGCGCTTTTACTTGCCGAGCATTGAAGCGAAGCCAGAGGTGTGGCTGATCCGCGCAGATGGCAGCGAGCGCCGCTTGCTCGCGCGCAATGCAGCTCAGCCCGCGTGGATGCCGTGATTCGCTGCCTCAAGCGCGATCGAGCTGCGATTGCTTAAGGCGTTCCAGCGCGCGCTCCAGCCGCGCCACGCACGTCTCGCGCCCTAGCACCGCCATGCTAGCGAACAGCGGCGGCGTCACGCTCTTTCCGCTTACTGCGTTGCGCACGATGCTGAAGAGCTGCGTCGGCTTCAAGCCGAGCTCGGCGCACAGTTGGCGCATCGCTTGTTCCAAAGGCTGGTCTTCAAAAGGCTCAAACGCGCGCACCAGCTCCAGCGTTGCTTCAAGGGCTTGGATAGAGGCTGCCCGATCCATCTTTGGACCGATCAGCGCCTCAACAGGCGGCGTCTCGATTTCTTGAAAGATGAAGTCCACGAAAGAGGCAGCCTCGGTGAGCTTCTTGATGCGCTCCTTGATGTGCGGGGTGATCCGCAACAACTTCTCGAAGCGCTCGGTGCTCTCGATTCGGATGCCCGCGCGCTCTAGGAAGGGGACGAGGCGATGCGCAAGGTCTTCGTCGCGCAAGCGGCGAATGTGCACGCCGTTGAGCCAGTCAAGCTTGTTGTAGTCGAAGATCGCTGGCGAGCTTCCCACGCCTTCTAGCGAGAAGCGGGCAATCAGCTCCTCGACGGTGAACACGTTTTGCTCATCGCCACCGCCTGGTGCCCACCCGAGCAGAGCAAGGAAGTTGATCAGCGCCTCAGGGATGTAGCCTTGGTCGCGGAACTCAAACACGCTCTGCGCGCCGTGGCGCTTGCTCAGCTTTTTGCCGTCAGTGCCGAGCACGTTGGGCAGATGCACCCATTTTGGCTCTTGCCAGCCGAAGTAGCGGTAGAGCAACACGTGCTTCGGCGCGCTGGAGAGCCAATCGTCGCCGCGCAGCACATGCGTGACGCCTTGGAGGTGGTCGTCTACGACGACCGCGAGGTGATAGGTGGGGAAACCATCTGCCTTGAGCAGCACTTGGTCGTCAATCTGGCTGTTGTCAAAGCGCAGCCGCCCACGGATCAGGTCGTCGAACTCGGTGTAGCCTTCGCGAGGCAAGACGCGCATGCGAATCACGTGGGGTTCGTCAGGGCGCACATCCGTGCGCAGGCGCATTTCCTCGCGGAAGATGAAGGTCTGCTTGCGCGCTTGAGCTGCTTCGCGCATGCGCGCCAGCTCTTCGGGCGTCTCGTTGGCGCGGTAAGCGTAGCCGTGTTCCACTAGCCACTCCGCCCATTGCTTGTAGAGTGGCAGACGGTGCGACTGCACGAAGGGCCCAGGCACGCCGCGATATTCGCCGTCGTCGAGCGCGCCGGGGTAGTCCTCGTTGGTCTTCATTGTGCGCAGCTCCTCGTGATCGGGCCCGCCATCGAGGGTTAAACCGAGCCAGTCGAACGCCTCGAGGATGCGGCGCGTGGCGCTGGGCACGTAACGATCTTGGTCAGTGTCTTCGATGCGGATGAAGAACTCGCCGCCCGTGTGGCGCGCCAACAACCAACTGAAGAGCGCCGTGCGCACGCCGCCAATGTGCAGCTCACCGGTCGGCGAGGGCGCGAAGCGCGTGCGCGCTTTCATTCCTTCAACCACACGTCGCTGCTGCGCTGGTAGCTGATCAGCTCTTCCGGCTTGAAGTAGAGCGCGATCTCGCGCTCAGCCGTTGCTGGGCTATCGCTGCCGTGGACGATGTTGCGCGAGATGTCCAACCCAAAGTCGGCGCGGATGCTGCCGGGCGCGGCTTCTGTGGGGCGCGTGGCGCCCATCGTTTGGCGTGCGGCAGCGATGGCATTCGGACCCTCAAGACACATCACAACCACTGGCGCGGAGGTGATGTAGTTCACGGTGCTCTCGTAGAAGCTCTTGCCCTTGTGCTCAGCGTAGTGCTCTTCAGCGAGTTCGCGGGGAATTTGCATCAACTTTAGACCAGCGATGCGCAAGCCGCGTTGCTCGAAGCGCTTGATCACTTCGCCGACCAATCCGCGCTGCACGCCGTCTGGCTTGATGATGATCAAGGTGCGTTCCATGGTGCCTCTCCGTAGCAGGGCGCAATGATACTCGCGGTTGCTTCCAGATCACTACGTTGCCCAGATGCCTGACTGCGTGGGCGCAATGAGAAGATGCTCAACCTTCGCAGGCGTAAGGAGGGAATGCGCCCACAAGCGCGAGCTGCGCGATGTGGTAGGCTTTTGCGGCAATGCCGCTTTACGTGTATGTGTGTCCCGCGTGTGGCGTCGAGGTAGAAGAGCTGCGCCCCGCGGCGCGCGCTGATGATCCTGTGGACTGCCCGGTCTGCAACGCGCGCTGCGAGCGCGGCGTATCCCTCTTCGCCGTCAGCAGCGGGCAAAAAGAGAAGAACACTACGCGTCGAAAACCCAAGCATCGCCCCGGCTGCCCGTGCTGCACGATACGTGCTCCTTCCACAACGTCTCGTTCAACTTCAGCGGCTACTTCGTGATGAAGCCATGAGCAAGCGCACTCAGCCTGCTCCGATCACCATTTTGACCGGCTTCCTCGGCGCCGGCAAAACCACGTTGCTCAACCGCATTCTTAAGGGCGAGCACGGACTGCGTGTTGCAGTCTTGGTCAACGACTTCGGCAGCGTGAACATTGACGCTGAGCTAATTGTGGGTGTGGAGGGCGAGACGATCAGCCTCTCGAACGGCTGCATCTGCTGCACCATCCGCGATGATCTCCTCGACGCTGTGTTCGCGCTGCTCCAACGCGACCCTCCGCCCGAATACATCTTGATTGAGACGAGTGGCGTCTCTGATCCGTTCGCCGTCGCGCAGTCGTTCTTCTTGCCGGCGCTGCGCCCGTATGTGAAAGTGGACAGCGTGATCACTGTGGTGGATGCCGAGCAAGTGCTCACGCTCACAGGTGAGCAAGAAGCGCTGGCGATCGATCAGGTTAGTGCTGCCGACATCGTCGTGCTGAACAAGGTGGACTTGGTCAACGAAGCGCAACTCAAGCGTGTGAGGCAGTGGATCAACGAGATCGCGCCGCGGGCGCGCATTCTGGAGACCACTTTCGGACAAGTGCCCCTAGAGCTGATCCTCGGCGTCGGCGAGTATGCGCCAGAGCGCCTTGCGCAGCGCGCTGCGCGTGACGTGCACACGCACGTCGTCGGAGAAGAACACCACGCTCATGAGGATCATGAGCATCATCACGACCACAGCCTCGTCTTTGAGACCTGGAGTTATATCACTGATGAGCCAATGAGCTACGAAGCACTCGCTGAAGCGGTGGACTCGCTGCCGACCACTGTCTTCCGCGCGAAGGGCGTGGTATACCTCAAGGAGTCGCCCAAGCGCCGAGCGATTTTGCATGTTGTCGGACGGCGCGCGATGCTCACCATCGGCGAACCGTGGCAGGAAACGCCGCGCACGCGCATTGTCGTGATCGGCAGCGCAGGTGGCGTTGACGCTGTTGCGTTGCGCGCGCTGTTCGATGCTGCGCGCGCCAGCGCTGCTGAGGCGCAGGATAAGCTGCAACGGGCGTTGAACTGGGTGCGCCGCAACTGGCCTCAAGCATTTTCTAGCTAGCGCAGCCTCTGCGGTGTTGCAGCGGTTGCGCTTGACTGCTGCCTTAAGTCTGCCGTGCGCTTGCCAAGCTCGAGATTGCTGCCATGAGAGACCTTGCTTCATCGTTGCCGCCTGTGGTGATCTCGAACGTTCAGCGCCTGCGCGATGCCGCGTTCATTGTGGTTGGCGCTTTGATCCAGTCTGTTTCAGTGGCGGTTTTTCTCGCGCCGGCGGATTTAGCGCCTGGTGGCGTGAGCGGCTTGGCACTCATTCTCAGCCGCGTCCTGCCGTTCACTGGTGTGGGCGTCTGGATCTTGCTACTAAACATCCCGCTCATGCTGCTCGGCATCCGCTACTTGGGCGGCATTCGTTTCTTGCTGCGCACAATCATTGTGGTGGCGCTGTACTCGCTTGGCACGGCAGCGCTCGAGCAGCTCGGTGTGGGCGCAGTGACTGACGACATTGTGCTCAACACGCTGTTCGGCGCGATCATCGGCGGTGCTGGCATGGGCATGGTGTTTCGTGCCCAAGCGACAACGGGCGGCACTGACATCCTTGCGCTGCTGCTTGCGCGTTGGCGTAGCATCCCGCTCAGCCAAAGCTACTTGCTTACAGATGCGCTTGTGATCGGCCTGGCAGGGCTTTCGTTTGGATGGGAAAAGGCGCTCTACGCCATCGTGGCGCTGTACGTGAGCGGGCTTGCCGCCGAGGCATTCTCTGAAGGCGTGCACATCAGCCGCATGGCGATCGTGATCACGCAGAATCCAGAGGCAGTGGCGCAAGCCGTGCTGCATCGCATGGGGCGAGGCGTGACCTATTGGCGCGGCGTCGGCGCATACACAGGCTTGGAGCGCGTCGTGCTCTTCATTGTGGTCAGCCGCGCTGAGACTGCAACGCTCAGAGCGATCGTGGCGCAAGTTGACCCGCGCGCATTTCTCGTGATCGGTCAAGCGCAAGAGGTGTATGGCGAGGGATTCCGCAGCTTCGAGCGTTGATTACAATCATTGCGCGATGAGCGAGGTAAATCGTCTGCCAGAACGCGAGGCGGAGGTCTGGATTGAGCGTGAGCTCGTGGAGTGGACGGAGCCGCCGTGGCGCGTTTTGCTCCACAACGATGATGTCACCACATTTGAGTTTGTCGAGCGCATCTTGCAGACGATCTTCAAGCTTTCCGCGGTGGAGGCGCAGCGCATCGCATGGCAAACGCATACGGAGGGCGTCGCTGTGGTGTGCGTGCGGCCACGCACAGAGGCGCAGCACCTTGTCGGCAAGGCGATCTTCGCAGCGCGCCTGGAGGGCTTCCCGCTGATGCTAACGTGTGAGCCAGATGTGTGACGCCGTGCCGTCAGCGCGGGGACCAGAAGGCAAGGCTGCCGTTGCCGATCACGCGCGGCGCGATGCTCCCCGAGGCTTCGGTCTCCAGCACAAAGTCGCGCGCTTGCGCGATTGAGCCGTAGGTGAGGGTGAAGACGAGCTTTCGTCCATCAGGCGCCCAGGGGGTCACTGCGCGGCTGTAGCGGTCGAACTCTGCAGCGAGCTGTTGAAAGGCGTTGGTGGGCGCAAAGTAGAAAAGTTTGCGGCTGGCGCGGGTTGCCGGATCGACCACTTCGAGCAGGTAGGTCGGCGCAGGCATCGGCGGCGTGAAGTCGAAGCCTTTGAAGTCGGGCGGGATTTCGTCAGCCTCTGCCTCGCTGAAGACGGCGATCCGCGCGCCGTCGGGTGCCCAGAAGAATGCCACTACGCTGCGGTTGACCAACAGCGTGCGCTCGCCGCTGTTCACGTCCATTACGCGCAACGGCCCGCCGCTCTCGCCGGGCTGCTGAATCACGTAGGCGAGCTTAGCGCCGGCTGGCGACCATGCGAAACTGATACGCGCAGAGGCGTCAAAGCGCAACAATGTGCGCCGCGCTTCGCCGCGCATGTCGGCGAGGATTAGCGCCTGCTCGTCGCCTTCGCGCCGCGTGATCAAGAGGAACTGACCGTCGGGTGAGAAAGCTGGAGCGAGGAAAGCAGGTGGCTGATCGCGCTGCGAGAGGCGCGTCAGCGAACCATCAGCAGGGTTGAGCAAGGCAAGCGCACTGCGGCCGGAAATGCTGTCGAGGCGTGCCAGCAGAGAGGGCGCGCGCGGATTCCAATGCCAAGCAGCAAAGCGCCCCTCAAACAGAGCGCGTGGCTGAGCGCCATCGCGTGGCTCAACGAGCTGCAAGCGCACGCGTCCCTGCTCGCCGCGCGTGAGCAGCGCGAGCTGATCGCCGCTCGGCGACCAATCGAAGAACAGCGGATGCTCCTGGCGCGAGAAGAACACCTCACGCATCGGCCGGCGCCCAGCAGCATCTGCGACGTACAGAGCGCTGCTGCTCACAAAGCTTGCGTTGGTCCCACGCTGGATGATCACGCGCTCGGGTGCTTCCTCAACCACTGTGCCTTCGCCAGGCGTTTCGGTGCGCATGCCCTCCTCGCTTTCCTCGATGACAATGCTGTCAGGGCCGCGCTCGATGGTCACAGCGCGCGGCCTCACTTCAATCGTTGTGCGCATGCTGCTGCGCCGAAAGGTTTGGCGCGCAAACGCCACGCGCTGACCATCTGGCGACCAGACGGGGAGGCTGTAGGCGACCAGTTCTCCTACGCCGTCGGTTTGTCCCCCGTCTTGCGTGAGTGGGATCGTGTTGCCACCAGTCTGATCCATGGTGACGATGTTGCCGTCTTCCGTGACGATAGCGATACGCCCCACGCGCATTTCGAAGAGGGTGATCAGTTCGTTCTGCGGCAAGCGGAACTCCTGAGGGAGCTCGACGCGTGGTCTCTGCGCTGGCGTGCCACATGCACTTAGTCCGACGAGGACTGCAGCCAGTGCTAAGGCAGCACGTGTGCTGGGAAAGGGCATTGCTGATCTGCAGACAATACTACTTTAACGCGCACGGCGTTAAGCGCAAGGTGAGCGAGCGAATGCGGATATACAAAACAAGGCTCGACTATCGCCGAGCCTGCACATTCATGAGCCGCGAGGGACTCGAACCCCCAACCCGCTGATTAAGAGTCAGCTGCTCTACCAGTTGAGCTAGCGGCCCTCTCGTCCCGAAGTATATCACGGATCGAGGGTGATTGGGCAACTTCCCTCTCACCCCCGACGGCTTCCTACTCGCGGCTGCGGTTTGCCAGCAGCAAGAAGTACAGCAACTGCGTGATCGCCTGCGCGGCTGCTGCCACGTAGGTCAGCGCGGCGGCATCGAGCACCTGCTTCGCGCCAGATAGCTCGTGCGGAGCCAAGATGCCGTTGGCTTGCAGCATCGCAAGTGCACGACGGCTCGCGTCGAACTCCACCGGCAGCGTGATAATGGCGAACAGCGCCGCCAGTGCAAACGCGATCAGCCCCAGCGTGAGGAATGGCTCGCTGCTCAGCAGCAAGCCGATCACAAACAGAATCGGGCCGACCCAGCCACCGAGCTGCACCATGGGCACGATGGCGCCGCGCAGCTTCAGCGGCAAATAATCCTCTTGGTCTTGCTGCGCATGACCAAGCTCGTGAGCGACAACAGCGACTGAAGCGATGGAGTTATGCTGAGAGCTTTGCGAAAGCGCCACGGTCTTGGTGCGCGGGTCGTAGTGGTCTGTTAGAAAGCCAGGGATGCCCTCGAGGCTCACATTCAGCCCGTAGCGACGCACCAGCATCTGTGCCGCTTGCACACCGTCGATCCCTGTGCTCGTCGGCACGCGGGCAAACTTGTTGTACGTGCTCTGCACCTTCCATTGCGCCCATAGCGCGAGCAGCAGGGCGGGGAAGGCGAACACCATGTATAGCGGGTCAAAGAACAGCATCGCCTCTCTTTACCTCCTGACCAGCCTAGAGTTATACCAGCGTTCACACTGTACGCGCCTTGTATCGGAATTAAACCAGAGCTCCGTGAAAGGCACATGAGAGCCCCTGAGCTTGCGAAGTAGGCGTGGAGCGATAAGCTTAGTGCCAAAACATGTTGCCGTCCACAAAGCTCTACCACATCGGCTTCGGTCGCGACGACCTCGGCGAGATAGCGCCCACGTTGGCGCTGCTGAGCGGCGACCCCGACCGTGCACGCTTGATCGCGCAGCAGTATCTTCGGGAGGCGCGAGCGCTTTCGGAGAATCGCGGGCTGAACAGCTACGTGGGTCGGCTGCCCAGCGGCGCTTGGGTGCTTTCGGCAACGAGTGGGATGGGTGCCCCGTCGCTGAGCATCGTAGTGAACGAGTTGGTGCAGTTGGGGATTCGCACCATTATCCGCGTTGGCACTACAGGCTCGATTCAGGCGCGCGTAGTGCCCGGCGAGGTTGTGATCAGCAGCGCGGCGCTGTGCCGCCAAGGGGCTGCTAATGACATCGCACCAGTTGAGTATCCCGCTGCTGCCGACCCCTTCCTTACAGTGGCGCTCGCACAAGCTGCACGCGAGCTCGACGTGCCGCATCACGTTGGCATCACGGCAAGCGTGGACACCTTCTACGAAGGGCAAGAGCGCTACGACTCCGCAAATCCGCACCTGCTGCGCTGGCTACACGGCATCACTGAGGAATATCGTCGGCTTAACATTCTCAACTACGAGATGGAGTGCGGCACGCTGTTCAAGATGGGAGGAGTGTATGGCTTTGCAGCAGGCTGCGTTTGCGGCGTGATCGCCCAGCGCACGCAGAGCGAGCAGATCGCCATGGATGCGAAGGGAGTTGCTGTTGAGCGAGCGATCCGCGTAGCGCTGCGTGCCGCTGAGAAATATCTCGCGTCGCAGCCGATGGCGTGATGGGCGTGCATCCTCCGGCGTTTCTAGACCGCGTTGATGCAGGGAGGCGGCTTGCGCAGAAGCTGCTTGCCTACACTGGCCATCCCCACGGGGTCGTGCTCGCGTTGCCGCGTGGGGGTGTGGTGATCGGTGCAGAAGTAGCGCGCGCGCTGCATCTCCCACTCGACGTGCTAGTGGTGCGCAAGCTGGGCGTGCCCGAACAGCCTGAGTTGGCGATGGGCGCCATCAGCGGCAGCAAGGTAGAGCTGTGGCGTGGGTTGATCGAAGAGCTTGGCATTACTCCCAGCGAGGTCGCTCTGGTCATCGAGCGCGAGGCACAAGAGCTGCGACGTCGCGAGCAGCGCTACCGCAGCGGGCTGCCGCCGCTTGACTTGGAGGGGAAGTTGGTGATTGTCGTGGACGACGGCGTAGCGACGGGCGCAACGATGCGTGTGGCGCTGCGTGTGGTGCAGCAGCATAAACCTGCCTACGTGATCGCGGCTGCGCCTGTGATGTCACCAGAGAGCGCTGCTTTGCTCGAGAAGGACGCCAACCTTGTGGTCAGCGTGATCCTCTCCGACGAGGGGCGCAGCGTCGGCGCTTGGTACAGAGACTTCTCGCAGGTGAGCGACGAAGAAGTGATCACGCTGCTCGCGCAGTTTCGCAGCCCGCCGAACCACTCTGCCAACTAGATTTGCAAGCCGATCATTGCGGCAAACATGCGCAGGGCAAGCGCGGGAGTGCTGAGCGCAAACCATACCCAGCCCAGCGTCACAAAGTGGAAAGTGAGGAGCGTGCTTGCAACCTGCCAAGCGCGTTGCATCAACGGCGGCAGCGACTCGAGGCTTAGGTGCCCGCGCGCGAACTCGACCCAGCGGTTGTGCACAAACAACCCAACGCCGTGCCAAAGACCCCAAATGGCGAAGTTCGCGCTGATGCCATGCCACAACCCGATTAGCAGCATAGTGGAGAGTTGACCGAAGGCGATGATCGCCCAGGGTGGCATCCCGCGCTGCCTTAGGGCGCGCGTAAGCGGCGTGAAATAGTGCACGCGAAACCACTGCGCCAGCGTCATGTGCCAACTGTTCCAAAACATCGTGAGGTTAGGCTTCAGGTAAGGGCGGTCGAAGTTCTCAGGCAGGCGCACGCCACACCAGCGCGCGATCCCAATTGCGATGTCGGTGTAGCCGCTGAAGTCGAGGAACAGTCGCAGGGCAAAGGCATACACGATCACCCACGCCCAGATGCCGGGGCGCGTTTGTGCTGCGAGAGCGTCGTTGAGTGCGATCAAGGCAAGGCTGTCGGCAAGCACCAGCTTCTTGAAAGCGCCAAGAGCAATGCGTCGCGCTCCCTCTATCACGTCGTCCCACTGCAGCGCGAGAGGAGCGCGCAAGTCACGCATGAAGCGCTCGGCACGGTCGATTGGACCCGCAACGATTGCTGGGAAGAACACTGCGTAGGTGACGAACTCACGCAGCGAGAGCGGCGGCAAGCGACCCGTGAGTTGTTCGCGCAGCACGTGGATGAGGCGAAAGGTCAGATATGAAATGCCCAGCCAGCGCACGTCGCCTGCTGCTGCCTGCGCGATTGATTGCCCTTGTGCGCTGCGCAGCGCAGCGCTCAGCGCAGTAGCGAGTGGCTCGAGCTTCAAGCCCACCAGCACGCTGATCAGCGCTGCGACGCCAAGCCACCATAGCAGCGGGCGATGCCAGCGTTGCAAGATGAATGCGACGCCAGCAACCGCAGCCAAGGCGATCAGCACTAGCTCGATCTCTGGCGGTCGGCTGCGCGTGATCGTAGTGCTGAGCGGATCAACGTAGCGAGTGAGCGCCACGAGAACGACAATCGCTGCGAGCGCTAATCCGTCGCGCAGATCCTGCGCTTTGGCGCGCGGAGCTGTGGCAGCCCATGTCCACGTCACGAGCACCAGCGATGCGAAGGGCAGCCAGAAGTCGAGCTGGCGGATAGGCATAGCTGGCTGAAGCAGGAACACTGCCAGCGCGCTGCAGACGAACAAAAGCGCGTTGCGTCGAGAGGCTGCGAGCGCGCCCAAGTGCGCCAGCGCAGAGGGAATGCTAGAAACCTTGGTAGATCCACTGAGGCGAAGCATCGGTGGTAGCGATGATCAGCGCGCAGACTAGCAAGCAGAGCAGCAGCGCGATCCAATCCTCGCGCGAGAGGAGGCTTCGTCGCATTGCGCTTCGATTGTAGGGCGGTGGGCACAAAATTGCCCTCCCCGCTGGGGGAGGGCTTGGGAGTCTGCAGTGATGGTGTGCTCGTCGGCTTAGCTGCGCAGCACTGCGCGCACAGCGTCTTCGAACTTCTCAAGCGTCTCGTCCACATCAGCATCGCTGAGGGCGTAGCACAAGAACCACGGCTCTTGGTAGTCTGGGTCGACCATGATGCCGCTGTGGATGAGTGCCCAGTTGATGCGGTGTGAGAGGTCGTCGTTGGCATAGCGCAGCACTGAGCGGTAATCGCGTGGCAGTGCAGCGTCGGCGTCGGTGCCCACGATCACTCCAAACATTGCAGGTACGCCGGCGATGACGTGGGGTATCCCGTGACGGTCGAGGATTCCGTGGATCCCTGCCATCAGTCGCATGCCGCGCTGGCTGATCGTCTCGAACACTGGCTCGCGCTCCATGACGCGCAGCGTTGCATCGCAAGCGACAACGGAGACCACATTGCCGCAGTACGTGCCGCCAACGCCGACTGCGCCTGGCTCAATGGTCATCATGAACTCGCGCTTGCCGGCAAGCGCGCCGACTGGGAAGCCATTGCCCATTGCCTTGGCGTATGTGACAAGGTCAGCTTGCACGCCGAAGAACTGTTGAGCGCCGCCCGGGGCAATGCGGAAGCCGGTCTTCACTTCGTCCAAGATCATCACGATGCCGTGTTCGTCGCAGAGCTGGCGAATGAACGTAAGCCAGCCCTTCACGGGCATCAGCCCAGCCATGTTGCCCATCATCGGCTCAACGATGATGGCGGCGATCTCGTGCCCGCGGTCGCGCACTGTGCGCTCCAGCATCTCGAAGTCGTTGTAGGGCAGGGTGATCACTTTGTCGCGCAGCACGCTTGGGATGCCGCTGCTGCTTGGCACTGGGATGGGGCTGCGTCGTGAGCCGAGCGCGCCAAGCGGAGCGCTGGCAGTGCTCCACATCACATGGTCGTGTGAGCCGTGGTAGCAGCCCTCGAACTTGACGATGCGCTCGCGACCAGTATGGGCGCGTGCCACGCGAATAGCATGCATTGTGGCTTCTGTGCCGCTGTTCACGAAGCGCACCATGTCCACGCCAGCCATGCGGCACAAGCGCTCGGCAGCTTGAACTTCATACACATTGGTCATGGCGAAGGTCACACCATCCTGGATAGCCCGTGCAACCGCTTGCACTACTTCTGGATAGGCATGACCCAAGATGATGGGTCCGAAGCCGAGGCGATAGTCAATGTAGCGCTTGCCGTCCACGTCCCAGATGTAAGCGCCTTCGCCACGTTGAACGACGAGCGTCTCGCGCTCGCCCCAGTAGCGGAAGTTCGAAGAGACGCCCCATGGGATTACCGCCTTTGCGCGTGCATACCATAGGTCGCGTGGACGGTGCAGGTCTGTCGTGCTGGGCGCTGTGCCTGCTGAAGCGGTGACCGCTTCACACGCAGCAGGCGCACCCTGTGCATGCTTGGCTAAGTTTTCCATGGGCAATTCGTTGAATGGGGTTTCTTGGAACATACATTTCACTCTCCTCAAGAGCATCCAGACAGGATAGGGTTTGGGCGCAAAACAAAACGCGCCCTTCCCCGACGGAAGGGCGCGTTGAACACGAACTCAAACGATGCGCTACGCGACGGAGTTGAGGGTCGCCTCGCAGCAACAGCTCAACCCACCAGCACCCAGCGCGGCGTTTGCAAGCTGCAACCTTCCGCGGGTTTACGGTGAGTGAGGGTAGGGGACGCTAAGCTTCGCCCGAGGGGCCGCCTGCGCGCTCAATAGTGGCGCGGGCGCTATCGGCAGTGCGCTCGACTTGTGCGCGTGCTTCACGCACAATTTGCTCGGCGCGTTCGCGCGCTTCTTCGAGGATGCGCTCAGCGCGACGGCGAGCATCGGCGATGGTCGCTTCGGCGCGCTCGCGGGCGTCCTCCAGTGTATCCTGCGCGCGGTCGCGCAGGTCGAGCCCGGCGCGCTCGATCTGCCGCCGTGTCTCCTCGCCGCTTTGCGGAGCAAGCAAGAGCGCCGTGGCTGCGCCTACCAGGCCGCCAATCAGCACGCCTGCGAAGAACGCACCCAACTGAGCGCCTGTGTCCTGATTCGACATGATTCACTCTCCTTTGATGTCCCCTTAATTCTACGCGATCCCACTGAAAATTCAATGCCTGCGCTGCTTCTGAAGGCGGCGGCTCAGCGAGCGCGCGAACTGCTGAGCGCCAGCGGCCCAACCTGCGGCTTGGATGATAGGGCGAGCCACGTTGTCGCTCACGAAGGTCGCTGTGCCGCGCACGGTGCGCACTGCCTTGGTGGTGTCGCGCAGCAGAGGCACGAGCTCGCCGCGCAAGAAGCCGAGCAGCTCCTGGAGCCGGAACAGCACCACCACTAGCAATACGCCGACGGCGAAGTTGATAAACAGCAGTGAGACTACCAGCAAAATGATCGCGATGTCGCGCAGGTTAGCCGTCCGCTCCGGGTCGCGCGTCAGCGCGAAGACGGCGCCTGCGAGTAAGGTGAGAAGCAGCGCAGTGGCAAGGAGGGCAACCCACGCTACTTTTCGGTCCACTGGGGCGCGCACAGCTTCGCCAGCAGCGTCGGCTTCGTGCAGCGCTGTCGGCTCGGTCATGACGACGCGCGCAGTATAGCAGGTTTCACCTCTTCGGGGTGTGCTAAAATAGGGAGTGCGTCGAGGCGTGGCGCAGCCTGGTAGCGCACTTGCATGGGGTGCAAGGGGTCCCGAGTTCAAATCTCGGCGCCTCGACTTTTTGTTCCCTCTCTGCCGCTAACCCTCTTTAACTCTTCTTAAACTTCGCTTTACATTGCCTGAATATGCTCCTGCCACGATTGCAATGCAGCCGCAGCGTGCGGCAACCAAGCATTGTGTTGCAAGGAGTGAAAGACGTATGACCAAGTTCTCACCCAAACCTCTTATCGCTGCCACGGCGATGGCGGTTTTGACGAGCGCCACGTTGGTGGGCGCAGCGCATGCCCAGAAGCTTCCACCTGTGAATCCGGCTGCGCTGAGCGGCAACATCAAGACGGGTGGCAGTTCCACTGTTTACCCGTTGAGCGTGCGAATAGTTGAGTTGTTCAAGCGCGATGGTTTCCCTGGCGAGATCACAGTGGATAACATCGGCTCTGGTGCTGGCATTACTCGCTTCTGCCGTGGCGAATACGACGTGGCAAACTCCAGCCGTGCTATGACGCAGGCGGAGATCAATACTTGCCGCGCCAATGGCATTGAGCCGATCCAGTTCAAGGTCGGCATTGATGCGTTGACAATCGTGGTCAACCCGAAGAACACGTGGGTGCGCAACTTGAACCGCCAGCAGCTCGCGCTCATCTTCTCGGGGCAGGCGAAGACGTGGAAGGACGTGAACCGCAGCTGGCCAGACACGCCGATTAAACTCTACAGCCCTGGCACGGACAGCGGCACGTACGACTACTTCGTGGAAGAAGTGTTCCGCGGTATCCCCGCCGCTCAACGCCGTGCGATCATCCCGCGCGTGCCTGGCGTGCAGCTCAGCGAGGACGACAACGTGCTGGTGGCAGGCGTCGCCAGCGATCCTGGCGCGATCGGTTACTTCGGGTTTGCCTACTACGAGGAGAACCGCAGCAAGCTGAAGGCTGTGAACTATGAGGGTGTTGCGCCGAACGCCGCGACCGTGGCTGCGGGTCGTTACAAGTTCGCACGCCCTCTGTTCATCATTAGCTCGGCGCGAATTCTCAAGGATAAGCCGCAGGTTGCTGGCTTTGTGAATTACTACCTCGCTAACGTGGACAAGGTTATTCGCGCCGTCGGCTACTTCCCTGAGCCAGCTGCAGAACTTGCGAAGACACGCCAGCAATTTCTAGACGCACTGAAGTGAAATTCAGTGCACGAGGGTGCGGAGAAGTGCGCGAGGCAGAGATGCTTGAGCTGCATCTCTGCCTCGCACTGCCGATAGCCCACTACGGTTTGCGGTAAGCTCCTGAGCTGAGTATGGCAGAGTTGAGTGTTGCCGAGTTGCAGACGAAAGCGCCAAGCCGAGCTCGGCGGCTAAGCTTGAGGCGGCGAGCTAGGCCTGGCGAGGCAGTCATCCGCACGATCCTGCTGGGCAGCGGCGTGCTGTCCATCTTCACGACGGTGGGCATCATCGTGGTTCTCGTGAGTGACGCCTTGGGATTTTTCCTTCATCCTGGCGTCACCCTCGTCAAGTTTTTCACCGACACAGTTTGGGCGCCAGAATTCGGGCGCTATGGAATTCTGCCGCTTGCAACGGCGACCCTCATCACCAGCCTGATCGCCCTCATCATCGCTGTGCCGCTCGGGCTATCGGCGGCGATCTTTCTGAGCGAGTATGCCTCGCCGCGCGCACGGGGGTACCTTAAGCCCATTCTGGAGTTGCTTGCAGCGATCCCCACCGTTGTTTACGGCTACTTCGCTGTCACTTTCATGACGCCCTTGCTGCGCAGCATCTTCGGCGCTGATGTTGTGGATTTCTACAACATGGCTTCAGCGGGCATCGTGATGGGGTTCATGATCATCCCGCTGGTGGCTTCCGTGAGCGAAGACGCGCTTGCCTCTGTGCCGCGTGCGTTGAGAGAGGCGGCGCTTGGCTTAGGGGCTACGCCGCTGGAGACCAGCTTGCGCGTGGTTGTGCCAGCAGCAACTTCGGGCATCGCTGCCTCCATCATCCTTGCAATCTCCCGCGCATTTGGCGAGACGATGATCGTGCTGCTGGCGGCTGGCGCCGGCCCAAACTTCACCTTAAATCCCTTCAAGGCGGCTGAGACCATCACAGGGCACATCGCGCGCATCAGCACGGGCGACATCAGCCACGAGGGCATGGACTTCTACAGCCTTTTCGCGCTCGGGCTGGTGCTGTTCATCATGACCTTAACCCTGAACTTGATCAGTCGCTGGTTTGTGAAGCGTTTCCGCGAGGTGTACTGAGCAGTGGCGAGAAGCATCACAGAACCGACGCCGCAAGATTTTTCCGCCGTGGAGCTGCGCGGCGACGCCAGTGTGCGCCGCCGTCAGGTGATAGCGCGAACGGGGCGGGGCGTTTTGTTCTTCTCCCTTGTTCTCGGTCTTGTGGCTTTGCTCACTCTCTTCCTCAACGTTTTCGACAAGCTCGGCGGCTATGCCGTCTATGCTTTCAAGATTGACCCGTTGACCATTACTCCTTCGCGCCCGCTCGAAGAGCTCTCGCGCGAAGAACTCCTAGCGCTGATTGAGAAGCACGTGCCGGAAGACGCCAAGGCGCTCATCCCCGAAGAGTATGGCGCGCCTTTGGAAGAGCTTTCCAACGAAGACCTCGTCAACATTCTTTACAACGACACACCATCGCCCGAGACGCTGACCGCGAAGCCGCTGGAAGCGCTGACCCGCGAAGAGCTGATCGAGGTGTTGCAGCGCAACGTCACGGGAACGCGCTTCGAGCAGTTGCAGGCTGAGCGCCCTCTTGAGCAACGCACGCGTGAGGAGCTCATTGAGCTCGTTGAGGTGGAGGTGTTGCAGCGTTCAGTGGTATGGCAGTGGACGCTGTTCGAGTCCATTTTCAACCGCGATGCTATCCTGGCAGAGATCGCATCGCGTTACCCGGGCAGCGACTACGAGTTCAAGTGGTGGCTGACGCCTCGCTTCATCGCCTCGGATCAGACAACGCGCCCTGAGACGACAGGGCTTCGTCCGGCGCTGCTCGGGTCGCTACTTGTGGTGATCCTCAGCATCCTCTTTGCAGTTCCGATTGGCGTCGCGGCGGGCATCTACCTCGAGGAGTTTGCGGGCAAGAGCCGCTTAGGCGCAATCATTCAGACAAACATTTACAACTTGGCAGGCGTTCCTTCCATCATCTATGGCATGCTTGGGCTGGCTGTGTTCGCGCGCGCGTTGCGCGACTTCACAACAGGCGCAGCGTTTGGCGTGCCGAATCCGCCACCCAACGGACGCACCATCATCACCGCTTCCTTGACGATGGCGCTCCTCATCTTGCCGCTGATCATCGTCAACACCCAAGAGGCGATTCGCGCCGTGCCTCAAGCGTTGCGCGATGCTGCGCTTGCTGTTGGCGCAACTAAGTGGGAGACGGTGTGGCACCACGTGCTCCCCGTTGCAGCGCCGGGCATTCTCACGGGCACGATCCTTGCCACGGCGCGCGCGCTAGGCGAGACGGCACCGTTGATCGTCGTCGGCGCCGCGGCGTACGTCACCATGGACCCGCAGGGCATATTCTCAAGCTACACTGTGCTCCCCATCCAGATCTACACCTGGACGAAGTTGCCAGAGCAAATTTTCACGCGGGTGGCTTCGGCGGCAGTGGTGGTGTTGCTGGTCACTGTGCTCGCAATTAACCTCACGGCGATCATCCTGCGCAACCGCCTGCGGAAACAGATTTGAGGCTATATGGCTGAAGTTCGCTTCTCGGTTCCGAAGCAGTCGTCGGCAGGTGGCGCTGACAACGCGGTGCCGTCAGTAAAAATGCTGCTGGAGGACGTCTCGGTTTTCTATGGAACGTTCCGCGCGCTTGCTGGCGTGAACATGCCAGTTTATGAGCATCACATCACGGCGATCATCGGCCCGTCGGGATGCGGTAAGAGCACGCTGATCCGCACGCTCAACCGCATGAATGATACTGTAGATGGCGCTCGTGTGGAGGGTCGAGTGCTCCTAGATGGCGAGGACATCTACGCTCCCGACGTGGACCCTGCCATTGTGCGCCGACGTGTGGGCATGGTGTTTCAAAAGCCCAACCCGTTTCCGAAGTCAATTTTCGAGAACGTAGCTTTCGGCATTTGGCTCTACAACAAGCGCATTTCGCGCTCGGAGCTCAGTGATCGGGTTGAGATAGCGCTCAAACGCGCTGCGCTGTGGGATGAGGTGAAGGACAAGCTGAAGCAGCTCGGCACCTCACTCTCTGGCGGTCAGCAGCAGCGCCTGTGCATTGCGCGCGCCATTGCCGTTGAGCCAGAAGTGCTGCTGATGGACGAGCCCGCCTCCGCGCTTGACCCCATCTCGACAATGAAGATCGAAGAGCTGATGCTCGATCTGAAGCGCGATTACACCATCGTGATCGTCACGCACAACATGCAGCAAGCTGCGCGCGTGAGTGACTACACCGCCATGATGATGATGCGCCCCGACCGTGCTGGCGAGTTGATTGAATTTGACCGCACCGAGATCATCTTCACCAACCCCAAGGACAAGCGCACGGCGGACTATGTGAGCGGGCGCTTCGGCTAATCTTCGACGAGGTTTAACGCCTAGATAACAAGGTCTTAAAGCTGAGCTGCTAGCCTCACAAGCGTTTGAGCAACCTTTTTCAGAGGAAGCACGCCATGAAACCAACTGTTCGCAAGCCTCTTATCTACCTCGTTCTCGCAAGCGCAGTGAGTGCGAGCGTCGTGTTCAGCGCGCCCACAGCGTCGGCGCAAGGCATCGGCTACATCCGGGGCGTGGCTTTCGAGGATCGCAACGGCAACGGCAAGCGCGATGCAGGCGAGCCGGCGCTGAGCGTGGCGCGCTTTAAGATCACGAACGGCGGCAACTTTTGGCGCTGCGGCGCAGTGTTCGGCGAGACGCCGTTCCAGGTGCCTGTGCGCGCGGGCACGTACTTCGTGATGCCGGTGGCTGGCCCGGGACAGTACGCCACAGTTCCTGTCATTAGGGTCAGCGTCGAAGTTGGCAAGTCCACGCAAGCAGATCTGCCCTTTGGGTCGAACCCGCTAGCTGCTGCCGATCAGTGCGGTGAGTTCCAGCCGAAGCGCACGGCGCGCGTGCCGCTGGGCATCATTGAGACAGCCATTGGTGCTGGCTTCGCCACGCTGCCCAGCTTGATCGACCAAGCGGGCTTGTTTGACACGCTGAGCGGTTCCGGCCCCTTCACGGTATTTGCGCCCACTGACTTGGCTTTTGCGCAGTTCACCGAAGAGGAGCTTGAGGCGCTGCGCGCGGATAGGGCGCGCCTGCGCTCAATCTTGACCTTCCATGTAGTGCCTGGTGCGCTCAAGGCAGAGGATGTGCTAGCGCGTGGCACGCTGACCACCGTGAACGGCGCGACGTTGCGGGTGCGTGTGGAGGGCGGCGACGTCTTCGTGGGTGACGCGCGCGTGCTTAAGACTGACATCACGGCAGCGAATGGCGTGATCCACGTCATTGACACCGTGCTCGTGCCTTAAAAGCCTGAGGCAAAACATGCGCCGAGGTCGCCCCTCGGCGCTTTTTGTTTTGTACACTTTCCACATGGCGAAAGCTGAGCATCATGAAAGCGAGGACTGAGTCATTTCTGCTCCCGTTTGACCACAACCGCACCTTTCCCCTCTTCAGCGTGGCTGAGATGCGGCAGGCGGAAGCAGAAGCGGACGCGCGAGGTCTCTCATATGCACAGATGATGCAAAACGCTGGGCGCAGGGCGGCCGAGTTTATCGTTGAGGAGTTGCTCAGTGGGCTTTTTTACCCGCATGTCGTTGTGCTCGTTGGGCCCGGCAACAACGGCGGCGATGGTCTAGTGTGCGCCACAGCGTTGGTGCATCAGGCTTGGTCGGTCGTTGCGGCGCTGCTGCGCCCGCGCGATGCGACCAGTGATCCCGTCTACGCGGAGGCGCTGCGCGCTGGCGTGCAGTGCTTCGTGGTCGAAGGCGATGCAGGCTTGGAGCGGCTGCGCGAGGTCTTGAGCCAAGCAGATGTCATCGTGGACGCGCTGCTTGGCACTGGCACCTCTCGACCCATTGAAGGGACGTTGCGCGAGGTCCTGAGGCTTGTAGCGAGCACACGCAAGCAGACGGCGCGCATCGTGGCGTTGGATGGTGTCACAGGGATGAATTACGACACAGGTGCGCTCGATCCGTCGGCAGTGCCTGCAGATTACACCCTCAGCTTTCATGCACTCAAGCGCGGACATGTGTGTTTCCCAGCGGCTGGCGCATGCGGTCGGCGATTTGTGGTGGACATTGGGATCGAGCAGCCGCAGTCGTGGCTTGTCTTCAGCGCGGGGCGCGACTGGGTGAAAGCATGGTTGCCACAGCGTGCGCCTGATGCTAACAAGGGGACGCACGGGCGCGTGCTTGTTGTTGGGGGGAGCGAGGCGTTTGTGGGAGCGCCGATCTTAGCAGCGCGCGCGGCTTACCGCGTTGGCGCGGGGCTGGTAACCCTCGCTGTGCCGCAGAGCGTGAAACCAACCGCAGCGACGCTCTGCCCCGAGGCGACTTTCGTGCCACTGCCGGAGTCGGTTGCAACCCATGATGCGCGCGCGCTGCCTCGGTTGGAGGAGTGGCTGGCGCAACATCCCGAGAGTGTTGTTGTGCTCGGTCCGGGGTTCAGCCTTGCTGCAGAAGCGCGGGCGTTTCTAGAGGCGCTGTTGGCTTACCTGCCCAAGGTGTCGCAGCGCGCGCTCGTCTGTGACGCCGATGCCCTGAACTGGCTAGCGGGTCAGAAGGAATGGCAGGCGCGCTTGCCTGCAGAGAGCGTGATCACGCCACACCCAGGCGAGATGGCGCGACTGATGAAGTGTTCCGTCGCTGAGGTGCAAGCCGACCGCATCGGCAATGCGCAGCGCGCCGCATGCCAGTGGAGGCACGTGGTGGTGCTCAAAGGCGCGCACACAGTGATCGCGTCACCCGACGGCAGGATAGCCGTATTGCCGTTTGCCAACCCTGCGCTTGCGGTTGCGGGCACAGGGGATGTGCTTGCAGGTGCAATCGGTGGATTGATGGCACAGGGCTTGCCGCCATTCGAGGCGGCGGTATGTGGCGGATTCGTACACGCGCTCGCGGCTGAGCACAGCGGCGAGGCAGGCCTGCTCGCCAGCGAGCTTGCTGATCGGCTGCCAGAGGCACTTAATCAGGTCAAGCGAGGCGACTTCGTGGCATTACCGTAAAGATCAAGAGCGCTTAACGGAGTAAGATTACGCTCACCTGAGAGTAGGTCTGCACATCAAGTCTGCAAGTGCACGAGTGTGAACCTGCTGCCCTAGACAACAGCAGAGCGCTTGCAGTTTTTCAAAGCAGGAGTACAACACTCTTGCAAACTGCCAGGCTTTGATGCGGCAGACAAGAAGACAACAATCAAATCATCGGAGGGTAAACCCATGAAACTCAGCAAACGCCTTTCGTTCCTCGTCCCTGCGCTTGCGCTCGCGGTAGCCTCTTGCGGCGCTCCCGCTGCAGAGGTGGATAAGAGCGGCGATTTCTACCTTGCCCTGCCGCGTGTGGAGATCGCCCTCGATGATCAAGGGCGTCCCAGTATCGCTGGTCTTGATGCTGAGACGATCAAGACCCTCTCGTTCGGGTTGGTCGATCTCTCGCTTTACGGTGTTGATCCAGCGTATGTGGCGTGGCTGAAGAGCACAAACACGCAGCACATCGAGTTGGCGTTTAATGGCAATGGTGCCTTCATCTACGTGAACGGCAAGCCATTGCCGCACGTTGCTTTCACCGATGCTGCGCTCAGCAATACGGGTGAGGTCGCGGCCATCGTCACAGACATTTTCCTGCCCGGCTTCGAGGGATATGCTGCGCTTGCAAAGCGTTTCCTGCCCTTGGCGCGCAAGCTGGGGCTAGGGCTGGTGATCCGTTTGCCGAAGCAGCCTGGCGCTGCGGATATTCCGCTGCGAGACCTCGCTGCAGCCGCAAAAGCTGCTGAGCCGCGGCCAGATACCTCCTCGGTGCAGGCGCGCTTGGTGGTGGACTACGACGAGAACGGGGTGCCCTCGGTCGCAGGCGTCTCAGTTTCCGAGATCGAGATGATGTTCGACCTGGATCTCACCACCTTGAAGCTCGACCCGAACTTCGTGCGCGCGTTGATGAATAAGAACATTCAGCATGTCTCGATCCGCAGTGAGGGCAACGGCTTGGCGCTTGCGGTGAACGACAAGGAGCTGCCTAGCTTCATGTGCGACGCCGACTGCCTCTCTACGACGGCGAATGTGGTGAGCACGTTGAACACCTACCCCGGCATGGAGCAGATCAACAAGCTCATCGCCCAGTTCGGTCCTGAGCTGAGCAAGGTGGACGTGGAGTTGGCGTTGCGCTTCCCGGTCGCGCCCGGTTCACAGCGCATCCCGCTGCCTTTCGCCTCAATGACTGAGTAAGCACCCCAGCGCAAGAGGATGTGAGACCAATGAATGTGCCTCAGAAATTTGGCGGGCTTAAGCTCGTGGGCACACTCCTCGTGGTGTGGGGCGTTCTCATCGTCGTAGTGAGCCTCGTCATTGGGATCGTCTTGCTGACTGGTAATTTCTTCGAGGGCTACAACCGAGGCATCAACTTGATTGGCTGGCTGCCTATCGTGATCGGCCTGCTGAATGGCATCCCGCCGATTGTGTTCGGCGAGATCCTGCGGCTGCTGGTGGACACGGAGTACAACACCCGAGTGGCAATCCAGTCAGCGGAGCAGGCGCGACATGTGGCTGAACTCGCCGTCAAGAACAGCGAATCTCTGATGAAGGCGCTTTCGGCGAAGAACGCTTAGCGCAGCGCGGAGTTGCTCTGAAGCGCAAACGGCGGCGTAGTCTCAGCACTACGCCGCCGTTTTGTTGGGTGCGTCGGTGGGCTGATCGCGGTCAGACGGTGCGATATTCGCCCTCGACTACGCCCTCATCAGGCTTGCGGCTGCCGTCGCCGCTGCCTGCTGCCTGCGCGTATGCAGCTTGACCGATGCGCGAGAGGGTCATCTGGAGCGCCTCGGTGGCACGCCGGATGCGATTCAGGTCGTCGCTCTTCATCGCTTCGCGCAGGTCGTTGATCTGCCCTTCGGCTTGCGCCCGATCAGCACCGCTCACCTTCTCGCCGAGCTCGCGCAGTGTCTTCTCAGTCTGGTAGATCACGTGGTCCGCCATGTTGCGTGCCTCAGCGAGCTCTTTGCGGCGCGCGTCCTCAGCGGCGTGGCGCTGCGCTTCTTGCACCATGCGCTCGATGTCTTGCTTGCTCAGGTTGGTGCTTGCGGTGATGCTGATGCGCTGCTCGCGCCCAGTGGCTTTGTCGCGCGCGCTCACGTTGAGGATGCCGTTCGCGTCAATGTCGAACGTGACCTCGATCTGCGGAATGCCACGCGGCGCGGGCGGGATGCCCTCAAGCATGAAGCGTCCTAGCAGCATGTTGTCTGCTGCCATGGGGCGCTCACCCTGGTATACCTTGATCTCAACCGCGGTTTGGTTGTCCTCAGCAGTGCTGAAGATCTCGCTCTTGCGCACGGGGATGGTTGTGTTGCGCGGGATGAGCACCGTCATCACGCCGCCGAGCGTCTCCACGCCGAGGCTGAGCGGCGTCACGTCGAGCAGCAGCACGTCTTTCACTTCACCAGCCAGCACGCCTGCTTGGATTGCTGCGCCGATCGCCACCACCTCGTCGGGGTTAACGCTCTTGTTTGGCTCCTTGCCCGTCATCTCGCGCACCAGCGCCTGCACCATCGGCATGCGGGTTGCGCCGCCGACCAGCACCACTTCGTCAATGTCGCTCATCTTAAGGCCGGCGTCGCGCAGCGCCTGCTCAACCGGTCCGCGCAAGCGGCGCACGAGATGTTCGCTCATTTGCTCGAACTTGGCGCGCGTGAGCTTGAGCAGCAGGTGCTTCGGGCCGGTGGCGTCTGCGGTGATGTAGGGCAGGTTGATCTCGGTCTCCATCATCGAGGAGAGCTCGATCTTGGCTTTCTCGGCTGCTTCCTTTAGGCGCTGCAGCGCTTGGCGATCGCTGCGCAGGTCAATGCCCGTCTCCTTCTTGAACTCGTTGATCATCCAGTCCATGATCACCGCATCCCAGTCGTCACCGCCGAGATGGGTGTCGCCACTGGTCGCCTTCACCTCTACCACGCCATCGCCAACTTCGAGAATGGACACGTCGAAGGTGCCGCCGCCGAGGTCGAAGACGAGGATGGTCTCGTCCTTCTTCTTATCCAAGCCATAGGCGAGCGCGGCTGCGGTGGGCTCGTTGATGATGCGCAACACCTCCAAGCCAGCGATTTGCCCCGCGTCTTTTGTTGCCTGGCGCTGCGAGTCGTTGAAGTACGCCGGCACAGTGATCACCGCCTTGGTGACTGGCTCGCCGAGATACGCCTCGGCATCCGCCTTCAACTTGGCGAGGATCATCGCGCTGATCTCTTGCGGGGTATACACCTTGCCGGTGTTCGGGATTTTCACACGCGCGTCATTTGCCGGACCAGAGACGACTTGGTAAGGGACGCGCCTGCGCTCCTCTTCGACCTCATCGTAGCGGCGCCCCATGAAGCGCTTGATCGAGAAAATGGTGTTCTCTGGGTTGACCACGGCTTGGCGCTTGGCAGCTTGCCCGACAAGACGCTCACCGTCTTTCTTGAACGCGACCACGGACGGCGTTAAGTTGCCGCCTTCCGCCGTCGGGATCACAGTAGGCGTGCCGCCTTCCAGCACCGCTACCACGCTGTTGGTCGTGCCCAGGTCAATGCCTACAATCTTCGACATCCTACAAGCCTCCTTTGCTTTAACGCACCTCTCGAGTTTGTCTGCACTATAGTCAGAGGACATTAGATTTTCAGAAGCAGCGCGCTAACGGCGCGTTAGCTTGTTCCCTCAAGCAGGAAGACAGCGACATTGTAAAGAAAGTGCACGCTGATGGCTGCGTTCAGGGAGCGATAACGGCGCACGAGCCCGAGCACAATGCCTATCACGAACACCAGCGCTGTGGCAGGGGTTATCCCATACTGTGTGTGGAAAGAGGTGAACAGCAGAGCGGTAAGCGGAATTCCCATGCGCGGCTGGTAAGCGCCGCGGAAAAACACTTCCTCGCCCAGCGCGCTCGCCACGCCGATCGCAAGCGCTCCTGTGACGCCTCGGAGGTCGCCAAGCAGCGCTCGCGATAGCCCACCGACGCGATCCAGTCCCTGCGGGTCTAATGCCCTCCAGAGCGCCTCGGTGGCAAGCGCTAGCCCAACGAGTAGCGGCGTGACCAGTGCTGCAGTGATCGCATCACGCCACGAAGGTCGTTGGAAGCCAAGCCGCTGCAACACCTCATCTTGTGTGCGCCGTGTATACAGCCCGACGCCAAGAAAGCTCGCCAGCAAGAACGTGAGCAGTGGAAAAACGAGGATATCCAAGTAGGTCTGGCGGAGTTGTAGCTGCACTTCTGGCTGTTGCGCCCTTTCGAAGAGCAGCGGGCTCAGCGAAATCGCCTGAAAGAGGTTAACTCCCAATGCCCAAGCAGTGAGGCTGAGCGCAGTGGTCGCCACGGCGCTCTCCGCGTGCAATCGAAGCCAGCGCGCTGCGATGCGCCGCACGCTGGGCACGAGCAGAGCAGTGCTGACAGCGCTGCCGGCGAGGAGCATCAAACTCCCCAGTGGGTTCGTTGTGGCGGACGCAGCGGTGAGTCCCAAGCCGACCAGCAGAGTCAAGCCGTTCAGCGTTCCCAGCATGAGGAAGAGCGGCGTGCGCATCGTGGGTGCTCGCTCTGCAAGGTTGGCAAGCACGATCAAGAGAAGCAGGGGAGTTACGGCGAGGAAGGTGAGCAACGCGTTCACGGCGAGTGAGGATTGTATGCAGTAAGCAATGCCTGCCTCGTCTTGGGAATACACTTGTTGCTGGTGAGCGCCTTGGAGTCGTTCGGCTCGTTCCGTGAGTTGGTCGAGATCGGTCGCGGCGGGATGTCTGTGGTGTATCGAGCGCGTGATGCGCAAGGGCAGATTGTCGCGCTCAAGCTACTTGCACCCCACGTTGTGAGTCAGCCCAGCGCTTGGATGCGCTTCCAGCAGGAGGCAACGCTCTCGCTGCTTCACCCGAACATCGTGCGCGTACTCGCCGCTGGGGTCGAGCAGGGGGTGCCGTACCTCGTCATGGAGTATGTTAGGGGTGAGTCGCTGGAGCGCCGTGTGCGACGATGTGGTGCGTTGTCGCCTGCGGAGGCAGTGCGCCTCGTTGAAGACGTAGCTCGAGCGCTGGACTTCGTCCATCGGCGCGGCATCATTCACCGCGATGTCAAGCCCAGCAATATCTTGATTCGTGAGGATGGGCGCGCACAGCTCACCGACTTTGGCGTAGCAAAGCTGATCGGCGCGACACACTACACTGCGACGAACGTGCGCGTGGGGTCAGTGCACTACATGGCGCCCGAACAAGTCTTAGGCAGCTACGCCATCACGAAGGCAGCGGACATCTACGCGCTTGGCGCAACTGCGTTTTACGCTTTGGCTGCACGCCCTCCTTTCGAAGGCGAGAACGAGATCGCCATTGCGCGTCAGCACGTGGAGCAGCCACCTCCCTCTGTCTCTGAGTTCAACCCTGCAGTAACGCAAGCTGCGAGCGCGGTGATTCAGTGGGCGATGGACAAATCGCCAGCGAAGCGACCGCCAATGGCAGGCACATTTGCGCGTGCGCTCAAAGCGGCTTTTGAATCGCCAGCGCCGCTTCCGGCACGACGCGCGTTGCCTGCACGACGCACAGCGGCAGCGCGGACGCAGTCGCTGCTCGAAGGGCGGCGCTTTTGGCTGGCGCTCGCCATAGTTATGGCGATCCTTCTGCTGATGTTTGCGCTTGTGCTGGTGGCAATCTTCGAGTCAGTGAGCACGCGTTCGGCGCTTTTGCCCACTCCTTCCGCAGCACCGCGCGCGCTTATTGAATTTGTGCCTGCGCCAGTCTCCTCGCCGACGCCAACTGCGCGCACGGTGCTAACGCCGACACCCACGCGCATGCCACGCGCTCTCTCGAGCTGGGCTTCGCCTGCAATGCCAGAGCCACTAGCGGCGACCCCGCTAATGCGCCCGCGTAGGCGAGCGCCAACCCCACGCCCCACGCGCACACCGCGTCCTACCGTCGAACCCACCCCTGCGCCGACGCCGTTTCCGCTGATCACGGCGATCTTCTCACCGTTGCCGTCAGAGCCGTGAAGCAAAAGCACGCGCAGCACCTCTTGCAGCCCTGCACGCGCCTCCTTTGGTGATTCACTTCGAGCTTCACTCTTTCGCGCGTTCGATGTATTCGCCCGTGCGGGTATCAATGCGGATGAGGTCGCCTTCCTTGATGAAGGCGGGCACTTGGATCACAGCGCCCGTCTCGAGCGTCACGTTCTTCATCACGTTGGTTGCAGTGTCGCCGCGCACGGCAACCTCCGCCTGCACCACCCGCAGCGTGACGAACGTCGGCAGCTCGACGCCGGCGATGTGGTGACCATCGAGCACGAGCAGGTTGACGATGTCGTTCTCCTTCATGAACGGCGCTGCCTCTTCGACCATGCTCTCGTCGAGGGCGACCTGGTCGAAGGTCTCGGTATCCATGAAATGGTAAGTGGAACCGTCCTTGTAGAGGAATTGCGCCGGGCGCAGCTCCGACTCCACCACGTCAATTTCGCTGCCGGCGCGCACGCGATCCTCGATGATTTTGCCGTTGTAGATGTTCTTTAGCTTCATGCGCACCATCGCCTTCCAGTTGCCGGGGGCGATGTGCTGATAGTCGATCACGCGCCAAACGTCGCCGTTGTAACGGATCAGCATGCCGCGCCGCAGGTCCGATGTCGTCGCTGTTGCCATAGCTCACCTAGTCCAAGCGTCGCCTTGTAGAGTCGCGCAGATTTTAATGCTTCTGGAAAGCTAGCATGCGCACGTCAACGTCAGTTACTCGCCCCAAGTGCAGTGAGATGTGGACGCTTTGTGGACACCCGCGCGATACATTCCCTTGCAGCAGAAGTGCAATGAGAGCGCCAACCTTAACCCGCCGACAGTTTCTCGCTTTGGTAGCAGCGACCTCGCTGGGTCTCAAAGCCTGTGGCGCAAGTGAGCAGGCAGAGCCAACGCCGACCTCAGCACCTACCACTACCCCCACTGCATCGCCGCCCATTGAGCCAACGCTGCCTCCGCTTGGCTTCTTCGATGCGCTTGAGGTATTGCGCCGAGCAGTGCGTGCAAGCCCAGACCACCTTCTTGCTCGTGCGGAGAGGCTCGTCGAGGCGCGCGACGCGGAAGGTCTTGTGCGCTTCGTGCGCGAGTTCATCGCTGTGTGTCCCGCTAGCGAGAACGATATGGGCAATGCCGTCACCGGCTGGCGTTGGGGGACGCGCGCCACGTTGCGCGGCGGCAGTGGCACGCCCCGCGAAGTTGCTGAGCTGCTGGCTGAGCTGCTTAATCGTGCAGGGTTTCAAGCAGAGGTGGTGGAAGCGTCTGCAACAGAGCTACGTCTCCCAAGGACGCTAACGACGGCAGAGGTCATGCGCAGCGCAGCCACGGCATCCTTCTCGCCTGCTCTCGATGAGGCTACGCGTGCTGCTGTGCAGCGCGCGCTCAATTTGCCTGAACCGAAGCTCTCCCCTTCGTTCGACCCCCAAGGTCGCGAGTCGGCTGCGCTCGCTGAAG
Organism: Thermoflexales bacterium; assembly: GCA_025057935.1. Taxonomy (GTDB): domain Bacteria; phylum Chloroflexota; class Anaerolineae; order J036; family Brachytrichaceae; genus DRWP01. The sequence continues at coordinate 41,905 of JANWUW010000055.1, forward strand.
CGCTGCTCTCTGCCTTCGGAGGCGAAGCGAAAGCGCCTGCGCCGTTCCGCACTGCGGACCCTGTGATCTTTCTGCCAAGCGTGCAGGTGCTGATGGGTGGTGAGCGGCGATTGGTCAACCTTTGGGCGCAGCAAGGACCTGTGTTTTTGCCGTTGGAACGCAAGCTTCGACCGGCGCCACCTCATCGTCCACCGCTCACCGTTAGCGTTCGTGTTGAAGCTGCACATAGCCACGCTCCCGCCGATCGCTTTGTGCTTGCGGAGCGCACTTGGAGCGCTGAGGAGGTGGCAGGGCGGCAGGTGGAGATAGCATTTGTGCCACCTGCGCGTTCGTTGGACGAGGCACTCAGCCAAAGCCAACATTCAGTGCGCGCGCGCCGACCCATGCTCACGCCAGTGCTACTGGTGCGCGGTCCAGATCTGGACGCTGCTGCCACCCGTGAGCTGAGCAGTGTGGGCAATCCCTTTACCCTTGCAGGTCAAGTAGTGCGCGAGCAAAGCAACGGTCTGAACGTGAATGGGCAACCCTTGCCGCCTGTGCGACCTCTTGGCAACTCTCCGTTGATCGCCGCAGCCGAGTTTACACTGCAAGCGTCTACTTTTCCGCTCATCACACTGGAGGTAACGCCGCGAGATGCTCAGGGCAACATCATCGAAAACCTCGCGGCGGCACATTTCCTCATCGAAGAGGACGGCAAGCCTGTGCAGGCAGTAATGGAGCGATGGGCACGCCCTGCGCCGCGTGTGCTTTTCCTCTTGGATGATTCGGGCAGCATCCCCGCCGAGTTTCGTTTCGAGGGGGCGCAAGCGTTGGTGCAAGCCGTGGCTGAGCAGATCAAAGCAGCCGATCCACGCGCTCAATTTCGCATTGCCAAGATCTTCGAGGGCACTGCGGACGCGAGGTTCACCCAGTGGACGGATGAGCCGCGCGCGCTTGCAGAGCAGGTGAGACGAGCATCGGGCTGGGGCTCGCGCCTGTGGGAGGCGCTCGCCGATGCGGGGCGCTTGGGCGCATCCGTGATTGTGATGATCACCGACGGTCAGGCAGTCAGCGCTGCTGGAGAGCGTTTGACCGAGCCGCCGCCCGAACTGGCTGCTGCGGTGCGTGCCGGCCCTCCCGCTGTTGTGATCGGAGTAGGCGAGACAGACCCAGCGATGTTGGAACATTTAGGTCAGGCAGGTCGGCTCGGTGCATTTTCTGCCGACAGCCGCGATGCAGCTATCGGTGCCATTGTGCGCGTGCTGAGCACAGCGCTGCTGCCTCCGTACCGTTTCAGCTACTACGCGCGAGAAGGCGCTGACGCACCGCGCAGCGTGCGTTTGTTTGAGTTATACGGCGCTGCTGAGCGACCGAGCAAGAAAATCTTGGCGGAGACGACCTACACCCCGCCGCAGTCAAGCGCGCGAGCGACGCCACCTGCGTTGAGTGGGCTGTTCTTGAGCGTCACGGTTGGTAGCCAAACTGTTGTCCGCGTGCTTGCTGGGCTAGCTGCAAAGCAGAACGAGGAGCGCCCCACAGCGGAACACTTGGAAGAAGTGCGCCGTGCCTTGCAGGGTAGGTTCACGCTCGCTTTCGAGGCAGGTGCGCCTTCGCTGGCTCAGATTCTTGATGATGCATACACCGCCATACTCTCGTTGCGCCCTGTGTTAGAGAAGCGCGACCGCGGCGAACGCCTTAAGGCGCTCGCCACTTCCCTGCTTTATGCGCCGCCTCCAGACCTTCATCTCGCCAGTCTCCCACTCGCCGACGACCCCAACCAGCCCATGACGTTCGAGACCGGGCTGCGCGTCACCTTGCACTGTGTGCTCCCAACGCAAACCCCAGAAGGGCAATTGGCAGCAAGGCAGTGGGTGGATCTGCTGCCGCTTGCAGGCTTCCGCACCGCGGATGCTGATCCCTCCAAAGCTTTTAGACTCACCGTTCAGCGCACAGCAAGGCTAGCCCTGGCTGAGGCAGCAGCTTTCCCTGAGCACAACACGCTGAAGCTCGTGCGTGGGAAGCCCATGCGCCAAGCACGCTACGACTACCAAGTCAACGAGGCGCTCAAGGCACAAGGTCTGAGCGAAGTAGAGCGGCGGCGCTTGCTTGAGGTCTTCGCCCCGTGGCTGGGCGGTGAACATCTCCTGCTGTTCCCTGCAGACGGCACGCCTGCCGGCTGGGCAGTAAGCCGACAAGGCGCAGTGTGGGGTGTGCTCGGCGGCGAAGGCGCGAAAACTGCTGGTGGCGGTAGCCGCCTCTCACCCGTGAAAGCCCTAGAGGCAGCGCTGCTTGTGAGCGATCTCATGACCCTCATCGGAATTGGCGGCTTCAGCTTCGCGGGTGGCGTGTGGCTGGTCTTTGCAGCCACGATGTACAAAAAGCTCGAGAGCGCCACTGCGCTGATCGCCCAGTTGCCCACCTCCGCCGACGATCCTGCACCCGATTTGAGTGGAGCGGAGAAAGTGGCTTCGCTTGACGATGTGGCGTGTGCGCTAGCGCAGACATTTGCCTTCGAGGCAATTTCGCGCACTGGCACCTTTTTGTTCCATCGGCAGATTGGGCGCGCCACAGAGTATGCAGTGGCAGGTGTTTCAGCAGTGGACGGTGCACTGAGTTTGTTGACTGGGAGAGGGCTGTTCTGCGATTGAGGCGAGCCGCACGCAGAGCGCTGTGGGCAATACAATCCACACATGCGCCCTGATGAAGTCTACGACCTGCGCTCGTATCTCGCCCTGCTCGAAGCGCAGGGTCAGCTTGTGCGCATTCGCCGACCTGTGAGCATCATCCACGAGGCGGCGAACATCGGTGCGACCTGCGAGCGGATGCAACAGCCCGCGCCGTTGTTCGAGAACATTTACGAGGAAGACCCCGCGCGCCCTTTCGCAGGTTGGCGGCTGTTCAGCAGCGCGCTCGCCCACCCTGAGCGTGTAGCGTTAGCGCTAGGGTGCGCGCGACACGAGATCACCGCGACCATGGCGCGGGTGCTTGATCCTGCCAACGCTGTGCCCCCTGTGCGCGTGAGCGAAGCACCTTGGAAGCGCAACCTCGTCACAGACCCGGACAAAATTGACGTGCGTGCCTTGCCCATCCCAAAGCACGCCGTGGGCGACGGTGGTCGCTTCATCACCGGCGGCGTGGTGATCAGCAAGCACCCCGAAACAGGGATTGGCAACCTCAGCTACAACCGCATGGCAATCCTCGGACCGCGCACGTTTGGGATCAACATTAACCAGTGGCGCGATTTGCAGCGCGCGCATGCTGCGGCTGAGGCAAAGGGAAAGCCACTCGGCGTTGCTGTGGCGATTGGGCTCGATCCCGCGCTGATGATTGCTGCGGGTTGCAAATACGAAGGCGACGAGACCAACATCGCGGGCGCCATTCGCGGTCGTCCGATTGAGGTGACGCGCGGCGTCACAGTGGACGTAGACACCATTCCAGCGCACGCTGAGCTGGTGCTCGAAGGGCACCTGCTGCCCGGCGTGCGCCGCAGCGAAGGACCGCTGGCAGAGTTCCATGGCTACTACGGCGAGCCATGGGATTCGCCCGTGTTCGAAGTGACAGCAATCGGCTGGCGCGACCAGCCCATCTACCAAACCATCGTGCCCGGCTGGCACGAGCACATCTATATCGGCAATGTGTTGCCGCGCGAGCCGCTGCTCATGCGCTTTGTGAGCCACGCGAGCAAGAACGTCAAAGCCGTGCACATCCCGCCCTACGCAAACGGCTTCTTGGTGGTGGTGCAATTGGCGAGGAAAACAAACATGGGCGAGCCGCGCAACGTCGCGCTCGCTGCATTTGCTGCGCATCCGAACTTCCGCGTGTGCGTGGTGGTGGATGCTGATGTGGACCTCTACGACCCCAGCGACCTAGTGTGGGCGTTGATCACGCGCGTGGATTGGGGGCAAGATGTGTTCACAGTGCCGCGTGCGCAGGGGCACGAGATGGACCCTGCCAACGACAGCAAAGGCATTGGCACCAAGATCGGCATTGATGCCACCTTCGACAAGGGGCGTCGTCCCTACGGAGAGCGCGTGAGTTACCCAATGGTCGAATTGGCGAAGTATTTGGGGATGTGAGAAGGATTGCCCTCGCTGCGCCTCACCACGCCTCGAATGCCTTGGCGTGCCGCACGGCGTGTTTGATTTGCTCAAGGTGCTCGCGCGCATGATTGGGCCAGTCCAGCACCACCTCTGCGAGGCGGCGGTAACTGGCTTTGCGCGCGAGGAAAGCGGGCGGCAACGCGTTGAGCAGGGCGACAGTCTCAGCCTCGTTGCGCTTCAGCTCTGTGAGCAGCGCCTGCACCGTGGGGAAGCCGTTGATCACAGCGTCGAGCCGCTCGCGCATCCCTGTGGGAGGCCACTCCGGGATCAATGCCTCGCCGGCGATCAAACAGGTGAGCCAGTGGTGCAAGTAGCGCTCGCTTTCGATGAGGTGGGCGAGCACTTGCCGTGCGCTCCATTGACCCGGTGCTGGTGCACGCGCAGCGCGCTCGTCGCTCACTCCCTTTAGCGCCTGCGTGAGGTCGCGATTAACCTCGGTGTATTTGCGCGCGACGATCTCCGCTAAAGCTTCGTGAGAATCTGGAATCTCCACCGAGGGAGCCTTTGCGAGCGTCACGGTTGCGCTGAGCTTCTTGCCGTTGCGCGCGAAAGCGAGCTTCACGCGCGCGCCCACCGTTTGGCGGTGTAGCGCTGCATCGTAGGAGAGCACATCGGTGACGCGCTCGTTGCCAATTGCGGTGATCACATCGCCCACGTGGACGCCTGCTTGGTGGGCTGGGCTTTCGGCGAAGACGTGAATCACGCGCACGCCTTCTTCGCCGGGTTCAAGGGGGCTGACCTCCAGCCCGAGGTAGGGGCGCTCGCGCTGATCAGTTCCTGTTTCGAGCACGCTCACCAAATTGTCCAGCGCTGTGTTCCAAAAAGCTTCTGCTTGTGCAGCGCGCTTGCTCCAACCTTTGCTTTCGCTGCTCTCGCTAAGGGTGAGCGTTGTTACATCGTCCTTCTCAGCGAGCGCGATGCTGACCTGTGAAAAATCATCTTCTTCATCGCCGCGCCAATCGAAGGTCAACTTTTTTCCATGAGTTAGGGAGACGTAAGTGCCGAAGCGGGCGCGTCCATCTCGCCACTGCATATACAGCCGACCCCCGGGGTGGGGATACGCGAGCGCAAGATCGCAGAGCCACTCGGTCAGCGCGTTGGCGTTGGTGAAAGCGAGGTAAATCAAGTCGGGCGGCGCTGCGATGGTGCGCTTAACGATGAAGGCTTTGCCTGTCATAGGGGCATATTGTCCCGCTGAAAGCTTAAACTTTCAAGGGTTTCTTGTGACGTTGGCGCTTGCTAGGGTTGAGCGAATTGCAGCCTTGGGTGCTGGACCAGTGCAAGGGCTTCGATGGGCCAGAAAATCAGCCATGCGCGCCCGATGATCGCCGAACGACGCACGAGGCGCAGGCTTGCCTCTTCCGAAAGCGCGCGGGAGGCGACAAGTTCTTCCGCTACCAAATACTCATCCTCCTCCAAGAGGTATCGCCGCGATTCCGAGGGAGGCGCTGTAGGGGCAAAGGCAAGCGCTGCCTCTAGAGCGAGCATCACGCGCCCATCAACCACAAAGGCGCCACCTGAAAGAACCACTTCCTCTCCAGGCAAACCAACCACGTAAGCGAAGCGTAGGAGGTTGCTTGCTTCAGCATCGTAGAACGCGACGATCTCACCGCGTTTAGGAGCGGCGAGCCAGTATGCCCAACGGCTGACCAACACCCACTGCCCGGCGCGCAGCTCGGGCAGGGCTGCGTCTAGGGGCGCTGGCTGGAACAGCGCTAAACCCACCCCAATCGCGATCCCGAGAGCCACCAAGCGCTCAACCCACGCGCGTCGCCCTGCTTGTCGGAGGCTCTGCTCTAAGGGCGCTGGTCGGAGCATAGAGGGTACTGTAGCACGATGCCGTTCTACAATACCGGCACCATGCTTGCGCAAGCCCTCGCTTATCTCGAAGCGCATCGCGAGCGCTTCTTGCAGGAGTTGCTGGAGTTTCTTGCTATTCCATCCGTGAGCGCGCGCCCAGAACATGCGCGTGACGTGCACATGGCCGCGCTGTGGCTTACGGAGCATTTGCGGCATATTGGCTTGCGCTCGGAGGTGTTGCGCACTGATGGGCACCCTGTGGTTTACGCTGAATGGCGTGCGCGCGACCCTCACGCCCCGACAGTGCTTATCTACGGGCACTACGATGTGCAACCGGCTGATCCGTTTGAGTTGTGGGACACGCCGCCGTTCTCCCCAGCGGTGCGCGATGGCTACGTCTACGCGCGTGGTGCTAGCGACAACAAAGGTCAACACTTCGCCCATGTGAAAGCCGTCGAGACACTTCTGCACACGCAGGGCACGCTTCCCGTCAACGTCAAGTTCCTCATCGAAGGCGAGGAGGAGATCGGCAGCCCGAGCTTAAGCCGATTCGTCTCGGCGCATGTTGATTTGTTGCGCTGCGATTGCGTGATGATCAGCGATAGCGCCATGCGCGCTCTTGATCAGCCCTCGTTGGTGTACGGCTTGCGCGGCCTGGTCCACCTAGAGGTCACTGTGCGCTGCTTGGCGCACGATGTGCACTCGGGGCACTACGGCGGGTTGGTGCAGAACCCAATCCTCGCGCTTGCGCAGATGCTGGCGCAAGTGAAAGATGAGCAGGGGCGCGTGCGCATTCCAGGCTTTTACGATGACGTGCGCGCGCTTGATCCAGAAGAGCGTGCTGCCCTCATGCGCGCTCCCTACACCGAAGCTGACCTGCGCCGAGAGACTGGCGCATTGGCTGCGTTCGGCGAGCCAGAGTACAGCCTTGCTGAGCGCCGCGGTGCGCGTCCCACGTTTGAAGTGAACGGCATCTGGGGCGGCTACACTGGAGCAGGCTTGAAGACCATCATCCCAGCGGAGGCGCACGCCAAGATCACTTGTCGCTTGGTGCCGTATCAGGATCCCCAGCGCGTCGCTGAGCGCGTAGCTGACTACCTGCGCAACATCGCTCCCGTTGGCACAGAGGTTGAGGTGCGCTTCGGTGGCGGTTCGCCTGCTGTGTTGATCGATCGCCACACGCCTGTGACGCGTGCGGCGATGCGCGCCGCCGCAGCGACGTATGGCGCAGAACCGATCTTCGAGTTGGAAGGCGGATCGATCCCCATTGTTGCCGATCTGCAGCGTCAACTCGGCGTGCCAATCGTTCTATTGGGCATGGGCTTGCCTGACGACAACGTGCATGCGCCAAACGAACGCTTTTCCATCCGCGCTTACGAGCGCGGCATTCAAGCGAGCGCGCGCTTCTTGTTGGAGATGAGCGCCTGTTGTGCAGGCGGCGACCGACGCAACGGAGGCTAAGCGCGGTGCTGACCGCGCAGAGCAGCGCAAGGCGCATTGCACTTGCAGCCGAACGTGGCAGGTGTCCGCTTACCCTCTGCGCTCAGCGATGCCCTCGATGCGCTGTCGGGCTTGGGGTTGCGCGATCACTTCTTGCTGCGACGCGATGTCGCCATGCTTAACCACGGCTCGTTCGGCGCTTGCCCGCGCCCTGTTTTTGCCGCGTATCAGCATTGGCAGCAGGTCTTCGAGGAGCACCCCGATGGCTTCATGCGCCAATGGGTTGAGCACATGGATGCGGCACGTGCTGCGCTCGCTGCGTACTTGCACACGATGCCCGACCAGCTCGCGTTTGTCGTCAACGCCACTTTTGGCGTGAACGTCGTGGCGCACTCGTTGCGCGCGATCCTGCGCGAAGGCGACCAAATCCTCACGACCACTCACGAGTACGCTGCTTGTAACAACGCGTGGGCATACGTGTGCGGCAAGACTGGCGCGCGCTACATCGCGCAAGACGTGCCTCTGCCGTTCGACGATCCAGAAGCATGGGTGGAGGCGTTTTGGCGCGGGGTGACGCCGCGCACGCGCGTGATCTTCTTGAGCCACATTACCTCGCCCACAGCGCTGACGCTGCCCGTGCAGCCGATCTGTCGCCGCGCGCGCGAGGCAGGGCTGATCACCGTCGTTGATGGCGCGCACGTTCCTGGGCAGCGCCTGCTAGACCTCGATGCGCTTGGCGCTGACTTCTACATCGGCAACTGCCACAAGTGGATGCTCGCGCCAAAGGGGAGCGGCTTCCTCTTCGCCCGCCGCGAAGTGCAGCACCTCATCGAGCCGCTAGTGGTGGGGCACGGATGGCGTCACGATGCGAACTCTGGGCGCCCCTTACATGACTACGTGGAGTGGCTGGGCACACGTGACTTAGCTGCGTTCCTCGCTGTGCCTTCGGCGATTGCCTTCATGCAGGAGCACGACTGGGAGCGCGTGCGCGCCTTGTGCGCTGCGATCGCCACAGAGCTGCGCGCTTACCTCGAGGCGCAGTGGTGCACTCAGTCGCTCTGCACGACGCGCGCGTCCTGGTTCGCGCAGATGGTTGCAATTCGCTTGCCGGACTCGACTAACCTTGCTGCTCTGAGCCGAGCGCTGCGCGAACGTTATCGCGTCGAGGTGCCGCTCATCGAGTGGCGCGGCCTGAAGCTGCTGCGCGTGTCAGTGCAGGCTTACACTACGCGCGCTGACATTGAGCGATTGGTGGAAGCGCTGCTGGCGCATGGGGGCTGAGCAAAAGCGCCGCCTTCACGCAGCCCTCAGCCCGCGACCGTATGATTGCTTGCGATGACGCAAGCAATGCAGTCCGCGATCGCGCTGACGTCGGAGAGCGCTCCTGTTCCTGTTGATGCTCGGCGCAACATCTTCGCCTTCATGACCGACATCATGGCGTTCATGGTGGGCACGTATTTCGTGCCGTCCACCACGGTGTTGGTCGGGCTTGCCTCGCAGCTCACTGAAGACAAAGCGCTGATCGGCGCGGTGGGCATGACGTGGGCAGTCTCTTGGTTTTTGCCACAACTCGTCGCGGCGCGCGTTGTGCGTGGCAAGCGATACCAGAAGCCATACTTGATCATCCCCAGCCTATTCGGGCGCAATGCCTTCTTGTTGCTCGCACTGTGGCTGATGATCACAGGCGCGCAGCCGCCACTGCTCACTGTTTGGATGCTGATCGGCGCGGTGGCTGCGTTCAACGTGTGCGATGCGCTTGCTGGCGTGGCGTGGTTCGACATGCTCAGCCGCGCGCTCTCGCCGCGCATCCGCGCGCGCGTGGTCTCGGTTGGGCAGATTCTCGGCGGCGTGCTGGGCATCGGCGCTGGCGTGGCGGTCGAGCGCATCCTAGCGCCGGAGACCGGTCTGCCGTTTCCGCAGAACTACGCCTTGGTCTTCACGTGCACATGGGTGTTCATGGTGATCTCGCTGGTCGCAGCAATGTTGATCCGCGAGATCCCCATGGACCCGACTGAGCAACAGCAGGCGCAACATGTGGCGTTTCTCTCCAGCTTGCGCCAAGCCTTGCGCGGCGACAAGACATTCGTGCGCGTGCTCACGCTGCGTTTGCTGACCGGCATTGAGCTGATGGCAGCTTCGTTTTACCTTGTGTTCGCGCGCGAGGTGTTGCAACTGGGCGAGGGCGTCACGGGTCAATTTAACATGGCGCTGATCGTGGGTGGGCTGGCCGGCATTGCGCTCTTCGGTTGGCTCGCTGATCGTTTTACGGCACTCAGCGTGGTGCGCGCAGCTGCGTTGATGCAGGCAATCGCGCCAGCGACAGCGCTGCTCTTTGTTCTTTTGAGCGCCGAGGCGCCGCGTGCGTTGGCGTTAGCGTCGTTCTTCTTGATCTTCGCGTTGCGTGGCGCGATTGAGCACTCGCTGGTGCTCGGCGTGGTGAGCTACCTGATGGACAGCGCGCCGCAGCGCCACCGCGCGATGTATGTCGGCGCGCTGAACACTGTGAGCGGCATAGTAGCGCTTTCGCCGTTGCTGGGCGGCCTGTGGTTGGATAGCTTTATCGCTGCGGGTCAACGCGCGCTCGGCTATGGCTCGATGTTTGCGGCAGTGGCAGCACTGGCGTTTGCGGGCTTCGGGTTGAGCCTGAAGTTGCCGCGCTTAGCGATCAACATCGAGAGCTTCCGACAGGAGATGAAGGCGGCTGCATGAATCGCTATGCCCTTGCAGGGACTGACGCAACTTTTGAGTGAATCGCGTGCCTTCGTGGCGCTGAAGGACGCTTTGCTGCAGCGCATGGCGCCCAACGCGCTAGGGTTGCCGCGTGCTGCGCGTGTGTTCGTTGCCGCGGTGTTGGCACGCGCCGGCTTCCCATTGCTCTACGTCACTGCATCCATCGAGGCTTCGCGCGTAGCCGCTGACGCGATCATGCAGCTCAGCGGTTTCGAGCCGCTGCGCTTTGCCGAGCCAAACACGGCGTTCTACGACAGCGTGCTGCCGGCGCGCGAGGTGATCGCGCAGCGCACTGCTGCGCTCGCAGCGCTGGCGGAAGCGCAGCCGGGCACGATTGTGGTTGCCTCCGCGCGCGCGCTGATGCAGCCAGTAACGCCAGTCGAGACGTTTCGATTGCACACGCGCACCTTGAGGCGCGATGACACTTTCTTAGTCGAGCGTGCGCTCGCACATTGGATCGCGCTTGGCTACGAGCCTGAGTCCGTTGTCGATCGCGTGGGGGTGTTCAGCCGGCGCGGCGGGATTGTGGACGTGTGGTCGCCTGCGCATGCGCTGCCTGTGCGCATCGAACTGTTCGGCAACACAGTTGACATTTTGCGCTTCTTCAGCCCGACTACGCAGCGCAGCGTCAGCGCCGCAGATGCCGTGCGCATCACGCCGCTGGACTTGCCGAACGCGCAGACCCTTGCCGCACGTCAGGCGCTTGTGCGCTACTTGCCGGCTTCGGCGCTGCTTCTAATTGACGACGAAGACGAGCTGCATATGACATGGCGCGCGCTAGAACAGCGCGCACAACGCGAGCGCGAAGCGTTGCCGGCGCCGCCTGAGGTTCTGCCCTACTTGACTTGGGAGGAGTTCGCGCAGCAAGCAGAAGAGATGCAAGCTCAGCGGGTTGTGTTGGGTCAGCCCTTGGCAGGCTTGCTCGACCCGCATCCGCTCGCGCGAGCGTTCTTGCCGCCGCCGCGTTTCGCTGGGCAACTCAAGCCGTTGATGGATTACCTACGCGCCGAGATGGGCGAGGCGCGGCGACCGCGCCTAGTCGTGATCTCACGCCAAGCTGCGCGCCTTGCAGAAGTGTGGAGCGAGCGCAATCCGCCGCTTGCTGCGCACACGGCGCTGGACGAACCGCCAGCGCCTGGGCTCACCTTCGTCGCTGGCGCGTTGAGCGAGGGCTTCTTGCTGGAGCTGGAAGACCAGCGCGCGTTGCATCTCATCACCGATGCTGAGATCTACGGGCACGTGCGCGCGCCTGCGTTCTATCGTCCTCGCGCTCGCCTGCGCGACGCTCCTGAGCGCGCCTTCGCTGATTGGCAAATCGGCGATGCAGTGGTGCACGAGGACTACGGCATCGGTGTGTATCGCGGCTTGGTTCGCCTCACTGTGAGCATGCCAACTGCGCCTGGGCAGCCGCCGCTGGAACAAGAGCGCGAGTACGTCTTGCTCGAGTACGCCGATGGCGATCACCTCTACGTGCCGCTGCATCAACTCGACCGCGTGCAGCGCTACATTGGCACTGACGATGCACCGCCGAAGCTGGACAAGCTGGGCAGCGGCAACTGGGAGAAGGCGCGCCAGAAAGCAGGTGCGGCCGCTGCATCAGTGGCGCGCGAATTGCTAGAACTCTACGCGCGTCGTGAGCTTGCCGAGCGCCCGCCCTACAGCCCAGACACGCCGTGGCAAATCGAGATGGAGGCTGCGTTCCCGTTCATCGAGACCGAGGATCAACTGCGCGCCATTCAGGAGGTCAAGGCAGACATGCAGGGCAAACGCCCGATGGACCGACTGATCATCGGCGAGGTGGGTTATGGCAAGACGGAGGTGGCGCTGCGCGCTGCTTTCAAAGCTGTGCAAGATGGGCGGCAAGTCGCCGTGCTAGTGCCGACAACAGTGCTTGCGCAGCAGCACTGGAACACTTTCTCGCGCCGCTTGGCGAGTTACCCTGTGCGCGTGGAGATGCTCTCGCGGTTTTGCACGCCAGCGGAGAGGAAGCGCCTCCTCGCTGGGCTGCGCGAGGGCAGCGTAGACATCGTGATCGGCACCCAAGCGCTGCTGAGCGATCACGTGCAGTTCAAGGCGTTAGGACTTGTGATCATTGATGAGGAGCACCGCTTCGGCGTGAAGGACAAGGAGAAGCTCAAGCGTCTGCGCGGCGAAGTGGATGTGCTCACGCTCACGGCGACGCCGATACCGCGCACGCTTTACCTCGGCTTGAGCGGGGTGCGCGCTGTGAGCCGCATCGAGACGCCGCCCGCTGAGCGCCTGCCAGTGATCACATTCGTTGGTCCTTGGGACGAGACGCTGGTGCAGCAAGCCATTCGGCGTGAGCTGGATCGCGACGGGCAGGTGTTTGTCGTGCACAACCGCGTGCAGACGCTGCCGCAGCTTCAGCAAACGCTCATGCGCCTCACCCCCGAAGCACGCCTTGCCGTCGCCCATGGTCAAATGGACGAGCGCGAGCTAGCGCGCGTAATGCAGCGCTTCGCAGACGGCGAGATCGACGTGTTGCTCTGCACCAACATCATCGAGAGCGGCTTGGACATCCCGAACGCCAACACGATCATCGTTGACTCCGCGGATCACTTCGGCTTGGCGGAGTTGCATCAGTTGCGTGGGCGTGTCGGGCGCAGCGCCGTTCAAGCTTACGCCTACTTCTTCTACAACCGCCGTGGGCATATCACCGACGAGGCGCGGCTGCGGCTCGAGACTTTGCGCGAGCGCAGCGGGCTAGGCGCTGGCTACGCCATTGCGCTGCGCGACCTTGAGCTGCGCGGTGCTGGCGACATCCTCGGCTTGCGCCAGAGCGGCCACATCAGCAGCGTGGGGCTTGATCTCTTCACGCGCCTGTTGGCGCAGGAGGTGGCGCGTCTGCGCGCGCTGCGAGAAGGCAAGCCGCCGCCGCCCGTGCCGCCGCGCGCAGTGACGATCGATCTGCCGCTGGCTGTCGGGCTTCCGGAGCAATACATCGGCGATGCGCAACTGCGCGTGCAGTTGTATCGGCGCGCTGCTGCGCTGAACAGCGAAGAGGCAATCCGCGCTTTCGAAGAAGAGCTGGAGGATCGCTTCGGCAGGCTGCCGCCGCCGGCGCGCAACTTGATGTTCCAGTTGCGCCTGAAGCTGCTGGCGAATCAATTGGGGGCGACCAGCATTGCCACCGAGGGCAACCGCCTCGTGATCCGCGCTGAGGCGATCAGATACATGAAGCCTCACCTCGTGCAACTCGCCGTGGGACAAGATGCGTTGGTTGGGCGCACGCAGGTTTCCTTCGCGCGCAGCGGCACGCCTGAGCAGTGGAAGCAGCGTTTGGTGGACGTGATGCAGCGGCTCATCGAGCTAAAGGTTGCTTCAACGCCGCCCGCGCCGCAACAGCCACGCTCGTCACTGCACTTTGAGTTAGCAGAAGGGACGCGCGAGCTGCCGCCAATGGTCTTGGAAGATTAGCGTTGCTGTGGAGCCTGCTCTTCGACCTGCTTAGCGCGTGGGCTGGCGGAAGTTGATGCTTTCGCTTGTCATCTTAGCTGGCTGCGCTAACATGCGGGCATGGGCTTGCTGTTGCTCACCGTGGGCGTGTATGCAGCAACTTCCATGCTCGGCACGAGCATTCGGCTGGGGTGGGTGAGCACGCGCGGCTGGCGCTGGGTTCACCATGCGCTGTTTGCGTCGATCTGGCTGGCGCTTGGCGTGACGCTGCTGTGGGCGTTCAATGCTCAAGTGGCATGGCGCTGGGGGTTGCTTGGTGCTGTTCCCTTCCTAGTGTTTCTGCCGCGTTTCCGCGCTGGCTCTAGCGCGCATTGCTGGACAGCCACTGCAGGCTTCCTCCCACTGGTTGCCACCCTAGCGTGGGCGTTGGCAGGTGCAATTCGCGTCGCCCAGTGAGCCGAATGGCAATCTCCGCCACCTACCATCCTAGAGAAGCGAAGCCTGCAAGCGATCGAAGATGCGTTCAGGACACTTGCGCGAGCGAGACGCAGTGTCAGGGTGCGCTTAACCACGCTCAAACTTGGGGCGACTTGGCCGGGGATGGCGTGCTCCTGTCCTAGGCGGGGAAGTTTCTGCACTTGCAGGGTGAGCTTTAGCTACAATCGCTCTTAAAACATGACTGCGTTGTCGCTGAGCGAGGCACTCACAGCGCTGGAGAAGAGGCTTTCCACAAGCAGCGCAGAGGAAGTGGAGCGCGTCCTCGAAGAAGCACGCGCCTTACGCCGAATGCATCCAGAGGCAGTGCGCGTGCTGCGCCTAGAGGCGCATGCCTCGTTGCGCGCGCAGCGCTGGTCTGAAGCTGCAGAGGTGTTTGAGCGCGTCGTGAGCATCGTCCCGACGGACGGTGCTGCCTTGGCTGGGCTTGCCCATGCATTGCACCAGCTTGGCCGCACTGCGGAAGCAGCCGCGGCAGCGCGCCAAGCGTTGGACTACCTGCCTCATGCTGAGGGGGTTCGCGCTGTGCTTGGCGGAGCGTGCGAAGGCAACGCGGCATATCGCGCTGCGCTGCTCAACTTGCGTGTGGGTCGGCTTTCTCAAGCCGTGCGCCGCTTACAAAGCCTGGCGCAGGCGAATCCTGATCGGTTGGATATGCGCTTGATGGCGAGTTTGGCTTTGTGGCGTGTTGGCGCGTATATCGTTGCTGCGGAGCAGTGCATGGCGCTGCTCAACACTGCGCCGGACGTGTTGGCGGCGCATGTGGTGCTTGGCGATGTGTGGCACAGGGCAGGAGCGAGCTCTCTTGCGAGTTGGCATTGGTCGGTTGTCGCCCGCTTTGACCCTGACCACAGCGAAGTGCGTGCCTTGTTCGGGCAACAAACCCCTGCTGCGCTGCTTCAGGGGCGGACGTCTCTTGCGTACGGAGCCGAACATACACCGCAAGCAGCGCTCACCCTGAACCTGCATCCCAGAGAGGAGGAGACACCACAACCGACGCCCTCGTGGAGCAAAGCTTGGTTGCCCCTTGTGGACTCGGACACACACGAGGAGGTGAACATGCCCCAAATGCCCGCGGAGCAAGTCGCCGCCTGGGATTCTCTCGAGGATCAGGCTGGCTTTGTAGAGCTGCAAGACTTTCAATTTTCGCGCAGCGAGGCGACACAATGGCAACCCGCGCCGCACGAGCACCGGGATATGCCTGACGAAGCAGCGGCAACGTTAGAGCAAGCGCGGCGGGCTTTGCGTCATGCCAAAGGGCAGCAGCTCGACGAACTGATCGCGACACTGGAGCGAATGCGAGCGCGCACACCCGATAACGCCGAGCTGCTGACGCTGCTTGGTCAAGCTTACCTGCGACGCGGCGATACTGAGCGCGCCCTCGCCACTTACCAGCAAGCTCTGGCGAAGATGTAGCGCTTGCGCGCGCGTGCCGAAACCATACGCTTGTGGCAAACTCGAATTGACATCTCGCTGCTCTAGCCCGTTGGCAACCAATTTTTAGCGCCGCGATCAACGCTTGGCTATCCACACCCAAATTGCTCAGAACGCACTACAATCAGCGCCATACAAACTTGCCCTCAGCGGCAATGCAGGAGAGAACGCGATGTACAAGGTGAAAGCTCCGTCCGCCATCGTTTGGATGTTGGCTGCTGTGCTGCTCATTACAGCTTGCCAGGCACCCGCTGCTCAGCCCGCTCAACCTGCCGCTCCTCAGCAGCCGGAGCAGCCCGCCGCTCAAGAACGCGAGTTCATCACGTGGTACCAATACGACGAGACCAACACTGACCCGAAGAGCGACGAGCGCGTCGGCAACGAATACCTGCGAAAGACCATCCCGCTTTTCAATGAGGCGTTCAAAGGCAAGTGGCGCTGGGTGAATCAACCGCAGCCCTTCGACCAAATGGCGACGCGCCTCACCGCAGCGGTGCAGGCAGGTGGCGAAGTTCCTGATCTGATGCAAGCCGGTGACGCCAACATCATCCCCTTCGTTAAGAATGGCGTTGTGCAAGACCTCACTGACTGGATCAAGGCGCAGCCCTGGTTTAGCGACCTCGATCCCTCCGCGGTTGCCGCGTGCACTGGGCCGGACGGACGCATTTACTGCGTGCCCGTTGCCATAACGCCGCAGATCGTCTTCGCTTGGAAAGACTACTTCCCCAACGGCTACCCGAAGACGCCAGAGGAGTTCAAGCAGGTCGCCGAGCAGCTCAAGGCGAAGGGCGTGTACGCGATCACCTTCTTCGGCTCAACGGCGTCCGATGGCGAGGGCACAACGCGCTTCACCAACACGCTGATCAAGTCCTTCGGCGGCACATTTGATGACGGGCAAGGCAACATGAAGTTGGACACCCCCGAGAACCGCGCAGCGATCCAGTTCTTGCGCGAGATCGTCGCGGCTGGCTACGTGCACCCGCGCTCTTGGGATGGCACCACCACGCCCTTTATTGAAGAGGAGCCAATGAAGACGGCTGAGGCAGCGTCATTCCCTACTGGCATCTTCGGCTATCGCTACGTAAACCCCCTGAAGGCGCCGAACGGGCGTGAATACAACAAGGGCAATGAAGAGGACATGTTGGACGCGATCACGAACGGTGATATCTTCATCGCGCCGTTCTTCGCGCCTGCCGGTCGCAAGCCCGGCTGCGGCACTGGCGTCACCGGCTTCGTGATCCCCAACGGCGCCAAGAACCCTGAGGCAGCAAAGGACTACATCAACTGGATCATGACCAAGGAGCAGAACCCAGACTGGGTGCTTGGACCCGGCGGTGGCTTCCCTGCGTTGCGCTCCATGCTACCGGAGATTGAAGCGCGCGTGCCAGTGGCGAAGGCGTTCTACGAGCAGGCTGCTGCGGCTGTTGCTGCCAGCGAGTGCCGACCCTGGTATGGCACGCTCGAGCGCCGCAACGAAGCTAAGAAGATCATCCAGACCGCGATCTTCAAGCTGGTGAAGGAAGATCCAACGGCAGACATCTCGGCTGTGCTCAAGGCTGCCGAGGAGGAGTACAACAAGGGTAACTGAATCGTGCTTGACCGCTAACTCGGTTGCGACCCTAAAGGTCGTCAAGACGGCGCGCCTTTAGGGTCGCTTCATTAACGGCATGGCTACTCGGGTTCCGATTGCTTCTGCGCAGCGCATCGCTCGGGCGAGCAGCCTCGCTCATCAGCTCAACCGCGCGTTGCCTTTGTGGCTGCTGTTGCCCACATTGTTTGTGTTGGCGGTGGTGCAGTTCTACCCTGGCATCTACTCTATCGTGCTAAGCCTGCAGGACCGACGCGCAGGCGCGGTGGAGTGGGTGGGGCTGCGCAACTTCGAGCGCATCTTCGACAGCGCCATCTTCCGCGAGAGCGTAGGGCACACTGTTGTCTTCTTGGTTGGCTACGTGGTGGTGACGATGGTCGCTGGTTTGGCGATAGCGCTGCTGCTCAACCAGCGCCTGCGGCTGGGCGGCGCATATCTCACGCTGCTGTTCATCCCGTGGGTGATTGCAGACATCATCGTCGGCTTGATCTTCGGTCTATTGGTGGTGCCCGAGTACGGCTTGCTTTCTCCGATCCTTTCTAATCCGGCGCTATTTCCGCCAAAAGGGCTTTCCATTCCTTCTGATCCGCCGCCGAAGCCTTGGATTGAGGGCTTCCCGTTCCCACCCGCGCCGGCGATGGTGTATCTCATCCTCGCTTCATCGTGGCGCGCCTTGCCATTCATCACCTTGCTGTTGCTCGCTGCGCTGAAGACCGTGCCGCATGAGATCGTCGAGAGCGCGCGCATTGACGGCGCGAGCGGAATGCAGTTGCTCGCCCGCATTATCCTGCCCCTGATCTTGCCCACGATGGTGGTGGCGCTGTTCAACCTGATGCTTGGCGGCATTAACGGCATCGGGTTGGTGTTCAGCTTAACGCGCGGCGGTCCAGGCACAGCGACGGAGGTGTTGAGCTTCTTGCTGTACACTGTTGGCTTTCAGCGGTTGGAGTTTGGGCGTGCTGCTGCGCTCGCGGTGATTATGGCTGCGATCAACCTCATGCTCATCCTGTTAACGCTGCGCGTTTCGCGCGTGGAGGAGCGAACGGCTTAGCCATGCGTGTTGCACTTCAACCTGCGCTGCCGCGGCTGCGCTCGCGCCGTTGGGTGAGCTCGTGGGTGAGCAACGCACTCGTGGCGCTGATCTTGGCAGCGATGCTGCTGCCGATTGCGCTCACAGTGGTGACCTCCTTAAAGCGCGAAGCCGATGTGCTGCGCCGACCTCCGGTGCTTTTCCCTTGCGATGCCCCCGATGGCACGTGGAGCTTAAGCCATTGCCGTTTTGTGTTTGAGGGCTATGAGCGCGTGCTGGTGCCAAAGCCTGCGCCGGGCTCGCTGTTCGGCTTTGAGCTCACGGGGCGCATGTTCAGCACCTATGTGCCCAACACGCTGCTATACGCCTTCAGCTCGGCGGCGTTGGTGTTTGTGTTGGCGGGCTTAGGGGGCTACGCCTTCTCACGCTACCGCTTTCGTGGTCGGCGGCTGCTGCTTGTGGCGATCCTTGCTATCACCGGAATACCGCTATTGACCAACCTGCTTGCGCTGTACCAAATGGCGGTTGACCTGCGCAAGGCGGGCATCCCCGGCTATGACGAGCGCATGTTCATGGTGCTGGTGTATGTGGGTTTCCAATTGCCGTTTGCGGTGTGGGTGGTGAAGAACTTCTTCGACACGATCCCGCGCGAATTGGAAGAGGCTGCGTTCATAGATGGCTGCACGCCGCTGTGCGCGCTGCGACGCGTTGTGATCCCGCTCGCGACACCGGGCTTGATGGCAGCGTTTTTGCTGTGCTTCGTCAACGTGTGGAACGAATTCATCGCCGGCTTCCTGCTGCTCACGCGCCGCGAGGTGCGCACGGCGATGTTCGGCATGTACGACTTCCTCAGCCAAAACATCATCAACTATCAAGTGATCGCAGCCGCGTGCGTGCTCATTGCCGCGCCGGTGGTGATCCTGTTTTTGTTCACGCGGCGTGTGTTCTTCGAGGCGATGACCGAGGGGGCGAT